>CAUPXM010000008.1:0-97266 GCA_963515585.1 uncultured Campylobacter sp.
CCTTTACGCAGATCGCGATGTAAATTTCTACCGCCAAAATCAGGACCGCCGCGGCCAAAAACGCTAGTCTAGTTCTCGCGCTTTGCCTTATTTGCGCCTTTTGCGCGAGCTTTTTCGCGCCCTTTGGTCCAGCCTTTTGCTCTCTTAAATTTTCCTCTCGCAACGATTTCCTTTTAAATTTAGCTTTTAAATTTGACCCGCGCATCGGGCGTAAATTTAAAGATGATTTATCAGGCTCGCGTTATACGCAGCACCGAAACCGTTGTCGATATTTACGACGCTAACGCCGTTTGCGCAGCTGTTTAGCATCGCTAGCAGCGCCGCCAGCCCGCCAAAGCTCGCGCCGTATCCCACGCTGGTGGGCACCGCGATTACCGGCACGCTCACGAGCCCTGCTAGCACGCTAGCTAGCGCGCCCTCCATGCCCGCCACCGCGATGGCTACCTTTGCGCCGCGTATCTCGTCTAAATTTGCGATCAGCCTGTGCAGCCCCGCCACACCCGCGTCGCTAAATTTGCGCGCGTCGTTGCCTAAAAATCGCGCCGTTTCGTACGCCTCCTCCACTACCGCGCCGTCGGCGGTGCCTGCGGAGACTATCGCGATGTAGCTTTGCGTGAGCGCTGGCTCTTTAAATTTGACGCTGATGACGCGGCCGCGAGCGTTAAACTCCGCCTGCGGCAGCGCCTCGCGCACCCGCTTAAAAACCCGCTCGTTCGTGCGCGTGATCAGGATATTTTGCCTCCTCGCGCCGATCGCCTCTGCGATGCGCAAAATTTCATCACCCGTTTTACCCTCGCCGTAGATCACCTCGCCCGTGCCGTTTCGCAGGGCGCGCTGAGTGTCGATCTTGGCGCAGCCCACGTCCTCGTATGGGTAGTTTTTTAGGTATTTTAGCGCTTCTTGCTCGCTCACGCGGCCGCTTTTTACCCCCGCGAAAAGCTCTAAAATTTCATCCTCTCTCATGCAAAATATCCTCTCTAAGCCCCTTTAGATCAAGCGTTACATCAGCAGCACCTAGCATCACTAGCTGCCTAACGACGCTTTTAAATTTAGCGTCGTTTAGAAAGTCCCGCATGCTAGAAAAGGGCATTTGCAGCTTTATATTTTTGCGGTCGCACCGCGCGCGGACGTTTGCGTAGCCGCTTGCGATGAGTAGATTTTCCGCAGCTTCAATCAAATTTAGCTCGCTCTCATCGATCTCGCGCCCGTGCGGCAGGCGCGTTAGCAAGCACGCGTAGCCGGGCTTTTCGGCGGTGGGTAAGCCCAGCTCTCGCGAGAGCTCGCGGATATCTGATTTAGTTAAATTTATCAGCGGCGAGAGCACGCCAAGCTCTTCTTTTGCTTTGAGCCCAGGGCGATATTCGCCGAGATCATCTCGGTTCGTGCCGTCTGCGACGCGGCTAAAGCCAAGCCCCTTTGCGCGCTCGATCAGGCGCGAAAACACAGCCTTTTTGCACAGATAGCAGCGGTTTTCTGGATTGTCTTTGATCCCCTCCGCGACGTCGAGCTCTAGAATTTCGTGCCTGATGCCGTAAGTGCGGGCAAATTCTACGGCTTCGGCGATCTCGCGCGAGGACATGTAGGGCGATCTGATCGTTATACCGATCGCGCGCTCACCCAGCGCGTCGTGCGCCGCGCGCAGCAGCAGCGAGCTGTCCGCGCCGCCGCTAAATGCGACCGCGAGTTCGTCCAGCCCGCGCAGATCAGCCTTTAGTTTTTCTAGTTTCGTCATAGATTTTCAGCGCCTCTTTTCGCACCCGCTCGATCGTCGTGCCGTGCGCGAGCGCCGCGGCCTTGCAGTCCTCGAATTCGGGCTTGATTTTTAAAATTTCTCGGATGGAATTTGAAGCGGCGGAATTTTGTCGTGCGTCCGAATTCTGCTGCGCATTCAAATTTTGCTCCACGTTCAAATTTTGTTGCGCGCTCGCGCCCGTTTCGCAAGCCTCGCCGCGCGAAATTTTAAGCCCTATCTCGCCGAATTTCGTCTGCACCCGTGCAAACTCGCGCTTTAGCTCGGTTTTAGCAACCTCTATCTCGCGAACGCCGATCGCCGTCGTGTGCGTAAAAATCAGATCCTTTAAATTTTGCGCGTCCTGCTTGCGGCACAGCGCGTTTAGCTCAAAGCCCGCGCGCCCCTTTTTCATAAAAATAGAGCGACTAAATACGTCTAGCGCGCCGTTTTCGCGCAAAATTTCGCACGCAAGCGCGAAGCTCTCGGCATCCATATCGTCGATGTTCGTGGAGATCAGAATTTGCTTGCAAACCTCGCCGTATCCAGCTCGTGCGGCTAAATTTGACTTGCCGCTTTCGTCGCTTAAATGCGCCTCGCAGATCATCGCGCGAAGCACGTTCGCAAAATCTGCGGCATCTTTACCCCCCGCGCCGTAGCCGATCTTTTCTATTTTAATGCTCGCGCCGTCCGTAAACTCGTCCGCGCAAGCCTTTAAAATCGCTGCTCCCGTGGGCGTTGTCATCTCGAAATTTGCGCGTCCGAGGCTTATGGGCACGCCTTTTAAAATTTCGCAAACGGCGGGCGCAGGCACGCTAAGCGCGCCGTGATCGCAGATCGCTACGCCGCCGCCAAGCTCGATTTTGGAGCTTACTACGCGCGAGACGCCGAGTTTTTCAAAAAGATACTCGAGGCAGATCGCCGCGCCCGCGACATCTACGATACTATCTATCGCGCCGAGCTCGTGAAAATGCACCCGCTCTATCTGCGTGCCGTGGACTTTGGCCTCCGCCTCGGCGATCGTGCGAAATATCGCGCCCGCTCTTTGTTTGCAGTTCTGGCTTAAATTTGAACTCTCTAAAATTTGCCTAATATCCGCGTAGCTTCTGGCGTGGGGCTGCGATTTTAGAGGTACGACGTCGATTTTGGTCGCGGCGATGCCGTTTTTTAGCACGTTTTTGCGCACGAGTTCAAATTCGCCGTCTAAATTTAACTTCTCTAGCTCGGCGCAAAGATAGCCAAAATCCACGCCAAGCTCCACTAGCGCGGCCAAGTTCATATCGCCGCTGATGCCGCAGCTCGCGTCGTAATATAAAATTTTAGCCAAGCCTAGGCCTTAGGCACCGTCATCGAGCCAAACGGCAAGATGATGATCCCCGCGTCCGCGCCTTTTTGCGCGAGCGCGTCGTCTAGGGCCTTTTGTAGGTCGTGATACGGTTTTAGGTGAACGGCTCGCATCTCGTCGTCGCTAAGCTCGCTCACCGCCCAGGTCTGCGCCCAGAGCGAAATTTCGGCCATTTTGGCGGCCTTGTGATAGCCTAGATGAAATTCGTTTGAAATTTTTTCCAGCACCTCTTGCGGAGTCGGCGCGGACGCCATTAGGTTAAAAAACGGCTTTGGACCGATACCGGTGCGGCACTTTGCGACCATTATCAAAATCCCGTCCTTAGCAAGCGCTAGTTTGCCGTTATCTAGGGCTTTTTGCGCTTGATAGAGATCGACGTCCATCGGATAGGGCGCGACCGAGATCACGATATCTGCTTTGCGCGGGATATTTACGCAAAAGACCTCGTCGGCCTTTTTCACGCAGTCGTAAAAGCTGTCGTTGAGGTCTCCCGCGCTTGCGTAATATACGCCGTGCTCGCTGTCAAGCACCGTCTGGATCGAAAAAACGTCGATATGAGCAAGAACTTTCATCGCGTCGATCATATCCTCATGCACGGGATTGCCCTCTAGGCGCAGAGCTTGCGCGTCGGCGCTAAGAGCGAGTTTATGGTTTTGCGTGATGCTCTCATAAGACGCCGTGCCAGGCAAAAAGGCCTTTCTGCCGCCCGTGTAGCCCGCGAAATAGTGCGGCTCGACCGAGCCTATGACGATTACTTTTTTGGCTTCTGCTACGATTTTGTTTAGATACATCTGCGTGCCGTTTTTGGACTCGCCTAGAAATACCATCTCGTCGTGCTTGGAGTCGTGATCGTGAACTTCGTTTTTGGCTCTGATTTCCGCGTAAATTTCTTTGCCGAAGATCATCTCGTACTCATCAAGCGTGCCCTCTCTGTGGCAGCCGGTGGCGATGATGAAAATTTTATTTTTCTCGCGGATTTTCGGATAAATTTGCTTTAAAATTTTTGCCGTCGGCGTAGGTCTCGTGCCGTCGTTTACGATGACGACGATCTTTTCATTGCCCGCGATAAACTCGTCAAAGCTTTTTTGATTTATCGGATTTGCCAGAGCCTTTGCGATGAGCGCCGTTTCGTCAAATTTAGCCACGGGGTTTGGATCGAAAACGCCGAGCAAATTTTTCTCGTTTATCTCTAGATTTAGATGATCATCTTTGCCGTATGCGATAAGGATTTGCATATCTGCCTCCTGTGTGGAATTTGGCGGGATTATAACGTAAATTTTATTTAAAACGAATTAGCCTAGAGTGGGTTATGAACGGAATTTAGAAAGCTTTAGAATTTAAAAATTTAGAGCATTTAAAATTTCAAAATTTTATAAAATTTTAAAAAGCCGCTGGGATTTGAAATTTAAAGCTCGCGAGTGTTGAACTCGCGAGCATATAGCTATTATAAATAGCCGTAAATATGAGCGAAGATAAAGCCCATCGCGCATGAAGTAAGAACGCCGATCAAGCCAGGGAAGATGAAGCTGTGGTTGATGACAAATTTACCGATGTGCGTAGTGCCGGAGCGGTCGAACTGGATCGCCGCAAGATCGCTCGGATAGGTAGGTAGGATATAGTATCCGTAGCAAGCCGGTGCAAACGCAATAATAAGGCCCGGATCAATACCGATGCTAACCGCTAGCGGTACGAAAGTAGCAACCGCTGCCGCTTGAGAGTTAAGGAATTTACTAATTAAAAGCGAAACGATGACATACGTCCATGGATAGGCCTTAACAACCTCGCCAAGGGATGCCTTAAGCATTTCGATGTGAGCGGTAAACATAGTCTCCGCCATCCATGAAATTCCATAAATGGCTACGAGCGCGATCATACCGCTATGAAAAATTTCATTTTTAGCGATATTGCCCGCTTTAATACCCGAAGCGATCATCATGATGGACGCCGCTAGGAGCATGAAAATTTGAATGGTTAAGACCATATTTAAATTTGTGGTCTTTTTCATAGTATCTTTTACGACAATGCTTGCATTTGCGATACTTTCGCTCTTATCGCCTGTCGTAATTACTACATTTCCGTCTTGAGCGACGATGCTTTGAGCTAGCTTTTTATCTTTGTCGTAAATTTCGACGCTATTAAATTTCGTCGCATCCTTAGCCTTAGACTCTTTGACGTTTGAGACGACCTTACCGCCGTCCACCATAGAAATGACCTGACCATCTTTGATCGTGATATTTTTGACTGTTTTTTTATCGACGATGATCTCTACGGATTTGCCCGGGACATTTTTAGTCCACGCAGGGCGCAAGCTTTTTTCGTAACCCAAAACCGCTACTAGCGCAATAGTAGCTAAGAAAATCCACATGCAGATCCACTTAATCCTAGGAAGCTTTTGACCTAATAAGGTCGTGCTTTCGCCGTAGATATATTTTTTCTGCTCTGGATCTTTGATCTTTTCTTGAAATTCCGGATCTTTATCTAGATCTTTACCTCTAAAAATCGACCACGTTCCGATTGCAAGCATACCGATGAAAGTAGAAGGGATAGTGAGTTTTAGCAGATCCAAATACGTACTAAAGCCCTCTATATGCACGCCTTGACCTAGCAAGATCGCGACCATCGAAACGCCGGCAACCGAAACGGGGCTAGCGATGATAGCAAGTTGCGAGGAGATCGTAGAAGCAGCCATCGGGCGCTCAGGGCGAATCCCATTTTTAATAGCTACGTCATAGATGATCGGAAGCAGCGTATAGACGGTGTGTCCCGTTCCACATAAGATTGTAAGCGTCCACGCAACAGTTGGAGCAATGATACAAACCATCTTTGGATGCTTACGAAGCAATTTCTCCGCTATTTGAAGCATTACATCAAGCCCTCCCGTAGCCTGTAGCGTTGCACTTGCTACGACGACTGCGAGGATAGTTAAAATAACGTCCACTGCCGGCTTACCCGGCTCTAATCTAAATCCAAACACTAAGATCACTAAGCCTATACCGCCTAGAATTCCCAGCGCCATACCACCTTTTTTAGCACCATAAAACAAACAGCCCAAGACTATAATGAGCTGCAAAAAGAATTGAGTGCTTTCAGACAAACTTGTCAGAAACTCCATAGTTTCTCCTTCAGTAAAATTTAAAACAAACTTTGGCGATTATACTAACTTTTTATTTAAACAAAATTAAAGGAGCGTTACGAATTGTAAAAATCTGTTAAAATAAAAATTTACTGAAATTATAATTTTAAAGCGGAATTTATATAGCAAAATGCGAAAAATAAAATTTTACTTAGAGCTGTTTTTATATCGTAGAATTTCGTAACTTTTAAGAAATCTTAGAATTTCATTATAGCTCAAGCTTTAAACCGATTTTTAAGCCTTGGGGTAGTATCATTTCGCAAAGAGCGGATTAAGATGAATTTTATAAAATTTTGTATTGCCTTTTTGATTTGTTTATCGCAGATGGCAACAGCTGGTAGCTTTGATCTAAACTCCACGCTGCGTCTGGGCGCATTCGACGCAAGCTCGCACCGACTGCTTTTATGCGGCAGTGACGGCGAGCTTAGGATGTTTGATACTGCTAAATGGGATGTGGAGTTCGCGCAAAAATACAGCGATAACGAAATTACGGCTTTAAATTTTAAAAACGGCAAAATTTATCTAGCTTGGGGCGGAGCCGAAATCGCGGTACTAAACGATAGACTAAAGTTTTTACGCACGCTTAAGACGGGGCGTAGCGGCACAGCCCAAATAGATGCGATCTATGCCGCAAAAGACGCGATTTACGCGGTAGTGGATAAGAATCAACTAATAAGATTAGACGAAGACCCTGATAACAGCGCGGATGGCGGCTACGCCCCAGATGAGAATTCCACCGCGAACGGGCAATCTTTAAATAAAAATTCCGCCCCAGATGGGCTGCGCGGAATTTCGTTTCATTACGGCAGGATCAATGCCGTTAGTCTGGGCGCTAACGGACTTTGCGTCGCAAGCTGGAACGGCGTAGCCTGTTTTAGCGTAGATATTGTCGCGACTAAATTTAGCGGCATCGATGCAGCGCCTAATCGCGCCGCGCAGGGAGAGCTTGGTAGCGTGAAATTTAAAGATGCGGAATTTAATAATGCAAAAAGCGCACAAGCCTCCGAGCCAAACGAAACGAAAGCTGGCGGCGCAAAGAGCGCGGAATTTCAAAGCTCAGAATTCAAAGGCGCAAAATTTCAAGACGAGGAGCTTAAAACTCAAAGCGAAATTTCAGCCAAAACTGGCGATAAAAATTTAAGCGGCTCTATCGCCACTGCGCTTGCAGACTGCGACGGGACGCTGTTTGTGGGCGATATAGAGGGGAGCTTTATAAATTTAAAAAGCGGCGAGCGCAAAAGCGTGGGCTCTTGGATCAAATCCATCGTGTGCGCCCGCGGCACGCAGTTTATCGCTACTAAAGATAAAATTTACGAAAATCAAAAAGCAGGATTAAAGGAGGTTGTGGATTTAAAAAGCGAATTTTTAGCGATGTACGCAGACGAGGATGTCATCCTCGTAGTCAGCAAATCAGGTAAAATTTTAAAATTCTAAGAAAGGATTAGTATGTTAAAAAGTTTCAAACCCGTGCTTTTGGGCTCGGTTTTGTTCGCCGCAAGCGCCCTGTGTGCCGCAGATAGCGACCTAGAGCGCGTGATGAAAGAACGAAATTTAAGCGAAAAAGACGTTTTGGCGGCGGCTAAGACCTATCAGCCGACCGGTAGGAAGGACGATTATATGGTCTTCTCATCCGGCGGTCAAAGCGGACAGGTGCTCGTTTACGGCGTGCCGTCGATGAGGATCTACAAATATATCGGCGTATTTACCCCGGAGCCTTGGCAGGGATACGGCTTTGACGAGGAGAGCAAGGCAGTCTTAAGATCGGGCTCTATTAACGGCAAAGAGATCAACTGGGGCGATACTCACCATCCAAATTTCAGCGAGAAAAACGGCGAGTATGTGGGCGATTATCTCTTTATCAACGATAAGGCAAACCCAAGAATCGCGGTTATAAATTTATCCGATTTCGAAACTACTCAAATAGTCGTAAATCCCGTAATCAAAAGCGATCACGGCGGCTCTTTCGTAACGCCTAATACCGAATACGTCATCGAAACCAGCCAATACGCAGCCCCTTTCGATAACGACTGGCACCCGATCGAGGAGTATCAAGCGGTCTATCGCGGTGCGGTAACGCTATGGAAATTTGACTACGATAAAGGCAAAATCGACGTAAATAAATCCTTTTCTCTAGAGCTTCCTCCATATATGCAAGATCTAAGCGACGCAGGTAAGGGCGAGAGCTTCGGCTGGGCGTTTACCAACAGCTTCAACTCCGAAATGTACACAGGCGGCATCGAAAAGGGTCTACCTCCGATGGAAGCTGGCATGAGCCGCAACGACACCGACTATTTGCACGTTTATAACTGGCAAATTCTAGAAAAACTTGCTCAAGACAGCAAAAACTACAAGGTTGTAAACGGACATAGGATCGTTACGATAGATGCCGCTGTAAAAGCGGGAGCGCTATTTTTGATCCCTGAAGCCAAATCTCCTCACGGCGTTGACGTTAGCCCTGATGGCCGCTATATCATCATCGGCGGCAAACTAGATACTCACGCTAGCGTTTATGATTTCAAAAAGATCAAAGAGCTAATTGATAAGAAAGAATACGCAGGCAAGGATCCATACGGAATTCCGATCTTAGATATGCAAAAGACGCTTCACGGACAAGCAGAGCTTGGTCTTGGACCTTTGCATAACACCTTCGATTCGCAAGATGGCGTAATCTATACATCGCTTTACGTTGATAGCCAGATCGTAAAATGGAACTACAAAACGCTAAAGGTTTTAGATAGGATCAACGTCCACTACAATATCGGACACCTTGATTCTATGGAGGGCAAATCCTCAAAGCCTGTCGGCAAATACGTAATCGCACTGGATAAGCTTTCGATCGATAGATTTAATCCTATCGGACCGCTTCATCCGCAAAATCACCAGCTCATCGACATTACAGGACCTAAAATGGAGATGCTCTACGATCTTCCTATCGGTCTTGGCGAGCCGCACGACGTAGTTTCTATCGCAGCTAGCAAGCTTCATACGAAACCTACCTATACTATGGGAACAAACTCTCGCACCGGCAAGCAGCACCCTGCTATGACGCTAGCGGGTCAAGAACGCATCGAGCGCGACGGCAAAAACGTAAAAGTCTATGCTACGGCGATCCGCAGCCATATTAATCCTGAGCACATCGAGGTTAATAAGGATGATAACGTAACGATCTATATGACAAATTTAGAGCGTGCCGAGGACGAAACTCACGGCTTTACGGTTGATGATTACGATCTGCATATGTCGCTTGAGCCGGGTAAGACTGCGAGCGTAAATTTCATCGCAGATAAAGAGGGCGTATTTCCTTTCTACTGCACTGAATTCTGCTCTGCGTTGCACCTTGAGATGTTTGGATATCTATATGTAAAAGATCCGAATAAAAAATATACTTCAGCTAAAGCGTCTATGCTAAAAGCTCTTAGCCCAGAAGCTCTAAAAGCCGAATACGACAAGGTAGTAGCTACGAATAAAGCCACCGACGACGTTATCCAATCAGTCGTTAAATTCTTAAAAGAGAAAAACTACGAGAAATATCCTAAGGTCAAGGCTTTAGTCGATGACGCGCTGGATCAATACGGCAAAATTCCTGAAACCAAAGCCAAGGCAGACGCCGCGGTAAAAGCCGGCGATATGAACGGCGCGATACTTTGGGAAGGTCAAGTTTGGCAGTATTTAGTAAAAACCGCAGATGTCGGACTTCGCGCTAAAAATAACCTGATCCGCGAGCTCTCCACTCCTATGAGCGAGGCTGCGTCTAACGGCGAAAAGGCTTACCTGCGCGGAGGCTGCAACGGCTGCCACGTCATCGGTCAAGTAAGCTCCGGTCCTGATCTAACGGGCGTCCTACTTCGCCACGAAAACGGCGAGAAGTGGGTAGCCGATTTCATCAAAGACCCTGCTAAATTCTACGAAGACGACTACGTTAAGGCAATGATAAATTACTTTAACCTTCGCATGCCAAATCAGCATATGAAAGACGAAGAGATCAAAGATATCATCGAATACCTAAAATGGGTCGATGAGAACGCGGGCCTTAACTAGCCCCACTCTCCCCCGCAAGGGGGAGAATTTAAAGGAGACGAAATGCCAAAATATAAAATTTACGCGATTTTAGCGCTGCTTATTATGACGGTCGCTTTTACCATCCCTACGCTTGGATTTTTCAAAGTCCAAGGCAAAATCGTATCGGGGCAGGTTAGCAGCGTCTCGCAGCTGCCCGCATACTCCGCACCGATATGGAATTTTTATACAAAAGCATCGTATAAAAATCACCTAATTCCTAGTGATGTTAAAAATGATCTAGGCGCGATGCTGGAGCATAAATTTGAAGTGGGAGTCCCTAGCATACCGGTGTGGAAAATTTCACTCGAAGCGCCGAATTATCCAAAAGAGGCTTTCCCCGATGGAATTCCGCTCTACGTCCACGTTGACGGCTTTAGCGGCGATATTGGCGAGATGAACACGCTAAACCACTATATCGGAATGTATCCCGTCTGGCGCGGCGGCACGCTCGAGCACTCGCTATCGCCATACTATCTCATAATCGCGACGCTAGGGATACTTGCGTTTTTATACTACGACGGCAAGGGGCAGACCCTGCTTATGATACTGCCGATCATTGCGCCGCTCATCTTCATCGGCTGCTACGTGGGCTGGCTCTATTGGTTCGGGCACAATCTGCAGGATTGGGGCGCGTTTAAGATCAAACCTTTTATGCCTACGGCGTTCGGCGACGGCAGCGTGGCGCATTTTACTACCCATTCATATCCCGCTCTCGGCTTTTGGCTGATGTTAGCCCTATCGCTACTATCGGCACTAGCGCTATTTTCTAAGAAAAAATTTCTACGAGAGTATAGATGAAGCTTTTCTTTCTTGCATTCTCGCTCGCCCTAATTCTAGGCGCGGGCGAGCTTCAAGACGCGATCGATAGCGCAAAAGCGGGCGATATTATCGAACTAGCCGCGGGCGAGTACCACGGCAACGTTTTAATCGATAAGCCCCTTACTATCGACGGACTAAACCGCTCCGCCGTGATCATAGGCGATCGCAACGGAACGGTGATCCGAGTCCGCGCTTCGCATGTTACGATCAAAAATTTAACGATTCAAAACGGAGGCTTCGAGCATCTTAGCGAGGATGCGGGCATCAACGTAAGCGATGTAAACGGCGCAATCATAAAAAATAATCTCATCAAAGACGTGCTCTACGGCGTCGTACTAAGCAAGGCAAACGACGTAACGATCGAGGGCAATGAAATTTCGAGCAACGCCTACCGCACGAGTTTCAAAGGCGACGGCATAAAGCTTTGGTATTCCAACGCCAATAAAATTTTAAATAACGACGTCCACAACGTCCGTGACACCGTTTTTTACTTCTCAAACGGCAATCTCGTCGCAGGCAATAAAGGCCACAGCTGCCGTTATTCATTGCACTTTATGAACTCCGGGCACAACGTCGTGGAGGATAACTACTACGACGGCAACACCGTGGGATTATTTTTTATGTATTCGAGCGACAATATCGCCAGACGCAACGTCGTACGCAACGCAGACGGCGCTTACGGCGTAGGTATCGGTATGAAGGATAGCTCAAATTTTACGATCACCGACAATAAAGTCATCTACAACGCCCGCGGATTTTATCTGGATCAGTCTCCGTATCAGCCAGGCAGCACGAATGTTTTTGAGCGTAACGACGTGCAATACAATAGCATCGGCGTGCAATTCCACGCCACGCAGCTAAAAAGCATCTTTAAAGACAATAAATTTAAAGGCAATATGGAGATCGCGCTAAACGATACCCCACAATCCAAGCTTTTACAAAACGAGTGGATCGGCAACTACTTCGACGATTACGACGGATTTGACCGCGACGGCGACGGCTACGGCGATGTGAGCTACGCAGCATACGCCTACGCGGATAGGCTTTGGGCGCATAAGCCTAGTGTGCGATTTTTCTACGGCTCCAGCGGGATCGCGCTTTTAAATTTCATCTCCAAGCTAGCTCCGTTTTCAGAGCCCGAGCTACTACTGAAAGATCCAAAACCCAGGATGAGGCAATGATAAAGAATAGACGCGAAACGATAAGACTACTTGGCGGAGCGCTTGGGGCGCTAGGGGCAGCGAGCTTATTTGCGGATGAGAATTCCACAAATTCCGTAAATTTTACGGGCGGCGAAGCGCAGAATTCCGGCGCGTCAAATTCCGTAAATTCTGCGGGACAAAATTCCGCGCCGAATTCCATAAAACAAAATTCCGCAAAAAATTCTAGCGGGAATTCCGCCTCTTTATATCTGCGCCCGCCGGGAGCGCTGGCGGAGCGTGGCTTCCGCAGTAGCTGTATCAAGTGCGGCCAATGCGTGCAGGTCTGCCCCTATCACAGCATCTATCTGCTGGATATTACCCATCTTTTTGACATCGGCACCCCGGTCATCGACGCGAAAGAGCGGGGCTGCTATCTTTGCGGCGCGCTTCCTTGCGTGCTCGCCTGTCCAAGCGGCGCGCTCAGCCACGAAACGAACGAACCCAAAAAGGTTGCGATGGGTATCGCCGTGATTGAAAATTTAGACGCCTGTTTGGCGTATCGCGGACAGACTTTAAAGTCTAGCGATCTGCGCCTAAAGCCCGCCAAGACCGAGCAGGAGCGCGAGCTAAACTCAGCGCTGGCGGCAAAAGAGGGCAAGCCCTGCGATCTGTGCGCGTCGCTGTGCCCTTACCCGCAGCCGCTTGATGCCATAGCGATGATAGAAGCAGGCGCGCATTTCGCTCCGCAGATCCGCAGCGCTTGCGTCGGCTGCGGCGCGTGCGCAGAGCTCTGCCCGGCGCGTATCATCGAGATAATCCCGCGGGCGGATTACAAATCAATCTATGAAGGAAAACAATGAAAAACTCCATTAAATTCTACATCTGCTCGCTAGCTGCGGCGCTTTTGCTGTGCGGCTGCGGAGATGACGGCGATTCAAGCTCCGCCGCTGCAAATTCCGCAGGGCAAAATTCTGCGGATCAGAATTCCGCGAGTGTAAATTCCGCATCGCAGAGCGTGGAACAAAATCATACTGCAAAGCCTCGCATCAGCGTTAAAAGCGGCGAAGCGCCCAAGAAGGACGATAAGTTCGTAAGCTACGATTTTTACGGCGAGCGAAAGGTAAATTTTAATCTAAACGGCGATGTGAACGAAACGACCAAAAATATCGTGGCGTATTCGAGCATCAAAAACCAATACGAAAAGATAAATTTCGACCTGATGAAAAAGCGCCTGGGCAGGGACTTTATCCTGCGCTGTTCAGCGTGCCACGACGACTACGCCAACGGCATCATAGGTCCGTCGCTTCTGGATAAAACCGACGCGCAGATCGTGGATATGATTAAAAAGTATAAATTCAAAGAAAAGCCTAATCCTCTTATGGTGCAGCTCGTAAACGGCATGAGCGAGCAGCAGATAGAGACGATGGCGAAAGAAATTTACGAGTTCAACAAACAATTTAAGGAGCAGAAATGAAACCGGGCAAAATTTTAGCTTTGATTCTGGGTGTAGCGCTGATCGCGCTGATGATCTTTATGGCGAGCTCGGGTGGTTCCGGCGTGCCGCAGCAAGAAGTCAAGCCGCAGGTGCAAGCAAAGCCTGCGCCGCAGAGCAAAAGCGTCGATCTCATCGACGATAAGGACGTAAAAAATATTAAAATTTTGCAGCAGAGCGTCAAGGAGCGCGATTTTAAGGTTAGTAGCTCCTATCTGGTAAGCTGCGCGCCCTGCCACGGCGATGACGGACGCGGCAAGATCGCTCCGCCGATCGGAGGCAAGAGCAAGGATCAAATTTTAGCAAGCCTCAAAGATTATAAAGCGGGTAAGATCAAAAACAGCCTGATGAGCGGACTACTGACCAACGTAAGCGACGAGAGCCTAGATAAGCTCGCGGATGAAATTTCAAAATTTAAAGAGTAGCTCTTGGATAAATATAATTCGCGATGCACGATCAAAAATACGAGCTTTTTCTCGACATTCGCGCTTAAAAATAAAAGCGGCAAACTGCGCCCCAGCATTCGGGCACTGCGCTACGCCACGGTATTTTTGGTGCATCTGCTTTTCGTGCTTTCCTTTCGCGCCGATATTCAAATTTTAGAAGGCGACATCAGCGGCTCGCGGATACTTGGCTTTCACCTAGCAGATCCCTTTGCCACCCTTGAGGTGATCGCCGCGCACAAGGATCTGCCGATAAATCTACTTATCGGCTCGGGCACCATTTTGCTGTTTTATTTCATCGCGGGCGGCAAGGCGTTTTGCTCGTGGATCTGTCCTTACGGAGCGCTTAGCGAGATCGGCGAGAAGCTGCACAATACGCTGATCACTAAGCACATAATCAAGGAGCGCGCCCTGCCTCGCGGTATGCGATATGCGATCTGGGCGGTGTTTTTGCTGCTAAGCGCCGTTACGGACCTGCTCGTTTTTGAAATTTTTAACGTCGTGGGAATTTTATCGCGCCTCATCATCTACGGCTTTTCGCTCGCAGGGCTTTGGATAGTTTTTGTGTTTTTGCTCGAAGTATTTTTTAGCAGACGGATGTGGTGCACGCACCTATGCCCACTAGGCAGCACCTATTCGCTTGCGGCGAAAGCAAGCCTTAGCAAGATTACTTGGGATAAGAGCAGGTGCGATCACTGCGGCGTTTGCCAAGACGTCTGCTTCGTCTCGCACGTACTGGACATCACTAAAAAAAAGGCATCCGAAAACCTGGGCAATAAGAGCAAATTTATGCTAAAAGGGATCGACTGCACGCTATGCGGACGCTGTATCGACGTGTGTCACCAAGACGCACTCGGTATCGGTAATAAGCTAAAAGATATGATCTAAGGAAGCCTATGATAGAGATTAAAAACGTAAGCAAGAAATTCGCAGATCAATTCGTTTTAAAAGATATCGATCTAAATATCGCGGACGGCGAGCAAGTGCTTTTCGTCGGGCAAAACGGCGCGGGCAAAAGCTCGCTGATGCGGACGATTTTAGGCGAATACATACCCACAAGCGGCAGCGTCGCTATCGATGGATTTGATTCGTTTAAGCAGCGCAGCCGCGCGCTACGCGGTATCAGCTTCGTGCCGCAAACCCCGCCGCCGCTTAAGCTGAGTCTAAATGAGCTCATCTACTTCGCCGAGCGCACGGCTGACGCAAGCAGAGCGGATATAGTAAAATTTTGCGGTGAAATGGAGCTTGATCTGAGTTCAAATTTAAACAAACCCTTTCATAAGCTATCCGGCGGTATGAAGCAGAAATTTTTAATTGCGCTAGCATTCGGTAGAGCTAGCAAGGCGATGATTTTCGACGAACCGACCGCCAATCTCGATCCGAGCGCGCGCGAGCGTTTTAAGACGCTTTTGCACAACCACGCAAAAGACAGAAGCTTGATCTTTATCTCGCATAGGCTCGAGGAAGTGGGAGGACTGGTAAAAAGAATGATTTGTATGGATCTAGGGAGGATCGTAGATGACAAAAATGTTTAAAATTATGCTTTGCGCGCTTGCGGCGCTTACGTTTTTAGGCTGCGGCGACGAGAAAGACTACGGCAACGTCCACTACGACAGAGACGTGTGCGAGCACTGCCAGATGGCGATCAGCGATAACCGCTTCAGCGTCGATGTACGCGTGGACGGCAAAAACCACTACTTTGACGATATCGGCTGCTTGGTGGATTTTATGGTTACCAACGACAAGCTAAACTGGCTGGAGGACGCCAAAATTTACATCAATGACGCTAGCGGCAACGGCGAGTTTATCGACGCACGCACGGCGCACTTTTATCGCGGTTTTAAAACCCCTATGTCGTTTGGCTGGGGCGCATTTAAAAACAAGCAAGAGGGCAAGCAAGACTTCAGCTTCGATCAGGTAGTCGCGGCGCTTAAAGCAGGCGGCGGCTCGCACGGCATGGGGATGGGCGATATGGGTCGAGATGCGCACGGCGATATGGGAAGCATGCACGGACACGGCGACATGGGTGGAATGCAAGACCCTCACTCCGCAGAGCACGGCATGAGCGAGCCGCAACACGATATGAGCGGTATGGGGCATACTCACGGCTCAGATCATGGCATGGGCGGCGATGTGGGCAGCACGGCGCACTCTCAAGGTGCGCCGCACGATATGGGGCATATGCACGAAAGTAACGGCACTGCGCACGATATGCATTCGGGGCACGCGCATTAAGGACGTTTTGGCTAAAGCGAAATTTTAAGCGGCCTATGTTTTGCGCTAAATTTAAAGCGTAAAATTTTAGTGTGCCGTCTGCGCCGCCATAGTTTTATTTTGCAGCTTTAACGTGAGGCAGAGATGGGTCTAGAAAACGGCTGCGAAATTTTATCTTGCGACGCGGCTAGATTTAACGCGCGGCATGAAATTCCGCTTTGCACGTTAAATTTACGTGGGCGCGCCAGTTTAAAATTTCGCCGTAAATTTAAAATTTATCCGGCGCAGAATTTGTCGCTTCGGGATTTTTAGAATTTTAAAATTTATGCCGCGGGATACGCCCGGCTTTGAAATTTTGCGGAATTGAAATTTAAGCAGTTCCGTTAAACGACTAAATTTTAAAACTGCGGCGGATTACGGATAGCGGGTGGCAAACGGCGCGCTATTTGCAGGCGCCGCAAGCTAGCCGTAAATTTAAAATTTATGTGCGAGCTGCAGGCGGCGGATAAAATTTCGCCGCTTGTTTAACGCTAGACGGGCAAAATTTAAGGCTGCGAAATCCGCGCTGCAAAACGAGGCTAAAATTTAAAGACAGGCGCATTTAAGCCGCGCGAGAAATCTAAATTTAAAAGCGCACCGAGGCGCAATAAAGGAAAAGAATGAAAAATTTACTCACCATCGCTGCTTTGGATATCAAAGAGTCCTTCCGCTCGCGCTGGTTTTTGCTCTATCTGCTGATCTTTAGCGGACTCGTGGCGGCGTTTTTCATCACGGGGGTGACCGACTCGCGCGTGCTCGGTTTTAGCGGGCTTTCGCGACTGCTGCTGCTGTTTATTCAGATCTGCATCATCATCCTGCCCGTCTTCGTGCTCGTAACCACCAGCAAGGCGATCCTAGCCGATCGCGACCTAAATATCTTAGAATACCTGCTAAGCTTCCCGATCTCGCAGGCGCAGTATTATTACGGCAAGGCGCTGGGAAGGCTATTTGGAGTCTTCGTGCCGATATTTTTGTCGCTGCTGCTTGCGATCGTTTGGGGTGCGATCAAAGGCACGGGCATTCCGTGGGCGATCTGCCTGCTTTATACGGGACTGCTTTTTAGCTTGTGCGCGGCATTTCTAGGGATCGCGTTTTTGATCTGCGCCGTTTCAAAAAGCCAAGAGATGGGGCTTGGGCTCGCGTTTTTCGTCTGGCTTTTCTGCCTTGCGTTTTTGGATCTCGTACTGATCGGACTGCTCGCAAAAACGGGAGTGAACGAAAATCTGATCTTTGCGATCGCCCTAGCAAACCCGATGGAGGACTTCCGCATCGCCGCCATCAGCCTGTTTGATCCCGATCTTGCGGTCATCGGCACGACGGCATATTTTATCCTAGATCACTTCGGGCGCGGGCTTTTCATCGCCTTTTCGCTGCTCTATCCGATCGCGCTGGGCGCGGCGAGCCTCGTTTTGGGCTATTTTATCTTTAGATCGAAGGATTTGGCGTGAAATTTCCACTCATTTTGGCGGCATTTATAGCGCTTTGCGGCGCAGCGGAGATGCAAAATTCCGCGGCTCAAAGCTCTAGCTCGGCACAGAATTTAGGCGCATCAGATAAGACAGGCTCCGATTCGGCGCAAAATTCTAAAAGCGTACGCGAGCCCGCGTGGCTTAAAGACGTAAATCTTACCTGCGCCAAATACGGCATCGACACTAGCGCGCATCCCGAATTTCGCGCTTACGCAAGGCTTAAAGACGGCAGCGCGCTCGCGTTTGCTTCGCCCAAGGCGATGTTTGCGTATTTTTTCGAGGGTAAAAATTTGAGCGGCAATAACGGCGCGGCTTCCGCAGAGGAAAATTTAATGGGCAAAAATCCCGCTAACGACAATTTCAGCGAGTCAAATTCCACGAACGCAAATTTCGGCGGCGTGGAGCTTTACGTCACCGATTACGCAAGCGGCGAAATTTTACGGGCGCAGGACGCGTTTTATGTTTTCGGCAGCGTGCTGCAAAGCGCCAGAGGCGACGATCTCATCACGTTTGCGAGATTGCGCGACGCACAGGACTTCATGCGCGAGAAAAAGGGGCATAAAATTTTGCAGTTTCGCGAAATCTCCGCCAAGCTGATCGATTATCTAAGATGATTGAGCCGCTTGGCAAAATTTAAATCCAGCTATTTTAGTATATTTTATTCATAAAATTTTATTTTTTATTTCAGTGCGCTATTAAGGGAATTTAAAGCAATTAAAAAATACAATCTCATTAAATTTTATCTATAAGAATTAGATAGTGTAGTTTTTTAGTATATTATTAAGGGCTACATTCTCGCTTATTTTTAAAATAAATTTTAAGGAGACAACCATGGCAAACGACAAAATCTCAAAACAAAAAGACTCACGCAAGAAGGCTGCGACGGATGAAAATTCCGCTGCGAATAAGGGGGAAAATTTTGCCGCAGACGCGGTCAAAAGCTCCGCCGCATCCGTTTTCGACAAAAGTGCAAGCACTGCTAAAAATTCTGCCGCTAATTCTATGACTTCCGCCTCACATGCTCGCGACAAAATTTCTAAAAATCGCGCCGCAGGTGAGAATTCCTGCGACGAGTGCGACTGCGAAGCCAAAAATTACGCACCGAGTTACGATGATAGCGCACGCTCTGCTTCAGGCACAAACTTTGCGGCGCGCTCAAGCGCTCAAAGCGCAGGCAACGCTAAAAAATCCGCAATAAACTCTACAATAAATTCCATGGCTGATTCTTTGACAAATTCCATCTCAAATCCTGCAAAGAGCTCAAGCAGCGAAGACCACATCTCTTATTCACACAAGCATAGCGATAACTCCGCAATCCACTCGCATCTACACGACGAAGATCTTGCGACCCATCCATACGATCAAGAAGAGAGCCTCGCAGCTTATTTGCACGAATACGGCGCAAATTCTGCGGCGTCTTCGCACGAGCACGACGAGGATTCCGCCATCAGCTCGCACGAGCACGACAAACATTGCCATGATCACAAACCCCACTCTCATCGCGCGATTATCGGATTTGACGAGCACGGTATCCCAAAAGTTTTAGTGCCCGCAGAGGCTAGTCCGCACACACATAAAGACGCGCAGGGCAATCTTTTCGAGCATTTTCACGAGGCGGAATTTACGGCGGATTATATGAAGGCGTTGCTTGAATACAAAAAGACCTTCCCCACAAAGCAAGAAGTACTTGAGAAAACCCCCGATCCCGCCGTGCGTGAAATGATGCTTAGGATGGAGCAGATCGGCGTAGATACGGCGTTTGATCGCTTCGATAAACAGATGCCGATGTGTAGCTATGGGCTTAGCGGAGTATGCTGTAAGATCTGCAATATGGGGCCTTGCAAAATTACTAAAAAGGCCGATCGCGGCACTTGCGGTGCAGACGCCGATCTCATCGTATCGCGCAACCTACTGCGCCAAGTAGCTGCAGGCGTAGCTCAACACGGCGCGCACGCCAGAGAGCTTCTGCTGTCGCTAAAATGGGTGGCACAAGGCAAGCTAGATCTGCCAATCATAGGCGAATACAAAATCATCAATACCGCCAAAGCCTTTGGAATTCCAACTGAAGGCAGAGAGTTAAAAGAGGTAGCGATCGAGCTTGCCGATACGCTTTTGACAGATCTTTCGCAAAGTAGCGGCGAGTATAAAACTATCACTGCGCTCGCACCCAAGGAGCGTCAAGAAGTATGGCGGAAGCTAGATATCTTGCCGATTAGTGCGTATAACGAAGTCTTTGAGGCGTATCACCGAACGGGTGTAGGCACGGATGGAGACTGGCGCAGCGTGATGCAGCATCTTTTGCGCTGCGGGCTTGCTTTTACCTTCACCGGCGTAGTAGCTGCGAATATCGCTACGGATGCGCTATTTGGCGTAGGAGATCGCGTAACTTCCAAAAGCAATATGGGCGCACTCAAAAAAGGCTGGGTCAATATCGCCGTGCACGGACATCTGCCGACATTGGTAAGCCTAATAGTGGAGATCGGAAATTCTAAAGAGTACCAAGACAAGGCTCGCGCAATAGGCGCGCAGGGGATCGCATTTTACGGCGTGTGCTGTTCTGGACTATCGGCGATGTATCGCAACTGGGGCGTCGTACCGCTCTCAAACGCCGTAACTGCCGAACTCGTAATAGGCACTGGAGCGCTTGATCTGTGGGTCGCCGATGTCCAAGATGTCTATCCTGCGATCATGGACGTGGCTAACTGCTTCCAGACCAAGGTCGTTACCACAAGCTCATCAGCTAGACTTCCCGGAGCCGAGCATATTGGCTACGATCATCACCATAGCAATATCGCCGAGACTAGGAATTTGGCGCGTAAAATTCTAGACCGCGCATTGCAATCTCACGAAAAGCGCAAGGGACTGCCGGTATATATCCCGCCGTATGAAGTCGAGGCCGAAGTGGGCTTTTCGGTAGAATTCGTCCATAAACACTACGGCGGCATGGAGCCGTTAGCGCACGCACTAAAAAGCGGTGAAATTTTAGGCATCGTAAATATGGTCGGCTGCACCAATCCTAAAGTGCCTTATGAGCGCGCTATCATAGATGTCGCACAAACCCTGATCGAAAATAACATCCTAATCCTAACCAACGGCTGCGCGTCGTTCCCGTTAATGAAGCTGGGCTTTTGCCAAAAAAGCGCGTATAAAAAAGCAGGCGCGTCGCTGCGGGCGTTTTTAGAAAAAGATGAGCTTCCGCCGGTATGGCACGTGGGCGAGTGCATCGATAACACCCGCTCCAGCGGAATTTTCGCAGGTATCGCAGGGGTGCTAGGCAAAAATCTCTACGAGCTGCCGCTTGCTTTCACCTCTCCCGAGTGGGCGAACGAAAAGGGCGTCGATGCCTCGCTCGGATTCCGCCTGATGGGCATCGACTCGTATCACTGCGTCGAGTATCAAATCCACGGCTCCGCAAATGTCATACACTTTTTCAAAGAGGGCACCAGGCGGGCGCTTGGCTCTGTGATGCACGTAGATACCGATCCGATCGCGCTTGCGCTAAAAATGGTAAGCGACATGCGTCTAAAGCGTAAAGCTCTAGGCTGGCAGTAGCGACGGACGGATTCATTTCGCATCGCATTTTAAGTGATGCGAAATTTCATGATAAAATTTAACCTCTTGCGGGCAAATAAAATCCCGCGGCCAAACGGCAAGTAAAATTCTACAACTAAGCGGCTAGCAAAACCGGGGTCAAATAAAGAGAAAATTTTCGCGCAGTATCCATTTATGAAATTCTAAATCAAATCTTCAAATCCTGCATAAAATTTCGCCGCGCGCTACGTCTGCTGCTAAATCGGCAAATTTCCGCTATCAGGCTCAAGTCTATCTTTCGCGGAAAGATGAAATTTTAAAATTCCATCTTGGCGTAAATTTCGTAGGCTCTCATCTGAAATCCGCAAGTTAAATTTTGCTAAAAGCCTTATTGCACGGAGCTGTACGCCATTAGATCTCGCCCGCATGTATGAAAGTTGAAATCATAAAAATTTAATATGATATGTGCTAAAATGCCATATTTATTTAAGGATTTAGATGCATAAATCAAAGCCGCTGCAGCCACTGCGTCATCATCGGTAGGAGATGTCGTGCGAGGCGGAGGCTCTGCTGTCAAGTCCTGCGTTTCGCAGCTTGAGACGGTGTGGCAAAAGTGCGTCTATGCTGTACCTGCAAACATTTTCGGCTGAGACCACACGGGCGCGAGGACGTCACTGCAAATCTTGCAGGCGGCTAAAATTTTCATCCGGATCTTTTCTAAAATATTGATCTTGGAGCTATCACGAAGGAATTTTACCGCAAGCCTTTCGCCTACGAGCTAGAGGGCGGAATTTAAAGCGGAATTTTAAGCAGGTTTCAACGAGGCGAAATTTCAAAGATTAAATTTAAGGTAAAAGATAAAATTTAAAGCAAGGGAAGGTATGAAAAATTTTAAATTTATGCTCATGCTGCTGATACTGGCGACGATCGCGACGATCGCGATATCGCTTTGTATAGGGCGCTTCGGCCTAAGCATCGACGAGGTTTTAAAAGCGCTTAGCGGCGGCGAGGTAGCGCAAAACGTCCACAACGTCGTTATGGATGTGCGCTTGCCGCGCATCATCGCCGCGGTACTCGTGGGCGCGGCGCTTGGCATCAGCGGCACGGCGTATCAGGGCGTCTTTAAAAATCAGCTCGTCTCGCCCGATCTTTTAGGCGTTAGCGCCGGAGCTTGCGTGGGCGCGGCGATCGCGATCCTGCTTGATCTAAACATCCTTTTGATCCAGCTTTTCGCCTTTGTTTTCGGGCTTGCGGCGGTTTGCATTACGCTTCTAATCACGCGCGCGCTGCGTTCGAGCGCCACCATAATGCTCGTGCTTGCGGGCATCATCGTAAGCGGTCTGATGGGCGCGCTGATCGGATTTTTAAAATTTATGGCTGATCCCGAGACGAAGCTCGCCGACATCGTGTATTGGCAGCTAGGAAGCCTCGCGAAGGTCGATCCCTCCGTGCTAGCGATGATAGCGCCGGTGATGGGGGTTTGTATCGCTATCTTGGTGTTGATGAGCTACCGCATAAACGTCCTATCCATGGGCGATGCGACCGCGGCGAAGCTCGGCGTAAACGTCGTGCTGGAGCGAGGCATCATCATCGTCTGCGCGACGCTGCTAACCGCAAGCAGCGTGTGTATCAGCGGTATAGTCGCGTGGGTGGGGCTTTTGATGCCACATCTAACGCGCATGATCGTGGGCGTGAGCAACACCAAAGCGATCCCCGCGAGCATATTTTTAAGCGCGATCTTCGTGCTCATCGTAGACGACGTAGCGCGCAGCATAAATCAAAGCGAGATCCCGCTAGGGGTGCTTACAGGCTTTATCGGCACGCTATTTTTTATATTCATCCTGCTTAAAAATAAAAGGAAGCTAAATGGTTAGGGTTGAGAGCTTAGACTTCGGCTACGTAAAATCCGCCCCTCTAACGCTGCGCGACGTGAATTTCAACCTCGAAGCGGGCGCGATGCTGACGATTTTGGGGCAAAACGGCGCGGGCAAATCGACGCTTTTAAATTTAATCAGCGGCACGCTTGAGCCTCTGCGCGGTAAAATTTCAATCGACGGCAAGGATATGGCGAGCCTCAGCGCCAAAGGGCGCGCCGAGATCATCGGCTACGTCTCGCAAAGCGAGGTCTGCGAGTACGACTACAGCGTCTTTGAATACGTCCTGATGGGGCGCACGGCGCATATAGGGATCTTTTCGCAGCCGAGCGAAAACGACTACAAGCTCGCGCAGCGCTACATGAAAATGCTTGAAATTTGGCACCTAAAAGACAAGATCATCACGCGTCTAAGCGGCGGCCAGAGGCAGATGGCGTCCATCGCGCGCGCCCTTTGCAGCGAGCCTAAGATCGTGATCTTCGACGAGCCGACCTCGGCGTTAGACTTTGCTAACCAATACAAATTCCTCCGTGCCACAAAAGAGCTTCTCAAAAACGGCTACACCGTCGTTTTAGCCACGCACAATCCGGACTTCGCGCTGCTTTTGGGCGGATACGTCGCGCTTGTAAAAGGCGGCGGCGAGGTCGCATACGGCAAGGCCGAGCAGATCATAAAAAGCGAAATTTTAAGCAAACTATACGATCTGAAGCTCGACGTCAGCTACAACGAAAAGGTCGGCAGGGTGTGTTGCTTGACGTATCCATTCTAGTTTTTACTTCGCGGACGAGCGAGCACAGCTCGTCCTTGCGAGCGGGAGTGCAAGCACTCCCTGCACCCACCTAAAGTTTCAGAAATTTTGCTACGCAAAATTTTAAAATTTATCGGTTTAACTTCGCGTGACAACTAAGCCGCCGCTGCGACGGGGAGCTTCACTATTTCTCGCGAAGGCTAGGAAGCGCCCCGCGCTTCCTTCGCATTGCCTCGCTCACCTAAAGTTTCAGAAATTTTGCTACGCAAAATTTTGAATTTTTATCGGTTTTACTTTGCGGAGAGGTACAACTCGTCCTTAAAATAGAAGCTTCGAAATTTTAAAATTTTATCGCTTCGGCTGTGCGAGCAAGAGGACTTAATGGGCGCTAGTAGCGGTAAAATTTTAGCCTCTGCGGCGGAGTTTTTACGGCGGCGAAATTTTAAAATTTCAAAGCGGGCGGCGGGGCCGAAATTTTAAAATTCGCTCCGAATTTTAAGCATAAAAATCAAAATTTATCGTTACAATTACGTAAAATTTTTAAGGAGCGAAAATGAAAAAAATAGTTCTTTTAAGCGTAGCTGCGGCGCTTGCCGTAAATTTGAGCGCGCAGGAAAATAGCCTTGAGATCTACGCGAACTCCGCCTTCTTGCACCAAAACTTCGGCGCGCAAAAATCAAACTTCAGCGTGAATGTGCCGGAGTACTTGGATATCCGCAGCATCGAGATAGCGGGCTCTTGCGAAGTGCGCGAATTGTCTTTGGAGGAGAGCGAGCCCGTGAAAAACGCGGAATTCGCCAAAAAAGAGGCGGACGAAAAGAGCCTGCGCGAGCTAAGCGACCGCCTGGTCGCGCTTAAGGCGCAGCAGCGCTTTTTAAGCGATTTTGCGAGCTTAAAAGATAGAAGTTTGGCAAGCCTAAAGACGGATTCGCAAAAAATTTACGACGAAGTCCTGCTCGTAGCGGGCGAAATTTCAAAGACGGACGAGCAAATCGGAAAGCTCAAAGAGAAAATTTCAAAATACGTGATCAAAAACGAGCGCCGCTTAAACGCGAACTTTGGCTGCGATCCGAGCTTCGTAAAAATAAGCTACCCCGTCGATGTTAGCGCTTACACGCACAACGAGCTCTCGGCAGATCTTGCAGGCGGCAAGATCGAGGTTACGCAAAAGATCTCGGTGCAAAACCCGCTAAACGCGGAGCTAGCGAATTTGACGATCGCGCTGTATCCTTACGAATACTCCTCGCAGACCGCGCCGCAGCCATTTTATCCATGGTACGAGGGCGAGCCTGCAAGACCGGCACCCGCGGCGGCTTATAAAAAGGATGTGATGCTAGAGGAGGCGACTATGGATAGGGTCGCGCCTGCGATGGAGGCTAGATCGTCGTATGCAAGGACGGGCGCAAATATCGAAAGCTCGCTCTCAAAGGTGTGGAAAATCAGCGGCGTAAGCCTCAAAGCGGGCGAAGCGGGCGAGTTCAGCTTCGATAAACAGAGCCTAGATGCGAAATTTGATCTG
The DNA here is from genome assembly GCA_963515585.1 of uncultured Campylobacter sp. Classification (GTDB taxonomy): domain Bacteria; phylum Campylobacterota; class Campylobacteria; order Campylobacterales; family Campylobacteraceae; genus Campylobacter_B. The sequence goes on from CAUPXM010000008.1 coordinate 25,557, forward strand.
CTCATCGACGGCTACGGCAGCGAGGCGGCCTACGTGCGAGCTAAATTTAGCCCCGAAAGAAACATAGAGGAGGGCGAAACATTAATAAAGCTCGACGGCGTGCAGATCGGGCTCGTGCATCTAGGCTTTGCCGCAAACTCCGAGGCTACGGCGTACTTGGGTAAAAACAGCCTGATCGAAGTCAAAAAAGAGCAGGCGAACAACTTCACGAAAAATTCCTTTTTCGGCGGCGAAAGCAAAAATTCCATGGCTTGGGAATACGAGATCAAAAACGGCTCCAAGCGCGCGTGGAACGTAGTTTTGCAAGAGCGAGCGCCCGTTTCGACGCATGAAGACGTAAAGGTCGCGCTGAAAAACTCGCCCGAGCAGAGCAGCCTCGGCAAGGATGGACTACTTAGCTGGGACTTTGAGCTAAAGCCGGGCGAGAGTAAAAAGATCCACTTCGGCTACGAGCTAAGCAAGCCGAAGAAGTAAAGAGCTTTGGCGCGGCGCGGTTAAATTTTGCGCAGCGGAGTAGCTTTTGCGGTGCGGTTAAATTTTGCGGGCATAAAACTAAGGCGCGGCTTTAGAATTTATCTGAAATTTTTGGCGCCGCGCCGCTGAATTTTACGCGCTGCGCCTAGGGAAATTTGAGCGCCGCGAGAACCGAAATTTAAATATTTCGGCGATTTAAAATTTGATAGCGCGAGATATGAAATTTAGCGGCGCAAGAGGCTTTGACGCGGGTAGAAAAACTTTGAGCGTCGCTAAAATTTATCTCAAATTTAAAAAGGTCGGGGCGATGAATGCGGAGCAAAAGTATAAATTTAACGCGGCGGCGAGGTGCGCTAGCCTTGCGGGCGGTGCCTAAAGGATCGTAATGAAATTTCGCAAACTTAAATTTAAAATCCTAGCCGCGGCGCTACTTTTCTGCGCCCTGTTTATCCGCATCGTGCCGGATTACTCCACTTCGCAGGGCTCCTGCATAGTTAATATTTTTAGCTATTACAAATATCAAAAGGGATATTGTCTAAAAGAGAATAGAATTCTGAGCAACGAAGAGTTACTTCGAAATGCCGCTATAAATTATTTTAAAAGATATCACGACTATGAGGTTCTGCGAAATACCATTATCGATGAGCACGATATAAAAATTTTCGGCCATAGTTTTTATACGGCGCGCATCTCCAAGCTCTATCTAATCGGCGATTTTAATGAAGAAAACTGGTTTGATTTTTTGGTTGAAAATACCGACAGAAAGAGTTTTGATTATGAGATAAAAGACAAGACGCAAATAGATATCTCCGATCTATCAAAATATTTTGTATATAAGGATGAAATTTTGGGCTTTAAAAAGCCTATTATCTTGTCCGAAGAGAAAAATCCGCTTCATGGTGGAAAAATGTTTTTAGAAAAATCATTTTTAATTAAAGAAAATCAATTTTTTGTGAATTATGTTGATGTCGATGATATAAGTTTTTACATTGAATATAATGTTATTAAAAATTTAATGGCAATAAAAAGCGGATATGAGAGTTTAGAAAACTTTAACAAAGTCTTGGCTTATACTCATATGAAGCATTTGCGACGTAAATTCTCATACGATAATTGCGGAAATATAAATTTTGATATCAAAGCTCCGGCGGAACAGGAACTGGATATGTGGATTCACGGCGGATAAAGTTAGTCGAAATTTTATCTTAACGAATGTAACCGAAAAAGGATAAGAGATGGGCAAAAAAGAAACTGGTTTTAGATTAGACTTGGAGGGCAATTACGGCGCCGATATATTGAGTTATTATTTGTGGGGAAAGAAAACTCCTCCTGGTCCGAAAGAATTAGCCTCTAACGAATGGATGGATAGAAAAGAAACGATATGAAATTCTACAGGTCTATTAAATTTAAAGCCCTAGCGGGCGCGCTGCTTCTAGCGGCGATACTCTGTGCCGCATTTATCCGTATAATTCCCGATTATTCCACTTCGCGAGGCTTTGTGATAGTTTCTCTCTCTGACTACGACAAATACAAACAAGGATACTGCCTAAAAGAGGATAGAATTTTACCCAAAGAGGAGCTGTATAAAAGAGTAGCAGGGGCATATTTGGACTATGACGTAAAGCTATATTGGATGATTGATAATTATAGGTTGAAAACCTTCGGTAGTCTTTGGTCCAGTAAATACGAGGTTGCATACTATGAACTAGAAAATATAAACTTATCAAATTGTTTTGAAATATTAGAAAAATATTACCAAGAGGGAAAAACGACCGAGCAGATACTCATGAAAGAGTTAAAGGCTAAAAAAACCGATCCAAAGAAATATCTAAAAATAAATTTGAAAGATACGAGCGTTGGATTTGACAGACCGATAGTTATGGTTGACGGTGGCGAGAAAGAAGTCACAGGCACTTTGTTCCTTGATAAATTCGCTATATTTAACGGCAATTATATGCAATTTAACCATTCGGAGTATATTTATGACTTGGTAACAAATTTTGACATTACTAGAGAGTATTATAAAGAGAGAAAAAATGCCGTAGTCGGTATCGGAAAAGGTTTTAAATTTGATAACTGCGGCAATATAAATTATCCGCTGGAAAAATACTATTTGGGCGGTAGAGATATAGAGATGCGCTAAATTCTCTAATATGAATTTTGTTAAAAAATTTAAGGGACTTAAGACCGATGAGTGCAGAGCAAAAATATAAATTTCATAGGACGGCGAGACATTTGCTCGCTTAGCGGGCGGTTTTCTTGCTTGTTTGGTAGGCGGCGGCTTTGATTTTGGCAAGTTTTGCCGATAGACGACACGCCAAACTCGGCGATTTTTGCGGCAACATTTGCGATTTTGGCTTGCGCGCTGTTTTGGTATTTGTTCAAAAAGTATAAAAATTTTAAGCCAAGCAAGCTGTTTTTAAAAATCCAAATCCTAGCTTGCTGCTTTTTTCGGTAGAAAATTTATCGCTCGGCGCTTTTTACGGTGGCTTTTTAGTGTGTTTGGCGGCGGGGTATTTTTGGGGCGAGCGTGCCGCCGGCTGGAGTGTGGCGTTTGCATTTGCGTTCGCACCCGTTTGTTTGATCGTTTTCGCGATTTCGTATATGTTTAACGAAAAGAAAAGCTAAACTTATGCGCCTTTCGCGCCTGCTAAATTTTATCTCTCGCGCGATACGGACTTAGGTGCAGATTTAGCCCTCGCAAGCTGGGCGAGATTTAAAATTTCATCATCCCACTTGCCTTAAAATTTTAAAATTCTATCGTCGCAAAAGCTCCGCCGCGGGCGCAAAATTTTATCTCGCCGCAACTCAAAACCTACTTGCCGCGCTATACGCGCCGCACTTTAGCACTCGCGCAGTACGCGCTTATCGTCGCTGCGGCGCTTGAAAATTTTAAAACCGCGCGGAACTTGCTTTTGCAAACGGCAATTGCACCGCAGGCTTATTTATGCGGGCAGCGAAACCTTCGGCGGGCTAAAGATGAGACCCTTATCTTAGCCGCAAAGCAAATCCGAGCTTTAGCATAGAAAAACGCGAGCGACGAATGCAGAAGCAAATACCGATCGAGCGGGCGCGTTTGCCCCAAATCTAGCCCTTTAATTTCATCATTTTTTCTAAAATTTCATACGCAAGATCGAGCTTCGTAAAGCCGTCCCTATCTAAAAAATGACCGCCCTTCTCCACCTCGTAAAACTTAGCATCCATCTGCCCCGCTAACTCGCGGCTAAAGCTAAACGGCACGATATAATCGTCCTTTGCGGCAACCACCGCGCGCTGTTTTGTGGCGGCTTTTATGCGCCCAAAATCAAAGCCTTTATACATAAACTCGTCTAAAATTTTAAATTGTGGATCGCTAAGCGGCTTCGCAAGCCCCGAGACCAGTATGACCCCCTCTACTGCGCCGCTTGTGGCGCTGCTTTGTAAGAAATTTAAGATCGTAGGGCAGCCGAGGCTGTGTCCGACCAGATAAACTTCGCCTTCAAATTTTACGCTTTCTCGCAAGGTTTTCAGCCACTCATCAAGCCTCGGATGCGCAGGCGTAGGCATCGCTAAAATTTCCGCCCTCGCGCCCGATTTTTCGATCTCGCCTTTAAGCCAGGCAAACCAATGGCTTTTAGGCGAAGCATCGTAACCGTGCACGATATAGACACGCTTTTGCATATTTTCTCCTTTAAATTTAAGCCCTTTGCGCGCAGAATTTTGAAATTTCAATCCGCGCGCTAGCCCTTACAGATCGTGATTTTATCGGCAAATTTACCCAAAAAGTGATACCCCGAGCCCGCCTGCGCGATGATATCAAGCACCGCGTCCGCATCCCGCACGAGCGTGCCGCCCGCAAAGTCCACGCCGCGCTCAAACAGCGCCTGCGGCAGTAGCGGCGTGGTAGGCCCCACGAGCACGAGCTTGGCGCCGCTTTTTTTCAGGCGCAAAAGCCCATCCAGCGTGTCGTTGATGAGCGTCGTAGCCGTGATTATCACGTTATCGGCGCGCGGCACGACGCTTGTGGCCTCGCTTGCGGGCAGATAAAACGGCAGCTCGGCCTGCTTGAGCGTGCTTTTGTCAAGCTCTAAAATTTTAAAATCCGCGCCCTTTTTCATCAGCGTCTTGATGTAGGGCACCAGCGCGCCCACGACGACGCTAAAGCTGCCGTGCTCGATCTGCAGCTGCTCAAAGGGATCGGCGCCGAATTTCACATCGTAATCTGCGCGGATTTTATCGAAACACGCCCTTCCAAGCGCATTTAGCGCGGCGAGTGCGAGCGTCTTTTTAAGCGGCGCGGCGGAGTTTAGGTCGCGCAGCAGATAGCGCACGCTCTTGCCCGCGATATTGCCCGAATCGGGCATCGCGCTTGCTTGCGAGGGGCAGCAAACGGCGCCCGATAGGGACTTTAGCGGTGTATAGCTAAGCCCGCACGCGCCTCCGCTCAGCTTCACGCCGCTAAAAAACAGCCCCACGACCGTGCGCTCGATCTTAAGATCTAGCACCCGGGCGCCTAAAATTTCTTTCGCGCACTCCAGCGTCTGATCTAAAATTTCGCTCATTTTCGCTCCTTTAATGTGGAATTTAGCGCCATTATAGCTTAAAATTTCGGCGCCCGTATTGATATAAATTTATTGATCGCGCGAGCGGCGACATCCAAGCAGACGCGAGCCAAATTTAACGCAAGCAGCAGGCGCGAGATAAAATTTTATGTAACGAGCAGAGACGAATGCGGCTTGGAATTTTAAAAAGCGCAGTGCAGCTTTAAAATTTGAAACGCGCGGACAAACATGAAATTTTAATCGGTCAGGTAAATTTAAAATTTTAATGAGCGAGTACGACTTTAAATTTTAAACTGATCGGCGGCGCGGACGGGTCAAATTTAGCGAAAGCAACGGGCGCGGGTAAATTTACGCGGCGGGCCGTATCTGCGACAAGTTGCGCCCGCTGCGGAGTTAAATTTTATTTCTCACCCGCCGCACGGTTAAATTTTATTTCTCACCTGCCGCACGGTTAAATTTTATTTCTCACCTGCCGCACGGTTAAATTTTATTTCCGATCCATCGCAGGACTAAATTTCATTTTCGAATACGTCGTAAAGCTAAATTTTATTTTCAGATAGCAGGATGTTGATGAGCGGATTTAGCAGCGTCTCGCCGCGAGCGGCGCACAGCACGATCTCGTCGTAGTAGTAGTCGCTCCTGCCGTAGTTGTGAAACTCATACGCGCCAAAGCCATATCCCATCGGCGTGATCTCGACGCGCGAGTACCAGGCGTCCTTGGCGATGATGTATTTTTCGGTGTCTTGCGAATAAACCCACACCACGATCTCGTCCTTGTTTTTTTGCCGCATCAGCCACATAAAGACGTTTGCGATGTCGTTGAAAAAATACGTATCGCCGTTTGGCATAACGGCCTGAGCGGTGTTGTACAGATCGTTTATCACCGTGCCGCTCTCATGGCATAGGTATTTGCCAAATTCTATCTGCAGCGGCTGCTTATCGGTGTTGCTGTGGCGCACGGAAATTTTGGATTCGGCTATATCCATGGACGATATGAGCAGCCCCATCACGCAGGCGAGCAAAACCGCGGCAAAAATTTTCTTAATCATAGCAGTGCGCCCCGCACGAAGTAGTATTTGACGACGTAGGCGCTGCAGATGAGCGCGTTTAGAATGAGCCAGAACGAGGAGTATTTAAGCAGGTGGGTATAGGCGCGCTTAGTAATGAGCTCCGTTAAAAACGGCACGATGCCGAAAAATATACCCAAAAATAGCGAGCCCCAGATCGCATAGCCGACGAAGTAATAATCCTTCAAAAGCATGCAATACGGGCATTTGTGATTAGGCTGCTCGTAAACGTAAAGCCCGAAAAAATAGGTGATCGCGTAGTATGCGACGAACAAAAAGAGCAAATTTAAAGCAAAGCTCGCCATCGACTGCTTTAAGAAATTTAAGATCAAAATGGCGCCTAATATCGCGTAGAAAAAGGTTGCCAAAAGCGCCTGCGTGTATCCAAACGGGAGCTTCGGCGCGCGAAATACGACCGAGCAGCAAAACACCGGCACGCGCAACGGAATATTGGTAAAAAATAGAATTTCTAAAATAAACTCCGCCAAAACGCCCGTAAAAAGGATGGTAAAGATCAGGTATTTGCGCTTTAGATAGGGGAATTTGCCCGCTTTAAGATCGAGGCTGTTTAAAATAAGCCAGAGCCCAAAGCCAAAGATCAGTAAAATTTTTAAAAGCAGTAGGATGTTGCCGTAGCGGTTCGAGCCCACGACGCCTGCGGAACACATCGCACCCGGCACGATCGAAGAGAGCTCGTTTAAGCAGAGCGCGAAAAATATAAACAAAATGATCTTGCACGCTATCGTGAAGAACAAAATGGTATTGATGAGATAGTTTCTTTTCTCCAGGGCGTATTGTAAATTTGAGGTGGCGTTAAAGTCCCAGTAGCGCATGATCCGCACGATGTGAAACTGCGAGATCGCCATCAGCGCTATTACGATCAGCTCCACGGCCAAAAACGCGATCACGCTGCCTGATAAAAATACGCTCATGCAGAAATTTCTCCATCTTTTAAAAACACATATCGATCCACGAAACTTAACTCGTCGAACAAGATATCGTGCGTCGCGATCAAAACGGTCTTTTTAAGCTCTTTGAGCTTTGAAAGCATCTCGATAAAGCCGAGCGAGTTTTGTTTGTCTAAATTTGCCGTCGGCTCGTCGGCCAAGATGATCTGCGGATTCATCACGAGCGCCCTTGCGATAGCGCAGCGCTGCTTCTCGCCGCCGCTAAGGCTGGAGACGATCTGATCTTTTTTATGCGCGATATTAGCGATCTGCATCGCTTCGTCTATGCGCGCACCAAGCTCATCTCTGCTCAGCCGCTCAAGGCTAAGCGGCGCAAGGACGTTTTTATAGACGCTAAGCGCCTCAAGCAGATTGAAAGACTGAAAGATAAAGCCGATTTTTTTATGGCGATACGCGGAGCTTTCGATATCGGCAAGCTTAGAGACGTTTGCGCCGCCTACTAAAACCTCGCCGCTGCTCGGCTTAGAAAGCGCGCCTATGATGGATAGAAGCGTACTTTTGCCGCTGCCGCTAACGCCTTTTAAGATTACGATCTGCCCTTCCTCGATGCTTAAGCTTATATTTTTCAAAGCGCGAAATTCATTCGCCCTACCCTCGTTGTAAATTTTGCAAAGTTGCTTGATCTCTATCTTGCTCATTTGACCGCCTCGCTCATATCGCCGATAGCGATGCGCCACGAAGGGATGATGACGAAGGCTAAAAACGGAATCACGCTAAAGATGAAGATCAAAAAGAGCATATTGAAATTTATCGCGGGCGTAAAGGTGATGAAATTTCGCAGCTCGCCGCCTAAAAATATATCGCGCAAAAGCGGCGCATCCAGGATAAAAACATAAGCATAAGCGCCCGCGACGCCGAGCAAATAAGCGCTTAGCGAAACGATGAAATTTTGAATAAATTTCATCGCGATGATATCCTTTATACAAAAGCCGATGCTACGCAAGATCGCGATCTCCTTTTTCTTTTCGCCGTATGCGAGCGAAATTTGATTTTTCAGCAAGATGAAAAACGAGATCATCGCCACGGCGTAAAGCACCATAAAGATCCCCCCTTTGTAATAATACAGATGCCTCACTTCGGCTACCGCGTCCTCCACGCTGAGAGCTTGCGTGTTGGGGTATAGATTTACGATCTTAAGCGCTACTTCGCTTACTTCGTTGGGGTTGGGCACGCTTACGTAGAGCTTGGTGTATTCGCCCTCTTTGAGACTTAGCACCTCGCGCGCGGTGGCGGGATTTAGATAGATCACGTCGTTTGAGACGATGCTACTTTCGTGCGGCGAAATTTTATTAATCTTAATTGCAATTAGGCGCTGTTCGGTTAAGAAGTGAAACTCGTCCTCATAGTACCACTCGCCCATCGCCGCTTTTACCCCCTCGCCTACGACCATTTCGTTTTCGCTCAGGCTTTCGTCGCCTACGATATGAAACCAAACGCGCTTTTGAGCGAAGTAATACATCCCGTCCACGGCGCCCTGCACTTCGCTGACGCCCGCGATTTTGGAGATATCGTAGATATAGCCGTCGTGCATCAGATCGCGCTTGCCCGCGCGTAGAGCCTCTACGACGATGTCGGGCCTGAGCTTGATGACCTTTTCAAGATCGTTTTGAATGGAGCCCGAGATGAAAAGCACTGAGCTTAAAATAAAAACGATAAATGCAAAGATCGCGAAGCTAAAAGCGTGATCGGCTCTGTCTTTTCGCAGCAAAGTTACGGAGTAGTCGATGAAATTTTTACTTATCATAGACGAACTCCGCATAGGCCTTGCTCTTAAAGCTGCTCGAGAGCCGCACGTCCTTTATCTCGCGCGCTAGCTTTTGCAGGCACTGCTCGCTCTTTGCGCGATCAAAGCTTACGTAATGCACCGCAATGAGCGCGTAAAGGGCAGCAAAAAAGACAATTAAAGCGCAAATGAGCCTCATAGCCCTTCTATCACGCTCTCTTGAATTTCGTCAAATTTAAGCACGCTCTTGCCTCCGTGATCTTTAGCGAAGGTCTTAGCCGCGCTCTCGCTATCAAACGGAATAAGCTCGTCGCCCATCGGCCCTAGGACGTTTGAGCCAAGCACGTAAAAAGCGCTTTTAGCGTCGATCTTATGTAGCTTGTAGTAGTCGGTTACGAAAATTTTATCAAAGCCCTTGCCCTTTTGGAAGTAATATTTCATCAGGTCTTTTACGCCGTCAAAATACAGGTTCTCGCCACCTTGAACCTCTATCATCGCCGCCCAGTTAGGGTTTTTACCCACTAGCATGCCGCATACCGGGCATTTAGCGCCTTGCGGCACGACGATCTTTTCAGGTTTTTTCGCTTTTGCATCTTTACCGCTGCTACCTAAATTTGCCGGCGCGTCCCATAGATACAACGCCGCGGCTTGCAGGTGTTTGTCGTACTCAGGCTCCTTGCTCGCGCCTTTTGCGTCGCAAACATTTTTGAGATGAGCTTTGAGCTCGGAGATGGCTTTGAAGCTTTTGGCGTCCGTTTTAGCGCAGTTTGTTTCGTAAAATTCTTTACCGTGCGCGTAAACGCCGCCCTCGCGCTTGGCTTTAATCATCTTGTTATCGCCCTCGAAATCCTGTCCCGCAATCTCGTAGGCCTTGGCGAAGCTCATTATCTCGCCGCCGTTTTCGGCTTGAAATTCTTTCGCGTCGGCTTCGGTTGAGAAGGCGTATTTGCTATTACGCGTCATCGTGCCTTTGACCTTGCTGCCCACGACGTAAAAGGCTTTATTTACATCGATCAAATTTAGATTTTTCGTATCGACGACCTGTGCATCGCTTGGAATTTTTCCCTCCGTAATCTCGTACAAGCAGTGCAGAGAAGCTACTTGCTTGCCGTTCCAAACGTGGTTGGTTTTATAGAATTTAACCAAATTCATTCCGCAAACGGCGCAGTATTCTTTGCCCTCGCCGCTTCCTACGAGCGTAGCTTTGCTAGGATCCACGCTTTGAAACATAGGCTTTGCCGGTTTATTGGCCCCGTCCATCGAGGCACCGAAAACGAACGCAACGAGCGCAGCCGAAGCTAAAAACGAACGTAAAATCATACTATCTCCTTAAAAATTTGATGTTTTAAATCTACTTACTAATCGAATTTAAAAATTCCAAATTCTCGCATCCCATCTTGATGCCGCCGTCGCAGCTTTTTTTGAAAAACTCTTTTGCTTTGGCGTTATCGGACTTCACACCCTTGCCCTCGGCATACATTATGGCTAGGTTATTGCAGCCGTCGAAGTAGCCGAGGTTGCACGCCTTTTCATACTGCTGCTTTGCCTGCTTATAATCCTGGTCTACCCCCTGTCCGAAGGCGTATAGATAACCTAGATTGTTGCAGCCGATGCCGATGTCGCCGCCGCAGGCTTTTTCGTAAAAAATTTTAGCCTTTGCGAAGCTTTGCTGCACGCCTTCGCCCTTCAGATACAGATAGCCCAGGTTATTGCAGCCCATCATATCGCCGTAGGTGCAGGCCTTCTCATAAAGGCTCGCCGCCTTGGCGACGTCCTTTGCGAGCCCGGCGCCGTTTGCGTATAAAAGCCCAAGCGAGGTGCAGCCTTCGTTATCTTTGCAGGCTTTTTCGTAATAAGCCGCGGCTTTGGTAAAATTTTGATCCGTGCCGTTGCCGCTTTCGTAGATATAGCCTAGATTGTTGCACGCAAGCGCAAATTTAGCGCCGCACGCTTTTTCATAGAGGCTGATAGCTTTTTCGAAATTTTTCTCTACGTTGCCGGTGCCCTCAAAATACAAAACGGCTAGATTATAGCAGCCCGAAGCTTTATTTTCCAAACCGCACGCTCTTTCGTAAATTTCTGCGAGTTTTTTATGATCGCCGCTTTGCTGAGCTTGAATGCCCTCGCTGATAAAGCCCGCATTTGCCGCGGCAACCAAGGCTAACGCTATTAGAAATTTTTTCAAATTTACTCCTTTATATCGTTTTTACGTCCCTGCCCCTGAAGGCAAGAGCGATTATTAAAAAGACCGCCGCTATTATACAATAAAACGGCGCAGGTATCTGCGGCGCATCGCCCGCAGCGTACGAGTGCATGCCGGTGAGGTAGAAATTTACGCCGAAATAGGTCATTATGATCGAGCTATACGCGAGCGTCGAACTCACGCAATAAACATAGATCGAGCCGAGCTTCGGGATAAGCTTTAGATGCAGTACGATCGCATAGACGATGATCGAAACATACGACCAAGTCTCTTTGCTATCCCAGCCCCAGTATCGCCCCCAGCTCTCATTCGCCCATACGCCGCCGAAGAAATTTCCGAGCGTCAGCATCGAAAGCCCCACGATGAGGCTGATCTCGTTGATCGCCGTTATATATCTGATCTGAGCATTAAGCCGCTCGCGATTGGCGCCATTTTTAAGCGCCATCAAGACAAGAGCCAAAAGCCCAAGCAGGCAGCTAAGCCCTAAAAATCCATAGCTAGCCGTAATAACAGATACGTGGATGCTAAGCCAATAGGACTTTAGCACCGGCACGAGGTTGGTGATCTGCGGATTTACGAAGCTCATATGCGCTACCAGCATCACGATGCTAGCTAGCAAACAGCTCGCACTTAGCGTAAGTAGGGACTTTCTAAAAAATATGATCCCCGCAAGCGCCGCCGACCAGCCGATGTAGATCATCGACTCATAGCTATCGCTCCACGGCGCGTGAGCCGCTACGTACCAGCGCAGCGCGAGCGCGAGGGTATGTGCCGCAAAGCTTGCGGCAAAGGCTGCAAATAAAATTTTTTGCGCGAGCGCGAAGCGCTTGCCGCAAAGCGCGCCCAAAAGCGCCAATATTAGAGCTACGCCGCCTAGGATCATATAGCAATAAACGAGCTTTTTAAAAACCGAAGCTTTGTTGTAAAACACCTCGGCTTTGACGCGGTTTTCACTCGGAAGAATAGCCGCCGAGGTGGCTCTTTGGTAGTTTTTCAGCTCCGCAAGTGCCGCATCCGCTTTAGTCCAATCATTATCCGAAATTCCGTCTTGCAAGCCGTTTAGATAGTCGTTTAGCACGCCTTTGATCTGCGGAGCGATACTATAATCCGCAAAGGCGTCGTTCGGCGAAAGCCACGCGTTTTGCGGATCGTTCGGCACGGGGATAAATTTAAAAAACACCCCTCTGAAGGTCAGATACGCGATATTTAGCCGCTCGTCGAATTTAATCAGCTCGTTATCGAGCACGCCGCGGCGCGAGGCGCTTTTTTCATTCGCCTCGTCCAGGGCGTGGGCGAGCTTGTAGTTGCCGTTTTCATCAAAGACCGAATTGAAGCTCGCATATCGCTCCTGTGGCGCCAAGCCCAGCATCTTCTTGATCTCGTCGTTTCTGATCTTGATGATCTTTTGATCGCGCCAAAACGCGGGATTTAGGCTCATGCCCAAGATCATCTGCTCGGCGCTTAAGCCGTAGAGCGAATCCGTGCCTGAAATTTTATTCACGATCTCGCTTGCTTCCGTGCTAAGCGGCTTGATCCTACCCATATAATCTTGCACTAAAAGCTCTGCAAACGCGCCGTTTGCATGAACGCGCGAGTTGGCTTTAAGGTTTGCTAGATAGTTTTCATCCGCGGCGCGAAGCTCAACGCTGAAAAAAAGCGACGCGATTAGAAGAAGCGCGGTGGGCGCATTGTTTTTGATAAATTTAGCTAGCTTTCTAAACCTGCTGCCGGCGGTAAAAAGATTGCCGATAAATCCGACGCAAAGCAAGAAATAGCCGAAGTAAGTGGGGATTTTACCCGGGTCGCGGTTAAGCTCTAGCACCGAGCCCCGCTCGTCCGTGTCGTAGGAGGATTGAAAGAGCTTAAAGCCGCCAAAGTTTAGCGGATGGTTCATATAAATTTCATACTCTCCCGCGCTCTTGCCCTCTTTTAAAATTTCAACGTCGCTGGCATAGGATGACGGGCTTTGCGAGCCCGGGTAGCGCTCGAGCTTAAATTTCAAAAGCTTTACCGCAAACGGAAGCTCTATCAGTTTCGAGCCCCAGCTTAGCATTATCTCCTCGCCGTCAAAGTTTAAAATTTTGGGCTCCCCGAGCCAGCCCGCGCCGCCGCGCAGCTCCGCCTCTTGCTCGCTTCCGCCCTCAAAGCCCGCCTTTACCGCAAGCGTGCCCTGCTCGCCTTTGGGCGCGGGTTTATAGGAGCCAAATTTGACGGTGAAGCTTTTAGAATTTATACTTTGCGTGAAGCTAAAATCGTTATCGCCGATCTGAGACAGATTTAGCGGGTGCTCAAACAGCGCGTCTTGCGTGCGGATTTGCAAGTATGGCTTGACGCTCACCATCTCGTTTTCGCTCTCTCCCGCCCTTACGTGCAGCACGCCTTCGGTGCCTAAATAGCGCGTCAGCGCCGCGCCGATAAAGATAACGATAAATGCCGCGTGAAGCACGAAGGAGCCGAATCGGCGCCACATTTTAGTTTTTATGATTATGCCGAGCAGGCTCAGCGTCGCAGCACCCATGACGCACTCGTACCAGCGCGCCTCATAGACTAAAATTTTAGCCGTTTGCGTGTCGTAGATGCTCTCTAAAAAGGTTGCGACGCCGGCACCTGCGGCTAGAATAAAAAGGAGGCAGAGCGCGAATTTGTAAGAGATGAAAAATTTTAATATTTTTAGCGCGCTCATTAACCCTCCGCAGTTTTACATTATTATATCGTAAGTTTGCCCTGCGTATAGTATAAACATTCTAAGAAGTAATACCCCGACCACGCTGGCAAACGCGCTAACGTAGAATGCGAACGCAGAGTGAGCGATCTTTTTGCCCAGTGCGAAATTTAAAACGAGCGGTACGCAAAATCCTACGCCTACGACGCCTAGCCAAAATAGCTGAGCGTAAACGCCCTCGCTAAATGCGACGCTGGCGGCTTTTTGCACGTCGCTGCCCGTGATGAGCGAAACAAAAATCATGCCGATTAGTAAAATTTCCATCGCTAAAACCGACCACTCGACGGCGTGCAAGGTTTTTAGATCGCCGCCGTACAGCTCGGCTTTAAAGAAAAGCGCGGCTATTAGACTTGAGCCCGCAATACCCGCCGATAAGCCCGACGCCACGAAAAGCGCAGGTAAAACGGCGGTATTTAGGATAGGAAATCTAACTAAAACCGAGATCAAAAAGCCGGTATAGGCACAGATCGCGACCGCAAAAACTAGCGTAAGCGCAAGAAGCAGCGGGCGAAGCGCGTTTAAAATTTTCATCGCAAGCTCGAAAAGCCCTTTTAAAAAAGTAAGTCTGCGCGATAAAAATCCGCTAAGATCAGCTTCAAACGCATAAAGGCAGGCTACGAAGCTAAGCGGGATATAGACGCAAAGCGCCGCCACACCCACGGACATAACCGAGGTAAAGTTATAATTAATCAAAATTTTCCAAAAAAGTAGCGGTCGCTCTAAATCGGCTACCAGGCAGACCATACCGAGTAAGATCGCTACAAAAGATAGCAACGACGCAGCCTTAAACAGCGGCGTACTTACGGTCTGTTTTTTATAAAATTTAACGAGAATCGCGACTATCAAAGCGCCGCCGCTCATACCCGCTAGCAAAAGATAAACCGCGATCGGCCAGCCCCACTCAACGCCGTGCGAGAAGGTCGCAGTGAAATTTATAGCTCCGTTCATATCACACCCCCAATTTAACCGCAGGAATATAGCGCAGGCTCGGCTTCGTGCCGCACTCAGGATGCATGCGCAGACTATCTTTTACGCGAAGTAGCTTGCTGATGTGCGAGCCTTCGTCGTTTAGATCGCCGAATACGATCGCCTCGTATCTGCACGCCTCGATGCAGGCAGGCTCGTGGCCGTCCTTTAAATTCGTATCCAAGCAGAAGTTGCAGCTCTCTGCGGCTTTGGTTTCGTGGTTTATAAAGCGCACATCGTAAGGACAGGCGACGATGCAGTATTTACAGGCGATGCAATCATCGGTGTTCATCGTCGTGATGCCGGTTTTTTCGTCCTTGTGGCAGGCTTTCGTCGGGCAAACTTTTACGCACGGCGCGTCCTCGCACTGCTGACAAGAAACCCTAACATAGCGCTTTTCTTTCAAATTTAGCGGATCGGTTTTATCCTGAATAAAAAGCCTCATTTGACCTTTTGGGACCAAATTTACCTTTTTACAGGCGATCTCGCAGTCGGTACAGCCGACGCATTTGTTCTGATCGAATATCATGCCGTAGTGTGGCTTTTTCGGCTCTTGCTTTTGAACGCTTGCGTTTGCGTCTTGCGCGCTTTTATCCGCGCTGTTTTGCGCGAGTAAGCTTGAGGCGATTGCGCCAAGCCCTAAAGAGCCGAGTGCGGCGGATTTTATAAAATTTCTTCTTTGCTTTTGCATATTCTCCTCCGACTAAATTTAAGCAAAACTACTTTGTTTTGTTCGCGTCGTGAAAGCTTTTAGCCTCGCTCTCGCTAAGCTTTTTGGCTGCATCGGCAAGCTCGCCGGGCTTTAAAACTTTTAGTAGTTCTGCTTCAAAAATCACCACAGAACCCGCAGGAATTCTATCTACGTCCACGTTGCCGTAGGCTAAATTACTAGGGATTGTAAATTTATATTTCGAGCCTGTATTCATCAAAAGCAATCCCTCGCGTAATCCGTCGATTAAGCCTATCATAGAAAGATGCGCCGGAATTTTAGATGCGAAAGTATCGTCAAATACGCTACCGTTCGTCAAATACGCCTTGTAGTTCATCACCACTACGCTCTCAGGCTTTGGCTTTTCGCCCATACCTAGCTTTAGAATTTCATATTGAAGACCGGATTTCGTGGTTTTAACGTCCGGATTTTTGGCATTTTTCGCCATAAATTCCTTGCCTGCTTTTAAATTTTTATCAAGCTCCGCTTTGGAATTTGTTTCTACGATCTTATTTAGTTTATCGGCTCTTTGATTCAAAAGCGCAATAATTTCCTCATCTTTTAGCTTCTGCTGCTTTTTAAGAGCGTCCAAAAACCCCTCTATTACCGCATCTAAGTCGTATTTGACGCCTAATGCGGCTTGTGAATGCAGCTGGTTTGAAACATAGCTTCCGGTGGAAGCTCCGATGCTATAAGATTCTTTTTGTTCTTGCGTAGTTAAATTCGCGCCCAACGCGCAGCTTGCCAAAACGATAGGCAAGAAAATTTTTAGTCTTTTTTGCATACATTTGCCTTTTAAATTTCGGGGCCGCGAACTTACGCGACCCCGAAAGAATTATAAATTATTATTTAGAATTCTTTGAGCCTCTTTGATATACTCTTTAGCGGCTTCTAGCCTTTGCTTAGTATATTTAAAGCCATGCATTCCCCATGAGCCGTCTTTTTCGATAAGATCGACGGTATCTTGAGCTTTTTCGATTAGCTCATAGACGCGAGTTTTATCGCTAGAGTTAAGCTTTTTAGTCTCAAGGATAGAGTAAATTCCTTGAATACCGATCTTAACCTGCGAGAAGTCGCTCTTAATCGGAGTTTGCCAGCCCATAACCTCATCGTAAACCTGCTTTTGGTTCTTGAAGTGAAGTGTCTCTTTTAGCTCGGAAACGACAGGGCTATGGCAGCCTTTGGTATCTTGCATATCTTTATCCGCCCACGAGGTTCGTGCGCACGACCACATAAGATCGACGAAATTTCGTCCATCTTTATTTCTTTGGAAGTGCCAATCTTTCGCATCTCTTGGACCTTTGGCGGCATCGCCTGCGACTAGAGATTTTCTAGCAGGATCGATGTCGATCTTCCAGATGTGAGATCTTCTTTGAGTATCAAATCCCGCGTTGTCTTGGAACTGAATAGCGTAGAAGTTCTCGCAGCTCATCATAAACGGCATGTGGCAAGATGCGCAGGTGTTGTCTTTATGCGTATCGGCTCTTGCGGCGATGTAGGCTTGCTCTTGGTGGCAATCCTTGCACTCTTTTGTGATCTTAGGCTTTGTATAAAACGCGCTTAAATAGCCCTGCTCTGAGTTGTAATTTACGCCCTTGACAGTTTTATCACCAACTACCGGTCCGGTGTTATCGTGCGGATCGTGGCAGGTTACACAGCGCATACCCTTCTCGTAGTGAGCGGTGAAGTAGGATTGTGAACCCTCGGAGCCGCAGCCTGGACCCATAGATTTAAATTTAGAGCTAAGAGATAAATCAGGGTTTCCGTTGTTTAGCGGATTAGCACGAGCTAAATCAGGGCTATAGTTAAATCTTTGGTGGCAGCGTTCGCAGTTTGAGGTTCTAAAATTTGTAGCGCCGTCAAGGTGACCGCCCGCTCCATGGCACTCTTCGCAGGTGATACCTTTGGAGATAGTGTGCTTTTGAAGCTCTTTTGCATTACCCAAAGCAGCATAGAATTCTTTTTTAGTTTTAAAATCGAATTTGAATGGGTGGCAAACTTCGCAATACGAGCTGTTTGCTTGGAAAAACATCGATTTTTTGTATTTCGCAGCATACGACGCAAGACCTCTTACGTAACCGCCGTTATCGCCGTATTCCTCAAGTGTGCCCGGGAATTCCGGAACGATCTTTTTAATCTTTTTGACCGTCTCATCGTCTAAATTTAACGCCCAAGTCCTTTGGAATTGGTTGCCGCCGGCTACGATTTGACCGGTACCATCTCTTAGCAAGCCGCCCTCTACGTGATAGGTTCCGCGTAGAAGCCATGCATCTACGTAGCCAAATTTTGTCCTTAGGTGCCCCACGGTCGCATAAATTACGTCAGGGGTAATACCTTTTGGAAGGATAGACGCCGTATCCGGGCTAAATACAGGATCGGTTAGGTTGTTATTAACCTCCGGGTGCTCGCCCGGGAAGCGGATAGTAGTGGCGTGGCGCGATCTGCTCCATGTCTCATACTGCGCAGGGTGGCACTCGCCGCATTTTTCAGGGCCTATGAATTTATTCGGAAATTGCAAGGAAGATCCTGCAGGGATTCTATACATCATAGAGCTATAGCCCTTGCCGTCATCTCTTTTACTCGCCTTTGAAAAGTCAAATCCATGCCCTTCCGCAAGCCACTCCAAACCTCGGTCGTGAACATCCATCTTACCGACCGTCTTACCGCCGTATTTGGTAAAAATCGGGTGATTTTTAAATAGCCAGTCATACATCTCTCGCTCTTCTACGACGTAGTCCTGCAAGGATATGACGCCTCTGCTTTGCAACGTGCCCTTAGGATTTGCGATGACGTCGCGCGATTTTTGCGACATTTCCATCTCATGCCCCATGCCTTCATCAGCACAGGCTCCTGCGGCAAAAATGCTAATACAGGCTAGCGCGCCTAGTAGCATCTTATTCCATTTTTTCATGGCTCCTCCTTTGAAAATCAAATTTTTAAATTAGCAAAGTTCTACGATTGGAATAATATCAACAAAAAAGGGTGAAAAAGGGAGAAATTTAATGAAGTCTAAATTTAACGAAAAGCAATCGTAAATATCGCGCCTTCGTCGGAATTCGCAGCGCTTATGCTCCCTCCATTTTTTTCGATTATCATCTTGCTAATATATAGCCCTAGCCCGCTGCCCTGCTGTTTTGTCGTAAAGTGCGGCTCAAAAATTTTATCTAACTGCGCTTCGTCGATGCGGCTTGCGTTATTTTCGATCGTGATTACCCGCTCGCCCTGTTTTAAAAACGAGCGGATTATAATCTCGCGCCGTTTAAGCGGCACGTCCAAAAACGCCTCCTTTGCGTTATTTATGATATTTATGATCACCTGGATGAGCTCGTTTACGTTGCCGTAAAGCTTAAAATTTTCTTCTATCCGCACGCTTATGTTGATGACGTGCTTTTTAAGCGAGGCATTTAAAATTTTACGCGCCTGCTCGATCGCCTCGCCAGCGCTAAATTCTCTCTTCGGCATGTTCGGATTGAAGAAATTTTTAAAATCCTCGATCGTATCGCTCATAAATTTCACCTGCTCGCCCGCGTCCCTAATGCCGCCTTCGAGCCTTTCTTTTGAGAGCTTGCCCCGCTCGTTGTAAAGCTCTAAATTTATGAGCGTGGAGCTGATCTGAGATAGCGGCTGGCGCCACTGATGCGAGATATTGCCGATCATCTCGCCCATGAGCGCGAGGCGGCTTTGATTTATCATCAAAAGCTGAGTCTGCATCTTCAGCGTCTCGTTTTTTTTGTGAATTTTATAGATACAAAATATACAGATCAAAAACACCGCAAGCACGCTTAAGCCGCTGACGACGAACTCTTTGGTGTGGTAGAGCAGAATGCTTTTTATCGGAATTTTAAAGCTTATCATCGCGATCGTATCGCCTAGACTACCTTTGAAATTCCCCACGTCTCCGTAGAGCTCTTGCATCTTTTTAGGTGCTGCGTTGATGCTGTGGCACTCAGTGCACGAAGGCTGGGAGTTTGTTATCGGCAGGCTCAAAAGATACGAGGCGCCGCCTTTATCATAGACGATTCTGGAATATTCTTTGTATCTGTTTTCTTTAAAGCCCTCTAAAATTTCATTCTCGAACTCGCTTCCCTCGTGTTCGGGATTGAGCGGATCGGTGGCGACGAGCTTATAGTCGTAGTTGATGTTTTCTTTGGCGAGCTGAATTTTATAAATTTCGCGCGTTATGTAGGTCGAGGACATCAGCCTCGGATCGAAAAATTCCTCGCTTAGAAGCTTTTTTTCCTTAAGTTCGTTTATTAGCGGGCGCTGCACGGTCGAGACGTAATCGCGCACCGCATTCATCGTATCTAGGATGTAAAACGCTTCGCGCCTCGTATCTTTTAGCGCGAGCTCGCGGTAGAAGTTAAATACTAACGCCGTAATTACGATATATAGCAGCACGAAAACCGCTACGATAAATTTAAATTTATACTTCAAAGAGATACCCCACCGCATATAAATTTTTGATCACGTCCTTGCCGATCTTGCGGCGCAGCTCTTTGACGATCGCCTTGATCGCCTCTTTGCTGGGCTGCTCGAACTCCCACATATAGCCAAATAGCTGCTCGTAGGTTATAGTTTGATTTTTGCGCGCTAAGAAGTATTCCAAAAGCTTGCTCTCGCTTTTGGAAAGATGACAGGCGCTGTCTTTTACGTAGATGATCTTTTTGGTAAAATCATACTTCAGCTCATCGTTTATGCTAAATATCGGCGCATGGTTTATCAGCTCCGCAGCGACGTCTTGCAGCGCCTTTATAAATGCGTTTTTGTCGTACGGCTTAGGCAGATACCTAGTGATCTTAAGCTCCACCGCCCGCCACAAATACTCCTGCTCGGTGTGGCTCGAAAGTATCACGATCGGCACTGAGATGCCGGCAGCCCGGATCTTTTTAACGACCTCAAGCCCGTCCATATGCGGCACGCCGATATCAAAAACCAGCACGTCGTACGAGCCGCTCATCGCCTCATCAAGCGCCTCCAGCCCGTCCTTAACCCCCACTACTTCGCCGAAAAACAGCTGCAGCGATTCGATTATATTTTTTAAAATCCCGGGCTCATCTTCTAGACAAAGAACCCTTTTATTGGACAAAACGTCCAATAATTCGTAATCTTGCATACTCTATCCGCCTCCAAGCTTAGCGCATTTCATTCTTAGTCGTCTCTTAAAATATAACTAGACTTAGATTATATAAATTTAGCATTAAACTAACGTTAAAAAATATACCAAAGCGGTTTGCACGCTAATTTAGACCTCAAACCGCATATGTGCGAGCTTTACGCCTGCATAAGTTGGATAAAAATATCACAAGAACATAAAAAGGCGGGGCGATAAGCTTGATATTAAATTTTACCGCCTCGCAGGCGACAGATGAAAGGCGGTAAAATTCTATTTTAGGGGGGCTTGCATATGCATTTTGTAGACGAAAGGCAATCAAATCATAAAGATCTATCAGCTCCACAGCTCGGCGGGATAGAATTTTAAAATTTAGCCCAAGCCGGGCATGCTAAAGTTAATGTGAATGCTCCATCTTTGAGTGATCCATGCCGCCGTGATCCATGTTCTCCATCGAGCCATGATTCATATGCGAATGATCCATCCCCTCCATCGAACCCATATCGTGACTCATCCCGCTCATCGAGCCATGATCCATCATAGAATGATCCATGCCGCTCATACCTGGATCGGTCATTCCAAAAATCATCGCGACGTGTCCTAGCACCAAAAATACAATCAGCGCCAAGAAATGAAATTTAAGCCTAGCTCTAAATTCCGCTCCTTTTGCGATAACTCCGAGCTCCAAAAGTAGCAGCACCAGCGCAGGCAGCGCCGCCGCTACGTATGCCGCCAAAGCTAAGGCGTCCGCAGCGCCACGTAAATGAATGACGGGCAAAATTTTAACCGCTACGTAAATGATTAATATCGTAAAATATGCGCCGAGAATGATGCTAAGGCATTTATTGATTTTTAGAGCCAAAGAGCCCTCCTTTGCGCGGTACAAGCTAAAAAATTCGCTCGCTACTATCGCTTCTGCTAAGCCCATCGGCACCGCCATAAATAAAATCAAATTCCACGGCTGATTTGCCATCAAAAGTTCCATGTAATTCGTCATTGCCATGTTTTCTCCTTATTTTGGTTTAAAAGGCGCAATTTTAGCGGCTTTCGGTAAAAAATTTTAAAACGATAGATAGATTAGACGCGCCTTTAATCTTATCTTTCCGTAAAACGATTTGGGCTGCGTCTTAAAACTCTCTCACAAATATTAAATTTATCTCGCTTTACACGCCGCCTCTTCGTATCTAACGTGAAATTTAGAAAATTTATATTTGCAAAAGCAGATGCCTTAAATTTATCTGAAACACTTTAAATTTCGTAAAATTTCAGCTTTGCAAAGATAGAATTACAAAATTTTTTTAAAGGATTTAAAATGAAAAATGCTATTTTATTTGCCTGCGCAGCGCTGTTTATATGCGCTTGCTCCGCTCCAGAGCAGCCAAAGCCAGGCGTTTCGCATTGCAGCGAGCCTAAAATGGACGAGGCGTCGCATCAGATGATTCAAATTTGCGGCGAAAGCGAGGATCCGCAGATAGAAAATATGCAGTGCAACGAAAACGGACTTTGCTTCGGCACCGCAAAAATCAGGTAGCCGAAGCGTCTTGCGAGCACTAGCGCTAAATTTAACTATTTTAGAGCCAAAACCGGATGCCCGAGAACGATCCAAGCCACGCTTTAAAATTTAGCCCGCAATTTAAATTTAGTCTCACTTCAAGCGCTAATGCGTTTTATCTATCTTATTTTTAGCTGCGTCCGCCGATTGATCGAGCTGCTCTTGGCGTGATAAAATTTTAAAATTTCATCGCCAAGCACGGCGCATAATTAGGATTTAAAAGTAAGCGCGGCTCAAATTTTATAAGTTTAAAATTTTAAAGCGACATGCAATTTAAAATTTTACGCCTCTCAAATGCTAGCCGGTGCGAAATTTTGCGCAAGCTCAAAATCCGCGCTAGGAGATTTCATGCCGCCGCAAAATTTCTAGATCACAACTCCGCTCGGTAGAATTTTTAGCAGTGCGGATAAGGGTGCAAAATCTGCGTCGTGTAATCCCACGCGGATCACACCCGCCCAAATTCCTATGCCGCACGCCAAGACTCATAATCTAATCTCGCTACAAGATCGCTTATGAAATGCGCAACATCCTTAGTCGCATAGCGCAGCCTTGCTCGCTGCATAGCCGAGGTCTGTAGCTGTAGTGCGAAATGGCGCGGAATTCTTTGTTGCGCGGTCGAAGTTCTCAGCCCACAAAAAGGCGCGGCATCCTCTATCGGCGATGCGAGTTTATAGTCTCTAACTCGCACCTTAAAATTCCGCTTCAAACTCATTACTTAAAATTTCGTCTCAAAAAATCACGTATGAGAAATTCCGCTTTATATTTACGGCTTAAAATTTCGTACGGATTGCACCGAGCGAAATCTCGCCACTGCGCGACGCAAGCTTAAAATTTCGGCGGCGAGCTCGTAGCGATATTAAATTCTGCTTTACTATGACGACTTAAATTTTATTTCAAATCCGCAGATTTAAAATTTTACTTCAAACGACGCCGTGAAATTTCTATCCTCCCTAGGTACATATCTCTCGGTGCCTGCGCCGCTCGCACTTAGCGGCGACGCTATATCTTCGCCGATAGCAATCCTCGCACAGGGCGCCTGCCACAGCGCATAGAAAATAAAGCGCGCCTCTTGCATAATCGCGCCTCTAAAAAATTTTAAGCGACCGCAAAATTTTAAAATTTAAAAGCAGCCTTCGATTAAGCCGATTTTTATAAATTTGGATTTGCTTTGTAGCAGCGCAATCTGGCGAGTAAGGCGCAACCATAAGTTAAGCAGCTAGCTTTACGTCAGCTGCTTAAACATTTCGATCTGCTCCTTCGTAAGCTCGATCAAATCATCGTTTGCGTATTTAAGCGATGTCTCCAGACTTGCGATGAGCTCCTTACGGACGAAGCTCACGCTAAAAAGCGTCGCCCAAAATCGCGCTCCGCTACCCGTGCTCGGATCTTCCAAGACCGCTCTAAGCGCAGCTACCGCAGCAGCATCGTCCGCTACGCCTAGCACCTCGTCCACGAGCGGATATTCACCTGCGCCGTCGCCCTCGTTTAGCGAGCGCAAAAGCGGCTCAAGCGCCTCGTCGCAGGGATTATCACGCAAAAACTCCCGTACCGCGCGAAACTCTGCCGCGAGCTGATCCGAAAGCTGCGCAGGCATCGGCTGATGAAGTCTCAAAAAGTCTAATGCCGTTTGCTTGTCCATAAAATTCCTTTTAAATGATATGCGCGATTGTAGCTAATTTTGGATTGCAAAGAGATAAATTTACTCTAATTTATCAGCTACTTCCGTCATAAATTCTCAATAATCTTAAATAATTAGATAGTGATTTTGTAGTGGCTTTTAGGGGCGATTTTCAATGGGCTTGCAGATTACAAAATAAAATTCCAAAATTTTGTGTAAATAAAAAAGCCCCCGCGAAGTGCAGGGGCTTACAAGCTCGATCTGTTTAACCTGGCAGAATTTAGCAGACTAAGAAGGATTATTCCTCGATCTTACCAGTTTTGATGCGGCGCTCGTAGATTTCGCGCATCTCTCTGATGTCATTTTTGACCTCAAATACGCCGTGCCAATGCGAATAATCAGGTCCGCCCATTAGCGCGCCTTGGCGCATTCTGCGACCCTCGTGATGCCACGAAGTGTAATAAATACGCTGGAACGCATCCGCCCAAGGATCATCTTTTAGAAGTTTCTTTTCCTTAAGCTCTTTTAGCATCTTAGTCGCTTCGTCGTTGTAAACGTTATATAGCAGTACCTGCTTATCGCCCACCTCAAAGAAATTATTAGTGTGGGTGCTTGCATGGCACTCTTTGCATACTTGCTTCATCTCGGCACGCGCCGCCTCAGGACCGTTTAGGTTACCCGCCAAAGGATTGCCGACGTTTAGTTTGCCGGTATTTAAAAACTCGCTTACCGCAGTCTCATTACCGCCGGTGCGTAGATTGCTCTTAGGCTGCCACAAATTCCACTTCAAGCGTTGAGATACGTTGTGAGTGGAGTTTAAATCGCCCACACCGCCGCTCATATGGCAGGTCGCGCATGTAGGAGCGCGGTAATCAGGAACCGCCCAAGTACCAGGAGCACTGTCGAATTTCCATTCATTGCCTTCAGCGTTAAATACGTGCCCATGCATCGAGTTATTGTAAATTTCAATATCCGGATGATCAGGTCCTAAGTGGCAAGATGCGCAAGCAGCAGGCTTACGAGCTTCAGCAATCGAAAATTTATGACCAGAATGGCATGATTTGCATCCGCCTACGCTACCGTCCGGATAAACCGTACCGATGCCGTAAACGGGCCAGGTCTCTTTGGTAGGCTTGTTATGCTCATCCATTTTAACGACGCTACCGTGGCATTGAGAGCAACCGGTAATATCAGGTGCATGTTTAAGATCAGGGATATCACGTCCTTCGTAGTGATACATTAGATCAACTATTCCTTTGTTGGCTTGCATCTGCATAGCGCCTCTTGCGTGACCGCTGTTTTCAAAATCTTTAACCTCGTTGCTGTGGCATTTAGCACAGGTTTTAGGGCTAACTAGCACCGAAATATGATTATCTGTGTCTTTCGGATGCGGCTCTTTAGCTGCCATAGGGCTATCTGCTGGCTGCGAGTGGCAGTCGGTACAGCTAACGCCTACGTGAGCGTGGCGGCTCATCTTCCAATCCGCAACGACGCCCGGAGTTTTTTCGGCATGGCACTCGACGCAGCGTCTAGCTAGCGGCGTAAGCTGCCTATTTACCTTTAAATTCTTCGTAAGACTAACGTTTACGGAATTGCTTACGTTCGCGTCCGACGCGGACATATTCGCATGCTGCGCGGGCATTTCTGCGAATGCAAACGATGCGATACAGGCTATTAAAATAGCGACTTTTTTTAGCATTGCTTCTCCTTTACTTGGTTTTGTTATTTTCTAGGTTGTATTTATCCCAATATTTGGTGATCTCTATACCCATATTTTTGTGGCCGACGTTTTCGTGGCACTGCACGCAGGTTTTGCCGGTAGTGCCCGCGAAATAATCCCTATGCGCGAGCCAGGCTTTATTTACTTGATTATTCTGCTCTTTTAAATTTCGGTGGCAGCTCAGGCAGCCGCTTTCATAAACGAAATGATTTCGCTCCTTGCGTTTTTCTTGCCAGTCGATCTTATCGGCATCGGTAAAGACCGTCTTGTAGACATCATTTGCGGAGGTTAGAGCCTTGGTCCAAAGATACATAAAGGTATTTTCATGAGAGACGTGACAGGCAACGCAATCAGCTTTGAAGCCTTGCGGGTTATTGCCGCCGTGAACATCGTTGTGAAATGCGTTTGCCATCGGCTGCATCGTATGACAGGATACGCAGAATTTGTCGGTGCCCGTAAGGTGAACCATCTCCGCAATCCCAAGAGAAAGTATCATTCCTATAAGCACACAAGCGCCCACGAGCAGCACAAGAGTTTTCTTTTTCATAGGTTTCCTTGATTTTAAAATTTCTTCGCAAAATTTTTAGTATTTGATAATTAGTATTGGATAATTCGAAAAGCGGTATTTTATTATAAAAAGATTAAAAACCGCTTATTTTCTAGCCTTTTGTTAAAATTTATTAAATGAAGATAAAATTTTAAACTAAGTTTTTAGTTTAACGGAATATAATCTGTTAAAATTTCAATATGAGGAGAGATCATGAAAACGATCCAAGCGGCTGAGATTACAAAAGTAGTCAGCGAGCTTTGCAAAAAAGCCTGTTATCAAGTCACGCCCGATATGCGCGCGGCATTTGAGAAAGCGCGTGAGAATGAGACTTCGCCTATCGGCAAAGATATCTTAGGCAAGCTCTTACAAAATGCCGATTTGGCGGCAAAAGAGGTCGCGCCGATCTGCCAAGATACCGGTATGACGGTGGTTTTTGTCGAACTCGGTCAGGACGTGCATATCGAGGGTGGATATTTGGAGGATGCTATCAATGCAGGCGTTGCGGACGGCTACGTAGGCGGCTATCTGCGTAAATCCGTGGTCGCAGAGCCGCTTTTTGAGCGCAAAAACACCACGAACAATACCCCCGCGGTCATCAATACCCGCATCGTCCCCGGCGACAAGCTTAAGATTAAAGTGGCCCCAAAGGGCTTCGGCAGCGAAAACAAATCGGTGCTAAAAATGCTCGTACCGGCAGACGGCATCGAGGGGGTAAAAAAGGTATTTTTAGAGGCGGTTAAATACGCAGGCCCTAACGCTTGCCCTCCTATGGTCGTAGGCGTCGGTATCGGCGGCACGATGGATAAGGCGGCGCTTTTAGCCAAGCAAGCCGCAGTTCGCTCGATCGACAGCAGAAATCCCGACGAGCGCTACGCCAAGCTAGAGGATGAATTATTGGAGATGGCGCGCGCTACGGGCGTCGGTCCGCAGGGTTTGGGCGGCATAAATACCGCCGTTAAGGTAAATGTAGAGTGGTATCCGACCCACATAGCGGGACTTCCGGTCGCAGTTAATATCAACTGCCATGCGGCTCGCCATGCCGACGCTGAACTATAAGGAGGAAATCATGTCAGAAGTTAAAAGAATTACCGCACCTTTCGATAAAAGCGTAGTAAAAAGCCTAAAGGCGGGCGATAATGTCCTAATCAGTGGCACCATCATCGCAGCTCGCGATGCCGCGCACAAGGCTCTAACCGAAACCCTCGCTCGCGGCGAGAAGCTACCCGTAAGCTTGGCTGGCGAGACGATATATTATCTGGGACCAACCCCCGCCAAACCCGGTCAGGCAATCGGTGCTGCAGGACCTACGACTAGCGGACGCATGGATAAATATACTCCTACGATGATAAACGAAGTAGGCATCAACGGCATGATCGGCAAGGGCTACCGCAGCGACGCCGTCGTTGAGGCGATGAAAAAATCAGGCTGCGTCTATATGGTCGCTATCGGCGGCGCGGGCGCGCTGATTAGCCAAAGTATTAAAAAATATGAAGTGCTGGCCTATCCAGAGCTAGGACCTGAGGCGGTCGCGCGACTTACGGTCGAGGATTTCCCCGCTATCGTAGCGATCGACAGCGAGGGTAACAACTTCTACGAAGTAGGTCAGGCGCCTTATAGAAAAATCTAAATTTTGCTAGCGGCGTCCGCTTGGGCGCCCTAAATTTCGCGGCATAACCTGCGGCGTTTGTTTCGCGAAATTTTACGCTGTCGCGCAGTGAAATTTTATAGCGAAATTTAAATCGCGTCCGTAAAATTTTATCTCTCTTATGGCACGGAATTTTTAAAATTTCGTGCCGCTTAAATTTCTACAGAAATTCCGTCTTTGTTTCATTTAAACAATCCGCCGCTAAAATTTAACCGTAAATTTATCCAAGGCTAAATTTTAAAATTCCGGCGCCGTTCCTAAGCAAATTTAAAGCTCGCTAGCGCCATAATCGGATTTAAATTTTAGGAGGGGCGATTGAGCGCAAGCGAGCTGGAGCAGATCAGACTGGGGCTTTTGTATAAGGCGAAAAGAAATACGATCTTAGCGGCGGCGTGCATGCTCGGCTACGGCGCGTTTTTGTTATACAAGCTACGCGACGGAGGAGGTATGGCGGATTTGTTGTCTCTTGTCGGATTGTTCACGCTTGTTCTTATCATGGTCATTTTGTTCGATCAAACCCCCATAAAAGCTACGATGATCCAAGCTGCGGGTTTTTTTATAATTTGCCTATTTCTAAACGATTTACAAAATCGCCCCACGATTTCCAAATATATCTTACTCGCAATTATAACTTTAATCTTGGCTGCTTCGAGTTTTTTTGTATTATTTAGAGTGCTTAAACGAGCTTATTCGATAAAATTTCGGCGCGCTTTTAAAGAGCACTATCTAATGCCTTATTTCAAGGCGTTCGGCTATCGATACGATATTGGAGGCAGTATCGATCCCGCCAAACTCAAGCTCTCGGGGCTCTTTTTTCGACTAGATAAATTCAAAGGCGGCAACGACAGGGTCTCGGGCGTTTATGACGGCGTGAGGTTTGCATTTTGCGATGTGAAATTGTTTAATAGAATTTTGGAAAGTGAAATTCTCGGCACCTTTTTCTACGCGGAATTTAACAAACGCATAAGTGCCAAAACCCTGATTTTTCCCGCTCGCGCCGGCGCGCCGAACACCCTCGGGCTAAAAAAGATCGATATGGACGATGCGGAGTTTAACGCCGCCTTCGCCGTGTATTGCGAGGATGCGGCGGCGCGATGTATATCCTGACGCCTGCCTTTATGCGGAGGCTCTTGTGCTTCGCAGGCGCCGTGGCCGCGCCCGTTAGCCTTAGCTTCGCAGATAGCAAAATTTATATTTTCGTAAATACGGGGCGCGACAATTTCGAGCCCGACATAGACGAAAGCGTGCTGCGCCGCGACCCTGCCGCGCAGCTCAAGCGCGAGCTTTCGCACTTTTTAGCGATCGTAAAAAACCTAAAACTAAACGAAAGAATTTGGAGCTAGCGGGCGGCTCGCCGCAGCTTTGTGTGTCACAGCCTCGCGCACTATAGCTTCACACGCCGTACCGCGGTCTCGCACGCCGTAAAATTTGAAATTTTAAAATCCCGCTTTTGAATTTCATGAATTTCGCGCTTTGGAATTTCACGCACCCTAAAATCCCGCGCGTTTTGAAATTTAAAATTTTAATCCATGCTACGGAATTCTGCGCCGCAAAATTTAAAATTCTGAAATTAAAATTCCGCGCCTTGAAATTCTACGCTTTTAAATTTACAACCCAAAAGCCTTAAAATTTAAAATCCAAATCCGCTCGCTGCGGAATTCTGCGAAATTGCGAAATTTGAAATTTCGTGAAGTTATAGAATTTTGCGAGGCTGCCGTTTGAAATTCGCCTTTCAAAGCATAAGGCTAAGCAGCAGCAAAAATCCGATGAAGCTTAGGGCGTTGCCGAAGGAGCCGCCGATGTGATCGCCGAGCCACGTCAGCACGAGCGCGCCGCCTAGACGCAGACCGAGTTGCAGCGCCACGTTCGCGATAAAATCTACTATGCGCCGAAGCCCGCTGCGCGTATCGCCTAGCTTCATGCCGCGGCTTTGATTCCAAAGCCCACTTACGCGGTAGGCTTTGTAGCGAGCGCGGAGAATATCGCCGTTTTGCAGCTCGAAGCTCTGAGGGGCGTCTTTTGCTTTAGCGGGCGTTGCGGCTTCGGCGGAGCGGGCGGAGTTTATAGAATTTATTGCGTTAGTAGAATTTACAGAGCTTGCGGAATTCGCTGATTTCGCAAAATTCTTAATTCTCGCAGAATTTGCGGAATTTTCTACGCCTAAATTCTTAAATTTCATGCAATTCTCGTCGTCCGCAAGCTCCGCCAAATTTTGATCTGCGTGTAGCGCCTCAGAGACAATACGCCGCTTGCTGTCGCCCGATAAATATAGCCCGTCCAGCGCGAAGCCATAATAATAAATGTCGTCGCTTTGCAGCACGCGCACGCCGCTAGCATAGCCCTCCGCTTCGCCGCTTCGCTTGGGCTCTTTGGAGTGCGCGAGAGCCGCAAATATGCGCCCGAACTTTGCGGCGCGCCAGTCTCTTCGCATAAACTTAAAGCTGCAATACGCAAAAGGCGCGAGGATGAGCAGGGCTAGCAGTCCGGCAGGAGCCCTTGCATCAAAGATGAAGATTATGCAGTAGATGCTCATCGCGGCTAGCACTACGCCGAAGGCTGCGAATATCGCGGCAAGTGCCGTGCTACCGGCGTCCTTCCAGCGCTGCGCGCCCAGGCTTAGATTAACGAAATCTAGCGGAAGGGCGGAAGCAGTGGAGTTTGCCAAAGCGCCGCCACGGCTCTCGCGGGTAGAATTTAAAGAGAGGGGGCCGCTTAAATCTTTGCAATTCAAACTCGAAGTATAAAGTTCCGTATTAGCGTTCGCCTGCTCGTTAAAGCCTTCGCGGATCAGGCTCAAAGCGGCGGAATTTATACCGCTGCGATCTTTGTCCGATAAATCAGATGCTGTAGAATTTTGGCGCGCACTTGCCGCCGTATCGCTATATGCGTCGCGGTTTGAATTTGCGGCAGCGGAATTTCCGCTACTTGGAGTTTCGCGGCTAGGGCGCGGCACGGAATTTTCGCCTCTTAAAGCGCTGTGGCTGGAATTTAAGCCCCTCAAAGCCTCGCGGCCGGAATTTGAGCTCGAAACCTCATATATCACCGCCAGCTCGTCACCCTCGCGTATCGGAAGATAAAGTCCGTCTCGTCTTAAATTTAAAATTCCCGCAAAGCACAAGCCCTCCAGCGTAAAGCTAAATTTCGCTATGTCTGCAGCTGCAGGCTCAAGCTTTAAATCCCTGGCCGTGCCGCGAGCAAGCTTGATCTGCCGCGGCGAAAGAAATTTAGCAAAGCCCATGCGCGCCTTTGAGATCTCGCAAAATTCCGTTCCTCCTACTTTGCGGCGGATTTTTTGCGGATCTGGATATTGATGAGCTCCACCAGCAGCGAAAACGCCATCGAGAAGTAGATGTAGCCCTTAGGTATGTGAAAGCCCAGCCCGTCGGCGATCAGCGAGACGCCCACCAAAATCAAAAACGCAAGCGCTAAAATTTTGATCGTCGGGTTTGTGTCCACAAAGCGCGCGATCGTGCCGCTAGCGAGCATCATCACGCCCACGGCGGTGATGACTGCGAGGATCATCACGGGCAGGTGCTGCGCCATGCCCACGGCGGTGATGACGCTGTCGAGCGAAAAGATGATGTCCAAAACGGCGATCTGCACGAGTGTGCCGCCGAAGCTTGCTTTGCCGCTGCTAGCGCTGCGCTCGTGTGCCTCGCCCGTGGCGTTAGAGTGGATCTCGAGCGTGGATTTGACGAGCAGAAACAATCCACCGCCGATCAGCACGAGGTCGCGTCCGCTAAAATCGCGCGCAAGCACGCTAAATAGCGGCTTAGTTA
The DNA here is from genome assembly GCA_963515585.1 of uncultured Campylobacter sp. Classification (GTDB taxonomy): domain Bacteria; phylum Campylobacterota; class Campylobacteria; order Campylobacterales; family Campylobacteraceae; genus Campylobacter_B. The sequence goes on from CAUPXM010000008.1 coordinate 56,904, forward strand.
GCCCCATGATCCAGCTTAGGCTAAGAAGCAGCAGTATGCGCGTGAACATCGCAAGCGCGAGCCCCATTATACGGGCACGTCCGCGCTGCGCCTCGGGCAGGCGGCCGCACAAAATCGCGATAAAGATGATATTGTCGATGCCAAGCACGATCTCAAGTCCCGTGAGCGTCGCCAGGCTGATCCATGCCTCGGGTGAGGCGATCCATTCAAACATCGGTTTCCTTTGGGTGAAAATTTAAGCTGTGATGATAGCGAAAGTTTGGTTAAAATTTCTAAATTTTACCGCCTTCGTACGCGAAACTGCGCGGGGAATTTCGTAGATTAAGAGCGTAGAATTTTGGTGGCGAAATTTTAAAATTTAGGCTCTAAATTTATACGTTTTTAAGCAGGGGGGGGTAGCATTATTTTCAGAATTTATCTCAAAGGAGCGAAGATGAGATATGCACTAAGTGTCGCGCTTGCGACATTGATTTTAACAGGATGCGGCGCAGACGAAGTAGAGCTCGTGAAAAACTATACTTTGCCCGATTTTAAGTCGATGAGTATCGGCACGGCGATCGAGGGCTCGAAAATGTGTAAAAATATCACGTGGAGCAAAGAGGAAAACGGCGGATTAAAGACAGTCAAGATGGTCTGCGACGTGGATATGGAGCGCATGAAAGCAAAGATAGTGCAAGATAAAACCGAGAGCCTTAAATCTTATAAACAAAGAGCATTGGATACATCTTTAAATAATGCTATGATTTATTACAAAAGTAAGGTCTATGATGAGCAAGGCCTGCTTAAGCTAGCAAAAGAACACTGCAAACTCAATGAGGTAAAATTCCAAGAAACATTTAAAACTAAAGGCAAAATAGAATTCGACGATGAAGACAAGATAGTTGATTGTGACGATAAATTAAAAGGGGAATTTCAAAAAGAATATAGCGTTGATTATATTATAGAATATCTTAAGAGAGCCGTCTATTACTCGCAGCTAACAGTAGAGCAATATGATGCAGTTTTTGGACGCAAAAAAGTAGAGTATCCATCAAAAGCTGTTATTGAGCTAAATTTTATCGTGAATGCCGATAAAAGCATAAGTTTGTCGGATAAATTTATGGTGACCGAAGATGTTGCCAATGATATTATTAAAACAAGTTCGTTCACTGGTAAAAGGGTGGCAGAAGACGCCTTAGTAATTTTCTACGAAAGAAAGTAAGCACCTCATCTCGCGGCTAAATTTTATGAAATTTTAAAATTTAGCCGCCTTTTTATATCAAAATTTCATTCAAAATTTTACGCGCGGTTTTAAATTTAAAGCACAATGCCTTCTCGTCGCCAAGGCTAAATTTAAATTTTAGCTTCATTGCGGCGCGCGGGCTAAATTTGTGCTGCGAGGAATTTTAAATTTTATTCAGCATACTGCGCGGCGCGGATAAGCTAGCGAGCCGAGCTTGAGGTTTTAGATAAAATTCGACCTTGTACGGACTCTTTTGTGAGATATGAAAGTGCGGTTAAAATTCTGAGAAGATAGCGAAAAAGTGAATTCCGCCTGGCAAAAACTAACGATTATCGTGTCGGTTGGAATCGGCAAACTTACCTTCAAATATGAGTTTCGGCGTGGTCTGCCGACGGAGCATCAACCGAACGACGGACTTTGCCTCGCTGATCAAGCAGGCTTGCTGCAGCGTTAATCAAACAAGCGAGGGTTGCAGCGATTTGATCTTGTAGCTTGCGCGGTGAAAAGGCGTGAGCCCGTACCGCTCGATCGCCGCGATGTGCGCACGCGAGCCGTAGCCTTTGTTTTGCGCGAAGCCATATTGCGGATAGCGCTGCGCGAGCTCATTCATCGTGCGGTCGCGCGTGACCTTGGCGAGGATGCTCGCCGCGCTTACTTCGGCGATTTGCGCGTCAGCCTTTACGAGCGTCTGAAGCCCGCGTACGCCGAAGGTTGCGTTGCCGTCATAGATGATCTGTCCGTTAAAACCCGCAAAATACGCAAGAATCTGCTCAAGCGCCGATCTTAGACATGCGCTTAGTCCGATCTCATCGACCTGTGCGCTTGAAATTTCGACGATTTTGTAGCGCGAGCTTTCGATGATCTGGGCGTAAAGCTCCTCGCGGCGCTTCTCGCTTAGCTTTTTGCTATCGGCAAGTCCCGCGATCTCGCGCTGCAGCACGCAGCCCGCGACGCAAAGCGGTCCCGCAAGACAGCCGCGCCCCGCCTCGTCGATGCCGCAAATCTGCCCGCTCACTGCGCGTCCTTTCGCACGACGGGCGCAGCCCCGCTTAGTAGGTCGTGCAAATTCAGCCTGTCTTTGCGAAAGAAGCAGATCAAAAGCCCGATGACGCTAAAGCCCGCAAGCACGAAGCATCCAAAGCGCGCTAAGGCTCTAAAGAAGCTTACTTTGCGTCCGCTGCGAACGTCGATGAGATAAAGCCCTGCGAGCTTGTAACCGGGCGTCTGGGCGCTGCGGGCGTAAAATGCCGCGCAAATCGCGCCGTAAGCAAGCCAGATAAGCGCGATCGCGGCTTGGTTGCGCCACAGGGCCTCTTTCGAGCCCAAGACTAGATAGGTAACGCCGTAGAATAGGGGCATCGCAATGATGAAAAGATCGACGATGAAGGCTTTCACGCGCAGAAAAATCGGTGAAATTTTAGCTTTTTGTTTTGCCATTTTGATCCGTTTTAGATTAAATTTTAAAATTTCGGCGCACTAAATTTAGAGCTGAGAGGATAAAATTTAATCTCGTTGCGGTTTGTTAGCAGCAAATCGGCACCTAGTTTCCGCGACTGCCGGGCTTGATCGCCTTGCTTCCTGCGGCACAAAGCGGGCAGGTATCGGGCTCGTAAATTTCAAACTCGAAATTGCCTAGCGCAAAAAACGGCTTATCTGCGGGCAGCTTGGCGCCAGCCTTTGCACTGCTGCCCGCTAAATTTGCGACCTTGCAAAATCCGCGATTGGCAAGCGCGGCAAAGCCCACGACCTCGCCGCTGAGGTTTTCGATGAGCCTTGCACTCTCAAGAGCAGAGCCGCCCGTCGTGATGATGTCTTCGCAGACGATAAATCTCTCGCCCTTATGCACTTCAAAGCCGCGGCGCAGGCTCATTACGCGATCTACGCGCTCAGTAAAGATGAAGCGTTTTTTTGCCGCGCGAGCTAGCTCGTAGCCCGCTAAAATTCCGCCCAGCGCGGGCGAGCAGACGCTGTCAAACTCTACGCCCGCTTTTTCGATGATAGCGGCGAGTTCGTCTGCGAGCTGTCCCGCGAGCCGTGGATCCTCAAGTACTTTGGCGCTTTGCAGATAGAATTCCGAGTGGTTGCCGCTTGAAAGCAGAAAATGCCCTCGCAAATATGCGCCGCAGTCGCGATAGATTTTTTCTATATTCACAGCTCAGACCTTCAAAAGCTCGGCTTCTTTAGCCTTGACTGCGTCGTCGATCTTGCTTGAGTAGGAGTCGGTGATCTTTTGCACCTCGTCGTAGCCTTTTTTGGCGTCGTCTTCGGAGATCGCTTTGTCTTTTTCAAGCTTTTTAATCTCGTCGTTGGCGTCTTTACGAACGTTGCGAATGCCGATTTTGGCCTTCTCGCCCATTGCTTTTGCTTTTTTAGCGTTTTCTTGGCGTTGCTCGATCGTCATCGGCGGGAAAAATAGCTTCACGCTCTCGCCGTCATTAGTCGGATTGACGCCGATATTTGCCGCTGCGATAGCGCTTTCGATCGTCTTTAGCATCGGTTTTTCCCACGGCGTGATCGAAATCGTTACCGCATCGGTCGAAAGGACGGTCGCGACCTGATTTAACGGAGTTTGCGAGCCGTAATAATCCACGAAAATATGATCCAGGATCGCCACGCTCACCTTGCCAGTGCGTAGCGTCGTAAAGTCCTTTTTCAAAGCCTCGATAGCTCGATCGCCGTTTGCTCTTTGCTCTTTGTAGATAGCTTCTAGCATTCAAATCCTTTAAATAAAATTTGCGAAATTATAGCGTTAAAAAAATAAGAATAGCATTTAAAAGCGCGGATTTTGCGCTTTTAAATTTTAAAATTCAGAGTTTATTTGGTTGTGTTTTGATCTGCGGAAGCGGCGCTCGCGTTGGTATCGCTTGCGGCGCTTGATGCTTGCGATTCGGCAGGCGCGGCAGTATCGGTCGCAGGAGCTACGGGCGCTTCGATTTTCATATCCGTCGCATTGGTCTCGCCGCTAATTATGGAATTTGCTTCGGTGCTTGCCGGAGCGAAATTAGGCTTTGCGCCTGAAGCTGGGATGGATGGCACGCCAGGGACAGCGTTTGGCACGGATTTAGTAGCATTTGCTTCAATCTTTACGCGATCTACGACAGAAGATTTAGCATCTTGCTGATAGAAATACGCAAGCACGAGTGTATTTATCACAAATAGAATTCCCATCGCGGCGGTAAATTTAGCCAAAAATCCCGCTGGACCCTTCGCACCAAATAAGCTTTCGTTGCTTCCGCTGTATGCGCCAAGTCCGATAGAAGAGCTCTTTTGCAGCAGGACGGAGATTGTAATTATCACGGCAAAGACGACCTGTAAAACCAAAAATAATGTAGTCACTATAAAAACCTTTTGAAAAAATTGAATTCGCGATTATAATAAAAGATTTATAAATTTTAAGTTAAGAGTGCACCGCACGAAGCGGTGCGTAAAATTTAGTCTCTGCTTGCGCCGAAAATTCTTAGCAACGAAAGGAAGAGGTTGTAGATGTTTAGATACATATCTACGGCAGCCATTATCGGTGAAGTGTAGGTGCCGTTTATAATATTTTTAGTATCGTATATGATGTACATCGAAAAGATTAAAGCCGAAAAAGCTGAAATTGCTATATCAAGCACGGTGCTTTTGAAAAAGAAGTAGTTCAAAAGGCTTAGCACGATAATAGCCACAAGCGATACCAATAGCGGCTTGCCCCAAGAATCGAAATTTGTCTTTGTATTCATCGCATAAACGGTAAGAGCACCGAAAGTAATCGCCGTAGCCACAAACGCATGCGTTACTACGTCTCCGGCACCCGCTGCGATATAAATAGCGATCAATTTACCTAGAGTAAGACCGGTAATAAAGGTAAATGCAAAAAGCAAAACCAGCGCAATCGTATTAGCGCCGCGATTTACAGCTGCTTGCATACCGAAGATCAGCCCCATTAAAAGCACTAGATATAAAAATGGATGAATAGCCAAGCTCACGCCGAAGCTCATCGCCACAAAAGCCCCTGCTGCCGCAGCTATCATCGAAGCGGTTAGAAGCGCGTAGGTTTGTTTAATGGTCTGAGAGATTCGTCCTTGTTCCAGTGATGCGTCCGATAGTTCATAGCCGTCCGCGTAATTTCGTCTGTCGTATAGACTCATATTTTTCTCCTTCTTTTGATTTATGAGCGGGGAGTTTAGCGAAAATTTGGTAAATATATAATTAAAAATTCCCAGAATTCTATCTATTTATGAAAGTAATATATAATTCCCGACTTTTTTAAGGAGAAAGTATGCCCAGCCAGTTAATAAATGGAGCTATTAAATTTATGGAAGAAAATTTTGCCGAGCATGCCGAGCTTTTCGGAAGTCTGGCAAATCATCAAAAGCCCCACACGCTTTTTATCGGCTGCTCCGACTCGCGCGTGGTGCCGAGTCTAATTACTTCGACGCTTCCAGGAGAGCTTTTCGTCGTACGAAATATCGCAAACGTCGTTCCTCCATACCGCATTAGCGAGGAATTTTTAGCAACTACTTCGGCGATTGAATACGCGCTGTATTCGCTAAATATCAAAAATATCATCGTTTGCGGGCACAGCAACTGCGGAGGCTGCGCGGCGCTGTTTTACGACGCAAAAAAACTCGAAAAAATTCCAAACGTAAGGCGCTGGCTAAATTTAATGCAGCCTGTAAAAGACGAGGTCGAAAAGCTCAAAGATCTCGGCGCCGACAAGCGCGAGTGGATCACCGAGCGATTAAATATTATAAATTCCATGCAAAATTTACTTAGCTTTCCTGGCATCAAAGACGCCTATAAAAGCGGCGAGATTAAAATTTACGGCTGGCACTACGTCATCGAAACGGGCGAGCTATTCAACTACGACGACGAAGGCGCGCATTTTACGCTATTAAATAAGGGAATGGATTATGAAAAAATCTATAATCAGCTTTTTAACGATTAGTCTTTTTAGCGCCACTTTAGCGTTTGCAGACCTCAACACGACCGGCGAGGGAAGCTTTGTAGAGACGAATTCTTCTACTCCAGAGGCAAATCTTACTTTAGAAAACAACAAAACCGAGATCAAAAAAGAAGTCGCTAAAATTTTATCCAAATCCCTTGGTGCAGAGGATGGCAATAAAACCGAAGTAATAAATATGATCGCAGAAAAGGTCGCCAAAACGGAGACTTCACAGAAAAAAACTCCTAACGGCGAGACGCTTATCTCTGTAATCAAAGAGATTAAAAAGCTAAATTTGCAGCGTAGCTCCCTGCTTAACGGCGGCGATGCCAACGCGAGCAAAAACGAACTGGACGCCATCGATCGCAATAAAGCCAAGCTCTTTGATCGCCTACCTTTTGCGATTACGCAGCAGGATATGGATATCGAAAGCATAATGTCGTATGCGCAAAATAAAAAGAACATCCAAACTACGCTAAAAAAATACGCCAAAAAGCAGAGCTCTCCCGAATACGTAAATGCAAGCGCGGATTTGGAAAAAATGGAAATGGCGGAGATCTTTTATACCTCACTTATGAAAATTGAGGATATGTTTGTAAACGGCGCGAGCAGAAGCGCGCTTGAAAGCGAGCTAAGTAGCACGCTACTAAATATCCAAACTAGGGATTTTAGCAAACTTAATGATTTGAAAAATAATCTAAGCAGTCAAGAGCAAATAGACGCCTTAGAGTCTAAAATCAACGATTTGAAAAACGACAAGCAGACCTACGACGAGGTGCTTACGTATCTATCGCGAAATAGCGATCTACTCGCAAGTAGCGTGGTTTTTACGAGCTTAAATTTTAAATCGGTGATCGATTATATCAACGATAAAATTCCGTTTAAGCTCAGCCACGTAAATTTCGGCAAGCTCATTCTAATCACGCTGATTACGCTATTTTTCTACTCGCTTCGCAGACTGCTTGCCAACATCATCTATTTCGTATTTAAATTCTTTAATAAAAGCTTTTCTCTGGATAGCGAAACTCTAAAAACGCAAGTAGTGGGCATTATCAAGCGTCCGATGGGTATTTTGCTGATCGCTTATTCGGTCGATATCTGTCTTAGTATATTTTATTATCCGGCGCCTGTGCCGATAAAATTTGCAAATTTATTCTCGATCGTTTACGTGGTGCTTTGGGCATGGCTCATTATCGAAATCATCGATGGTTACGGCATTGTCGTGCTTGGAAACATCACGAAAAAAGGCGTCAGAAAAGATATCATAAATCTAGTCGTTAAAATTCTATACGTCATCGTAATCATCATCGCCGTGCTTTTAGTGCTAAAGCGTCTGGGCTTTGACATCTCGGCGCTTATGGCATCTCTTGGAATCGGCGGACTTGCGATCGCGTTTGCGACCAAGGACATCATCGCAAATTTCTTCTCATCCGTGATGCTATTATTTGATAATTCATTCTCGCAAGGAGACTGGGTTGTATTAGGCGACATAGAAGGAAACGTCGTAGAAACGGGCTTTAGAAAGACGACGATCAGAACCTTTGATAACGCTCTTGTTTTTGTGCCGAATTCCAATATAATGGCACAAAATATCAAAAACTGGAGCCGCAGGAAGGTAGGACGGAATTTAAAGCTTACCGTAGGCGTCGAATACGGCGCGAGCACGGCTCAACTGCGAAAGTGCGTAAACGATATCAAAGAGATGTTAAAATCTCACCCGGGCATCGCTCAATCTGCCGATACAGCGCTAAATTCTAAAGATTTTCGTATGCGCTATAGACAAAATATGGTCTCTATCGACGATTTAGCGGGCTATAAAAGCACTATGTTCGTGGCGTTAGATAGCTTTGGCGATTCGTCCATTAATATTTTAGTTTACTGCTTCACAAAAACCGTAATATGGGCAAATTTTATCCAAACTAAAGAGGATGTTTTATTTAAAATAATGGAGATCGTGGAGCAAAACGGACTATCGTTTGCCTTCCCATCGCAGAGCGTTTATATCGAAAATATCCCGGAAATAGCAAGCGAATGTGTAAAATCAAAAGTAAATTCCAACGACAAAGGAGAGCAAAATGGCTGATTTCGATGACTTCGAAGACGAAGAGTTCGATGAGGACGAATACGAGGACGATGATCTAATCGGAGGCGATGAGAGTTACAACTACAACTACGACGAGGACGATTACAGCTACGAAGACGACGACGGTTTCAGCGATTATAGCGATTTGGACAGCGAGGATTATTAGTGTTTAGATCCAGGGTGCTGCCTTTTGATCCGCGCGCGAATAAAATCGCGAGCTTACAGAGTTTGAAATTTCATCACGGCGGGCTTTGCGAGGACTATGTCTCCGCCCTAAATCGAGACATTGCGGATACGCCGATACAAAACGCGGATCTTTTTACGATCATCACGCAGTCGTTCAGGGAGGCGCGCGGCGAGGAGTGCGAGTTTTCGCAAATTTCAAAGCTCTATCAAATTTGCCTAGGTTTTAGCCGTATTTTTAACAACGCTTCTGAAATTTACAACCACGATTTTTACTTCGATTGTATCGCGCAGCCAAGCGAGCCTAGCGGCGAGCTCGCGGACGCTTTAGCGCAGGCTTTCGGCGGGATGGAAAATTTTAAAAGCGAGTTTTTAAAGCGCGCACTGGGGCTTTTCGGTAGCGGCTGGTGCTGGCTCACGTGCGACGAGCGCGGCGCAAATTTAGAAATCATCACGACGCAAAATGCGGACATGCCGATCGTGCATGGTAAAATTCCGCTTTTAGCCTGCGATCTTTGGGAGCACGCCTATTATGCCGATCATCAAAATGCGCGCAAGTTCTACGTGGAGAGCTTCTTGCATTTTGCCGACTTCGGCTTCGCAAGCGACGCCTACTTCCAGGCGAAAAAGCAAGGACTTGACTCCGTAAAGCTCTACATCAGCGAGCTTCACCCCACCGCATCTTCGCGCTGCGATTGCGGCTGCTGCGGGTAGATTTGAGCTTTTGTTACACAGCTTCGAGTGCTGCGGATTTTCGGTTCTCTATGCTCGCCGCGCGCTAAATTTCAAACGGCTACGTCTTTCAATGCCCGTATTTTGCCGCACGGATACTGCGCTATACGGCCTATAGTGCTCTGAGAGCGCTCCCGGCTTGCCGCGCTCTAAATTTACGCAAATTTGATTTTGAACCCATTTGGCGTCCACGGATTAAAATTTAAGATTTTTAATTTGAAGTTTGCTTGACTATAGTTCACCGCTCGTTACGCGCCAAATTCCGAGTGCTTCTCCTTTTCAGCGCTTATATCTTGTGCGCAAATACCGCGTTACACAGACCTTATGTGAAATTTCGCTTTATCTAGCTCTGCTTTCTTAAAATTTCCACTGCCCGCGTATTGAAATTTAACGCTACGAGCGAGTATCTTGCAAAATTTTAAAGTTGCAATAGGCCCATGAAATTTTCATACCGAGATAGGCAGCCCATTCTTTGCTTCCGCAATTATACGGAGAGGGCAACTTCTATCTGCCTCCCTGCCTTGTTCACCCATGCCCTATTCGTAAAATTTTGTTTAGTAAAGCGGTCGGCAAATTTTAAAATATCAGCTAGATTAAATTTGCCGCGCCAAAGACAAGGTCGCGGTAAATTTGAAATTTGGGCCTGAATAGTACGGCTTGCGGCTTGCGAACCGCGGGCTAAATTTAACAAAATTTGATCGTCAAATTTTACTTTTTGGCAGTTAAAATTTTTAGCGTCGTTTCGGCTTGAAATTTCGCTTTAAATTTTAAAAATTTGCACCGCGCCAAAGTTGCTCGTTACGCGAAAAAGACAAGCCGCATCGAAACCAAGCTATGCTACGTCGGGCGTACCTGCGCGTTATGTGTGCCAAAATACAGCGTGAAATTTTAACCGCATCAGCTCAAATTACGCGGCGAGCTGCGCTGTGCGAGACTTCGTTAATTAAAGCGCCGAGCCGTATTCGCGCGCCGCATAAAGCTGCTTGGTGTAGAATTTTACTCGTTTAAACGCAGCACATCGCTTTACAAATACAAAGCCGTATCATTTAAATGCACCACTTAACGGCGCGATATATGCGGCTGAAAAACAAAATGCGCAAGGCTAAGTTCGATTAAAATTTTTAAGCTGCACTTCAAAAATAAAGCCATGCTCGCTCGAAGCGCAAAGCCCCGTCCGTTTAAAACGTGGAGCCCGAAATTTGTCCGAGACGTGAAGCCCCGCTTCAAAACGCAAAATCTCGCTCGCTTAAAGCACGAAGCCGTGAGCGCTGAAAATGCAAACCCGCGTCGTTAAAACGTAAAGCTGCGCCTACTCAAAATTTTAAACCTTTTTAAAATTCCAAACCCGCTTAAAATTTTAAAATTTAGCCCGCTTTACTCCCTTGCCAGCCCGTTTTTATCGGATTTGTCGCTGATTAGCTTGCCGCTTTCGTCGTATTTTTTGGCGCGCACGAGCCTACCGCGCTCAAACTCGCCCTCGGCTTCGAGCTTGCCGTCTGCGTAGTAGTACTTCGCCACCCCCGTCTCCAGGCCATCCTTGAACGTCACTCTAGCCTTGAGCGCGCCGTTTTCGTGGTATGTTTCGTATAGCCCGTGTTTGCGCCCACCTCTGAACATCACCTTCGCCGCAAGCGCGCCGCTCTCGTAGTACTGCCGCGCCTCGCCCGTTTGCCTGTCGCGCTCAAACTCGTATTCGCCCTGCAGCGCGCCGCTTGTGTAGTATTCGCGCACCGCACCGTTGCGCTCGCCGCCATCAAAATTTTCGATTACGCGCGTCTTGCCGTCCTCGTAAAATAACTTCCAAACGCCCTGTTTGCGGTCATCCTTGTATGCGCCCGTCTGCTTTAGCGCGCCGCTTTCGTAATACCATTTTTCCGTGCCTTGGCGCTTGCCCGCTTTGTATGTTCGCTCGCCGCGCACTTTGCCGCTTTTGTAATAATCCACGTCTTTGCCGTTTCGCAGCCCGCCTTTATACGGGTGGCGCGCGCTTACTTCGCCGCTTTCGTAATAGTCGGTGAAAACGCCCTCGCGCCTATCCGCTTTATACGCGCCCTGCTGCTTTAGCTTGCCGCTTCTCTGATAATACAGCTTGTAAAAACCCTCGCGCTTGCCGGCTTTGTATTCGCTCTGCGATCTCAGCTCGCCGTCGTCCGCGTAGTAGCTCTTCGCGACGCCGTCGTATAGGCCGTTTTTTAGCGGATATTCGTTTGAGGGCTTATCTCTGCCGTCAAAGTAATCGCGCTGAAGCACCGCGGTGCCGTCCTTTACGTCGATCTCGCGAATTAGCGTGGGCGGTAGCGGCTTTGCTCTGGGATAGACGACGCCCATAAAATTTACGTCGTAGAGATCCTCGGCGCTATAATGCAGCACTTTGAGCGTCCCGCTGTAGGGCTTGTCCGCTACGAAATACAGGCCGTTTTTCAGGACCGGCTCGGGCTGCATTACGATTTTTGGCTCCAGGGCTTGCGCGCCCAGCGCCAAAAGCGGAAGCAGAAGCAGGAACTTTAATGCGCTTGGAAAGCTAAAATTTCGCATTAAATTTAAGCCCAAATTGAGCGAATTCTGCGCGGCTTTGCGGGTTTTCATATTTTGCTTCCTTTGGCTCGGTTAAATTTGAAGAATTTTAAAATTTGAAGCTAAATTTTAGATAAATCCTCACAGAGTTTGGGCTGTGGATTTGATTTTCGGCGCGGGCGGTGCGCAAGCCGTACACGTAAGCTTCTCTCGCGCTGTTTAATGGAGCCGAGCGCTAAATTTCGGCGCGCTTCAACATATTCGCGACGATTGCCCACTCATGCATAAGCCTCTCAAAGCTAAAATTTGCGTTTGCGGGGCTCGTAGACGGCAGCTTGACGAGTTCTTTGCCGGTTGCGTTTAAAATTTGAGTTTTTAGATATTTTTCGCAGATTTCATGCGCCTTGCCGCCGTTTGCGAACACCTGCACGATGCGCGCTCCGCTAAAGATCGGCTCTAAATTTGCAGGCACGACGGCGGTCATTTTGGCGTCGCTCGAGCCCTTTATCTCGCAGCAGATCGCCGCGTCGTAGATGGCGATGCCGCGGGCGAGCAGGAATTTTATCTTTTCATCCGTACTCGCAGGCGGCGGCGCGTTTAAAATTTGCGCCAGCACCCGCCAGAAGCGATTTTGCGGATTTGCGTAGTAAAAGCCCAGCTTGCGAGAGGGGGCGGAGGGAAAGGAGCCGAGGATTAAAATTTTAGAATTTTGATCGAAAATCGGCTTAAAAGGGTGAGTTTGGCTCATTTTGCCCCCGCTTTGTATTCACCAAAAATGTCCGCTCGGACGCTATAAAATTTATCTTTCATTTTTACTTTATCTCTCGCAAATACCAGAATTTTGTCCGCAAAGCAGTTTGGGGCTGAAGTTGCGCGGCGGCAAAGATTTCGGCGCGCCTGCTTGCTCTGATACGGCGCGCGGTAAAAATTCTAATGAGCCCGCCGTGGCGTGCGATTTGGATCTAAATTTCAACTTTTCAAAATCCCAAATCAGAGCCTTCACGGCTAAAGTTAAAGCCTCGCAGCGGCAAAATTTTAACCTTTGCGGCAGTTAAAATTCTATCTACCGCCGCAATTGCCTCGAGCCGCCGCGCACTAAATTTTAGGTACCGAGATCACGCGCACGAGCTCGCCTTTTTTGAGCTCTTTGACCTCTAGCGGCGCGACGAGCAGGACGCTATCGTCGTCTAAATTGTTCAAAATCGCGCTGGAACCTTGCTTTTTGCTCTGCAGGCTAACAAAAAGCCGCCCCTCTCTATTTTGCAAGACGGCGGGCATAAACTCCAGCCACGGCGTCTTTTTTACGTAGTCGTGATCTAAGATTGCGCTAAATTCCGTGTTTTCGCGCATGCCGAAGGATTTTTGTAAAAATACGCGCAGAAACAAAATGCACGTAATAAGCGCCGAGAGGGGGAAGCCCGGGAATGCGAAGATATATTTTTCGCCGGTTTTGGCTACGCGCACGTGGCGACCCGGTTTGATCGCCGCGCCCTTTACGATTAGCTCAAATTTTAATTGTAGCGTGCTTTGCACGAAGTCATAGTCTCCGACGCTCACTCCGCCGCTAGTTAGAAGTATGTCGGCGCTTTGTAAAGCCGATAAGATCGCGCCCTCCAGCTCTTTTTCGTCGTCGCGCGCGATCGGCATTATCATCGCTTCACAGCCCAGTTGCGTTACTAAATTTGCAAGCGCGATGTGGTTGGAGCTGTAAATTTGAGCGTCGTTTTCGAGCCTCTCGCCCAGATCCTTGATTTCGCTGCCTGTGGCTAGGATCGCTACTTTTGGGCGGACGAATACGCTTATGTGAAATAGCCCCAGCTCTGCTAGCAGCGCGATCTGCGAAAAGCCGAGCTTCGTGCCGCTACGAAGCAAAAGTTCGCCCTCGCGGTAGCTCTCGCCTGCCGTGCGCACGGCAAAGCCTGCCGCGACAGGCTTTGTGACGATGATTTCGCCGCCTTGTACTTGCACGTTTTCGATAGGCAGAAGCGTGTCGCTACCCTCGCACATTAGCCCGCCCGTGAAGGTTTTGACGCACTCGCCCGCCTTTGCCGCGGCGCCAGGCATCTTGCCCGCAGGCGTAGTGCCGACGATCTTAAATTTAGCCCCTTCGCCTAGATCCGCGCCCTTTAGCGCGTAGCCGTCCATCGCGGCGGTCGGGCGGCGCGGAGTGCTGAAAGGCGCTGCGACGTCACTTGCTAAAATACGCCCTAGCGCCTGCGTGATCGCGACCTTCTCGATGCGCGAGGACTTTTGTACCGTGTTTGCGAAGCGCTCCATCGCGCTTTCAAATTTTTCAAATTCCATTTTGGCCCTTTAAAGTTTTGTATATCTGCTCTTCGTTTATCAAATTTGAGTTGAATTTAACGACTAAGTTTTTATCGGTTTCGTAAATTTCGATCACGCCGTTTTGATCTTTAAGCGCGGCAAAATCGCCGTCCGCGCCCTTTTGGAAGTATAAATTTTTAAAAATTTTAGGATCGGTAAGGCTTAAAAGCAAAATGAACCAAACGCAACCAAGCGCCGCAACCGCGATGCCTAGGGCAAAAACGCCGATTTTACCGAAAAGTATGCCGCCGCAAAGTCCGCCGATAAAACTACCGAAAAATCCGAACGAATTAAAAATCCCGAGCGCGGCGCCCTTTTGGCCTGCTTTAGCAAATTTTGATGCGAGGCTTTGCATGATGGGTTCGTGTACGTTAAACCCGACGAAAAATATCATCACGCCCATGATGAATATGCCCGCGGAATGCGCGAGCGCAAAGATCAGATAGGAAAGCACGAAAAAGCAGATCCCTAGGAGCAGAAGCTGCTTCGCAAGCGCCTTTTTTTCGCCGAGCGCGCCGCTTGCGCCCATCGAGGCAAAGCCGAAAACCGCCGCGAGCGCGTAAACCTTGATGAGGTCGTTTTTGCTAAGGCCCAGCTTTTGCACGAGCAAGATCGGAATGAGTAAAAACGCCGTCGTTATGAAGGCCTTTTGGAAAAAATTCGTTAAATTCATCAGCATCAAATTTTTATCTTTTAGCAGCAGAGGAAGCGGTATTTTTTGTTTAAAAGAGCGGATCTGCGGCTCTTTTGGGATGACTAAAAATAAAAGCAGCAGGCATAGAAACGTAAGCGCCGAGCTTAGATGAAAGAGGCTCGCAAGGCCGTATTTTGCGCTAAGATAAGGGCTTAAAATCATCGCTGCACCGAAGCTCACGCCTATCATCGCGCCCATTATCGCCATCGCCTTGCCGCGCTCCTCCTCGGTCGTAAAGTCGCTTATCAGCGCCGTTGCGACCGCACCGACTGCGCCGCAGCCCTGCAAAAATCGCCCAAAGATCATCGCGTGGATCTCCTCGCTAAACGCACAGACCGAGGAGCCTATGATGAAGACGCAAAGCCCGATCGCAAGGGTATTTTTGCGCCCGATCTTATCGCTTAGCACTCCAAACGGGGTTTGCAGAATCATCTGCGTAATGGCGTAAATTCCAAAGAGCAGGCCGATGAGATCTTCGTTGGCGCCGCGCAGGCTAAGGGCGTAGAGGCTGAGCACCGGCAGCAGTATAAACAGCCCGAAAAATCTGGTAGCGATTATAAAACTAAGCGGTAGGACGCTTTTTAGCATTGTTGTGAACCTTAAAAGTATAAAATTTCTGGCGATTATAGCCAAAAATCGTAATGAATTCTTTGATTTTGGGTAAAATGGCGCATTAAATTTAAGGAGAGCGGATGAAAATTTTACTTGCGACGAGCAACGCGGATAAGGTAAAAGAGATAAAAGAATTCTTCGCAGAATATGAAATTTACGCGCTCGGCGAGGTGCTGGATCCTTTTGAGATAGATGAGTGCGGCGCGAGCTTCAAACAAAATGCGCTCATTAAGGTTCGCGCAGTGCATGAGGCGCTAAAGAGCGAAAATTTACAGAGCGAATTTTTCGTGCTAAGCGACGATAGCGGTATCTGCGTGGATGCGCTAGGCGGGGCCCCGGGGATATTTTCAGCGCGTTTTAGCGGAGAGGATGCGACGGCTGCAAGCAATCGCGAGAAATTAGCAAGCGAGCTGAAAGCTTTAAATTTAGACTCCTCATCCGCGCATTACACGGCGGCGATCGCGCTAAAATGCGCTCTAGGCGAGTTTTGCACGCACGGTTTTATGCACGGCACGGCGATAACGCAGCAGCGCGGGCAAAACGGCTTCGGATACGATTTTATATTTATTCCGCGCGGATTTGACTGCACGATCGGGGAGCTACCCGCTGCGGTAAAATTTGAAATTTCGCACCGCACGAAGGGGCTGGCGTTGATGCGAATTTTATTGAAAAATTTAGAAAAACAGATGAGACTTGCTAAATTTCATTAAATTTAGAGCCACAAAAAGCGGAATTTAAGAAAAAATATATATAATACGCTTTTCATTCAATCCACGAAAATCTTCGGAGCGTAGCGCAGGCTGGTAGCGCATCTGGTTTGGGACCAGAGGGTCGAAGGTTCGAATCCTTTCGCTCCGACCATTGTGGTGAGTTTAGCTCAGTAGGTTAGAGCATCAGATTGTGGTCCTGAGGGTCGTGGGTTCGATTCCCACAACTCACCCCACTTTATGCGCTCGTAGCTCAATTGGATAGAGCAACAGACTTCGGATCTGTAGGTTGAAGGTTCGACTCCTTTCGAGCGTACCACTGATTCGATAATTTGCGCTCATAGCTCAGTAGGATAGAGCAACGGCCTTCTAAGCCGTAGGTCAGAGGTTCGAATCCTCTTGGGCGTACCATATTAAGCTCATATTAAGAGCTATTTGGCTAATATGCGCTTTCTTTTTTGCGGATGTGGTGAAATTGGCAGACACACCAGACTTAGGATCTGGCGCCTCACGGCATGAAGGTTCAAGTCCTTTCATCCGCACCATCCATTCTACGCGTTCCGGATTAGCTCAGCGGTAGAGTAGGCGGCTGTTAACCGCTTGGTCGCTGGTTCGAATCCAGCATCCGGAGCCACTTAAATTCCCTAATCCTTAATTAGTAAAATATAAAATTTTAGTGCAAAATACTTTTTATATATTAAGCTCTATAAAAAATGCCTTTAGTAAATTTACTGAAAACGCAAGCATATTGAATATAGCAACTCGGTTGTATTGTAAAAATGATATAAAATTCACATACAAAACATATATTTACATTAATGTGGACATAAATCCGTCCTCTTCACATAGTAAAATACCTCCAAATAAACAAGGAGGCACTAATGAAAAACAGAAATTTATTCGTAGATAGCGAAATATATGACCTTGCCAGTCTTTGGATTCTCAGAGCGATATTTTGTGCTGGAGGACAAAGAGTATTTCTAAAATCCAAATATGACAACCTTTTAGAATTTTTGGAGATTAATTCGAACGAGCCGACCCAGCAAGATATTAAAACCCTAAAAAATAAGCTTGCCGTTCTTGAGAGAAGTAAAATTTCATGCGAGTTAAAAGAGCTCGAATATAATTTAAATTTGCTTCAAGCAAATTTAGGCTTAAATGATACCGAAAAGGCTATTTTGAGGTTCGTCGCGATTATGTTTAATTACGAAATCGTTTCGGACGCTTGTGAGCTGACAGAAAATTTAAATGATAGGCAGGCTGCAAAAGCCATATCGCAGATATTAAATTTAAGCTTTATTGACGTGCAAAGAGCTTTTAAAAAAGATGGAATTTTTGCTAAAACTTCACTTATAAAATTAGATATCTACGGACGCAATTTAAGATCAAAAATTGACGTGATAAATAACGACTTCATAGGCGCTTTATTTGTTAAATGCGAAAGCATAGACGAAATTTTCGCAAGCACCATAAAACCTTGCAGCGATACAAATTTAACTCTTAAGAATTATGCCCATATTAAAGATGATACGCAAATTTTAATCTCTTTTTTAAAAAATGCTATCCGCAAAATACAAAAAGGCGTAAACGTGCTTTTTTACGGTTCTGCAGGGACAGGCAAGACCGAGCTTAGCAAGGTTTTAGCAAAAGAATTAAGTTTAAAGCTTTATGAGGTTGCTTATGGAGACGAAAGCGGATACGATAATGAAGCCCAAAGAATAAGATCTTATTGCCTCGCGCAAAATATCTTGCAAGCAGGTTCAAATTTGCTGATGTATGATGAAGCCGAGGATGTATTTAACATAAATAACGATGAGAAAAGGCAATACGGCAAAGCCTTTATAAATAGAGCTCTTGAAACCAACGAAGTACCTACTATTTGGATTACGAATAATATTTATAGCATGGACGAGGCCGTCATTAGACGTTTTAATCTAGCCATAAAGCTTGAGGTGCCTAATAAAAACGTAAGAGCGAGGATCATCAAAGAATATAGCGCAAATTTGATAGATAATAAGCTAATCAATAAACTTGCAAAAAATAAATTTATTGCGCCCGCAATCGTTAGCAACGCAAGTTTAGTCGTTTCAAGCTTAAGTCTAAGAGATAAAAATAAGGCTTTTGAGCGCGTGATAAGCAACACTTTAAAAGCACAAGGCTACGGCGCGCTAGAAAAGGACAAGAAAAAAGAGAGATTAAAAGATGATCTGCCTAGCAGCTATGATCCAAATTTCGTAAACTCAAGCTGCGACCTAGACGAGCTAATGCAGGGCATAAAAGAGAGCAAAAGCGCTAGGATTTGCCTTTACGGAGTACCAGGAACCGGAAAGAGCGCCTATGCTAAATTTATCGCTAAAAGCCTAAGAAGGCCTATTATCATCAAAAAAGGAAGTGAGCTTTTATCTATGTGGGTCGGCGGAACCGAGAAAAATATAGCCGAGGCTTTTAAAGAGGCTGGTAGCAAAAAAGCAGTGCTCGTATTTGATGAAGTCGATAGCTTTTTACAAGATAGAAGCCTAGCTGCTAGAAGCTGGGAGGTAACTCAAGTAAATGAAATGCTAGTGCGGATGGAGAGCTTTGGCGGCATCTTTATCGCTACGACGAATTTGATCGATAATCTCGATAAAGCAAGTCTTAGAAGATTTGATTTAAAGCTCGAGTTCGGATATTTATTGCCAAATCAAGCATTAAATTTGTTCAAAAAAGAGTGCGCATCATTAAGGATAAAATTTGACGAAAACGTAGCTGTAAGAATTTCGGATTTAAGCTTTTTGGCGCCAGGAGATTTTGCGAGCGTGCGAAGACAGGCTAAATTTAAAAAGGTTAAAAACAGCGATGATTTTTATGAGAGATTAGAACGGGAAGTGGCTTTAAAAAATGAAAAGAAAGTAAAAAGGATAGGGTTTTAGCTCGCTCGTGTCTATATTCTACCATATTTATATTATAATTATATTTTGTTAAAAAAGGAGAAAATATGCTATCTCAAAAATCAGTTAGAAAAATAATAGATGAAAAAGCAAATTTTATAGTGCCCTCATATCAAAGGGGTTATCGTTGGGGCGAAATAAACGTTACCGATCTGCTAGATGATTTGCTTGAATTTATTCAAGATGGCAGTAGTGGAAAATTTTATTGTTTACAGCCATTGGTCGTTAAAAAAGTTAGTGCCAATCAATACAACATCATAGACGGCCAGCAAAGGCTTACTACGATTTTTATTATTTTAAAATATCTAAAAAATCTTTTAGAGGAGGAAAACGGCATAAATGAAATTTATACAATTAGCTACGAAACAAGGAGAGACAGTCAAAATTTTTTAGAAAACATCGCAGAAACGCAAGAGGATAGTGATAAGAATATAGACTATTTCTATATGTATCAAGCTTATAAGACAATAGATAAATGGCTTAAAGATAAAATAAGCAAAAATCAAACCACAAAAAGAAAGATACTCGAAATTTTTACGAATTCGGAAAATAAAAAGCATATAGAATTTATATGGTACGAAGTTGAAAAGGACGAAGATGAAGTTAAAATATTTACTAGGCTAAACAGCGGTAAAATTCCACTTACAAATGCAGAGCTTATTAAAGCGTTATTTTTAAATGTTAGAAATTTTCCAAAGGAGTGGAGTAAAAACGAAGTTATCACCAAACAAATAGAGATATCTAAAGAGTGGGATGAAATAGAATACGCCCTGCAAGATGATGAGTTTTTTAAATTTTTAACAAAAAACGACTATCCGACCAGAATAGAGCTATTATTTGAAATTTTATCTGGAGTAAAAAACTCAGAGCTAGATCGATACGTGATATATAGGTATTTTGCAAATAAGGCAAAAGATGAAGATAAATTATCTTATTTATGGACTGATATAAAAAAGATATTTTTGACATTTAAATTTTGGTTTAAAGATACTCAATATTATCATTTAATAGGATTTCTGGTGGCATCCAATATATTAAGTATTGAAGGCATATATAAAGAAACAAAAGATAAGACAAAAAGTGATTTTAAATATTTTTTAATGGATAAAATAAAAGAGAAGGTTAAAATAGATAATATTGATGAGCTAAATTATATTGATGATAGAAAGCCATTAGAAAATATATTACTGCTTTTTAACATTGCTACTATTTTAAATAGCAAAGGTTCCTACACTAGATTTTCATTCAACGAATATAATGGTAAAAAATGGAGTTTAGAGCATATACATGCCCAAAATAATAAAGGATTAAAGGATAAAAAGGCTCAGAATGAATGGCTTACTAATGTAAATAAATATATTAATGACAAAGATAATTCTAACGATAAAGAGCTTAAGAATAAAATTAGCGATTTTATAAAAGACGATAAAAGCGATAATTTTAATACGCTTCAAATAGAAATTTTAAATAAATTTGACAATATGGTAAATATGCACGGGATAGAAAATTTAGCCTTGTTATCGACAGAAAATAATAGCTCTTTAAGCAATGGTCCGTTTATCGAGAAACGCGCAAAGATCATAGAAATGGATAAAAACGGCGAATTTATACCAATATGCACAAAAAATGTATTTTTAAAATATTATAGCGACGATCCGTCTAACATATATTTTTGGAGCAAACAAGACCAAGGCGATTATAAAAACTCAATAATCAACACTCTAAAAGAATTTCTAGGAGAAAAAAATGGAAAATAGTACCGGATTTAAAGATATTTTGACTAAAGCAGTTCCAAAGGTTTACATGCCGACCGCACAGAAGTTAAAAATTTCAATACCTATCATCCAAAGAGATTATGCGCAGGGAAGGATGGACAATAAAGCGGCTGATATCAGAAACAAATTTTTGGATGAAATTTTGAATAGGCTTAAAAGTGACGAGAGTTTATTTCTAGATTTTATTTATGGCAGCATAGAGGATGATAAATTTATACCGATCGATGGCCAACAGCGCCTCACTACTCTTTTTTTGCTTCACTTATACTTTGCAAAAAAGGAAGATAAAGAGTGCGAATATTTAAGAAGGTTTACATACGAAACCAGAAGTAGCTCTAGGGAATTTTGCGAAAAGCTAGTAGACTATGATATTGACTTTAGCAAAGAAAAAATTTCTACATATATAAAAGATAGTAACTGGTTTATGCCGTTTTGGGAAAATGACCCGACCGTAAAATCTATGCTTGTGATGATAGATGAGATACATCATAAATTTAAAGACGCTAAATTTTACGATAAGCTTGAAAATATAAAATTTAGTTTTCTCGAACTTAAAGACTTTGGGCTAACAGATGATCTATACATAAAGATGAATGCGAGAGGAAAGCCTTTAAGCGAATT
Organism: uncultured Campylobacter sp.; assembly: GCA_963515585.1. Taxonomy (GTDB): domain Bacteria; phylum Campylobacterota; class Campylobacteria; order Campylobacterales; family Campylobacteraceae; genus Campylobacter_B. Next base: position 78,223 of record CAUPXM010000008.1, read on the forward strand.
TGAAAATTTTAAGGCGGAATTTGAGAAAGAACTATCCCAAGATATAAAAACAAAGCTAGATAATCAGTGGCTTGATTTATTTTGGAATTTAAATAGCGGCGATAAAGATGAGATAGGTTTAAGTAATGTTGATAAGCGCTATATGGCATTTTTTAACCGTGTAGCTTCGAATTTTACTATTCTTAGTATAAAAGATACAAAAGAGGCAAAAGATTTTAATTTTGATGAGTTTGATACACTAGACACATTAGACTTTTTTAGCAGTAACAAAAATAATGTAAATAATGTAATAAAAATTTTAGATGAGTTGTGTGAAGTTGCAAATGATGAGCCACTTAAAAATTTTACCGATACCAGCAAAGATATTACTTATGAAACAATGGCTAAATTTTTTGCGCTATCTATGTTTTTGATAAAATTTGGAGCAAGAGGAATTGGCGGAGAGTTTTATAAAAAGTACGAAAGAATAACCACAAATATTGCAAAAGATTTCAATATTGACAGTATTTTAAAACTAAGGCAAGTTTTTGAATTTATCAACGAAATTTGCGAAAAATGTAAGAATAAAGATATTTTTGAGCTGCTAGAAAGTTTTGACGACAAACAACCGGAAAGCTTTAAGACGATCGAATTTTACAAATGGCAAGAGAAAAAGAAGCTAAAGCTAATACAAAGCGATGAAAGGTGGATCGCCGCCATTAATGAAGCTGAAAAGCATTGGTATCTTGGCTCAAATTTGACATTTCTTATAGATTTTGTAAAAGATGATATAAAAGAATTTGAAAGATACTATAAGAAATTTGATGAGATTTTTAAAGAGGATAGGGAAAACTTTTTATTTCAAAGGGCACTACTGACGAAAGGCGATTATTTGCCTGAACACGGTAATAGCGGCTACTTTACATTTTGTAATTTTAACAATAACCCTCGTAGCAAAGACGACAACTGGCGAGACGTATTTTATGATAAAGAAAAAAGGAGATTTCTAAAAAATTTACTGGATGACCACAGAGGCTTGCAAGATATCATAGAGGAGTTTGATGATAACAAGTACTGGGGGTATTATTTTATAAAGTATCCTGAAATTTTAAAAGAATGCAGCAACTTTTGGATATTGGCATATGACTACACGATTAGGGTTTTAACAGGAAAATTTACAAATAGCTATCACGTAGAATATTACACTTTCTCTTTATTTATAATGTTACAAAGGCAATTCCCAAATTTATCCAATGAAAAATTGGGTTATGAATGGGCAAAGTCCTATGGTGAAAATCCTTATGCTTCAATAGGCGACAACAAAATTAGCTTTATAAAAACCGATGATGATAAATATTGCTGGATGATAGATGAGGGGCGAATAGGAGAGGTATTTGATCCAAATCTACCAGAGCAGGACCCACTACAATCCATAATAGATAAAGCATACAAAATCGCAAAAGGCATATAAATGACCCTCTCTAAATCCCTCTACATCCGCGGTCTTCAGTGTGAAAAGAGCTTGTGGCTTAAAAAGAAAAAGCCTGAAGTTTTGCAAGCTCCGGGTGAGAATGCGCAGGCGGTATTTGATACTTTTTGAATTATGGCTGGCAACGTTGGCGAAATCAAGGGTGAGAATGCGCAGGCGGTATTTGATACCGGAACATCAGTAGGCGAGCTAGCCTGTGAGCTATTTAGCAGTGGAGAAAGGATAGAATTTAGCGGCGATTTTGACGCACAAATAGCAAAAACAAAAGAGCTTATCAAGCGCGGCACAAAGGTGATCTACGAGGCCACTTTTTGCTTTGACGGCGTCCTCGTGATGGTTGATATCCTTCGCATAGGCGTGGATGGGATTATCATCAACGAAGTAAAGAGTTCGACTTCCGTAAAAGACGTATATATCGACGATGCGGCCATTCAGTATTACGTGCTTAGCTCGCTTGGCTACGAGGTGAGCACTGTAAATATCATCCACATAGATAACAGCTACGTAAGAGGTGAGAAACTCGAGCTTAACAAGTTTTTTTACATCGAAGACGTAACCAAGCAAGTACAGCAAAAGCAAGCGGATATCCCTCAAATTTTAAATAAATTTGATGAGATTTTAAGCCAAAATAATGAGCCAAGCATTGATATCGGTCCTCATTGCACAAGCCCTTATCCCTGCGATGCTCGGGAGTACTGCTGGCATAAGCAGCGAGCTATCTCGGAGTATAGTGTATTTGACATCTCTCGTCTAAGAAGCGATAAAAAATTTGAGCTTTATAAAAGTGGCATAGTTAAATTTGAAGACATAAAAGAGCTAGATAAATTTAACGCCTCCCAGCAGATCCAAATCCGCTCCGAACTATCCAAGGAGCAGATTATTGACAAAGAGGCTATTAAAGAATTCCTAAACACGCTTAGCTATCCACTCTATCATCTCGACTTTGAGACATTTCAGCAGGCGGTGCCGCAATTTATTGGGCTTAGGCCTTACGAGCAGATACCTTTTCAGTTTTCAATCCACAAAGATGACGGCAAAGGAAATTTAGAGCATTTTGAGTTTTTAGCTGAGGCTGGAGCCGATCCTAGATACGACGAGCTAGCGTTAAATTTAATCAAATTTATCCCGCAGGACGCCTGCGTGCTAGCCTATAATATGAGCTTTGAAAAAGGAGTGATAATGGGCCTGGCCGAAGCTTATCCGCAAATCTCAAATGAGCTTATGGCTATCCACGACAATATAAAAGACCTCATGGCACCCTTTGCAAGCAAAAGCTACTACCATCCGAAAATGAAAGGTAGCTACTCCATAAAATACGTCCTGCCCGCACTCGTGCCCGAATTAGAATTGGCGTATAAGGATTTAAATTTAATCCATCACGGAGGCGAAGCTATGCAAGCATACGCCGCTATGACTTTTATGAAAGAAACAGAGCGCGAAGCTTATAAGCAGGCTCTGCTAGAATACTGTAAGCTCGATACGCTAGCAATGGTTAAAATTTTAGAAAAACTTTATGAGGCTGTGCACTAAGACAAAAAATGCCTAGTTTGTCTGCTATAATGCTTTAAAATTTTAAAGGAGGAGATATGGATATAGAGAAATTTGAATCTATGCTAAAGCAAATCAAAGTCTTAAGCGATAAGCTAGAAGTGAAAAAGCTGCGCGGCAATAATGACTACAATCTATTTTTGGCGCTTTTTGACACTAGCGACGAAGTGCGGTTGCATTCGCGCTTTATCTGCTCACTACTCGAACCGAACTCGCCGCATTATCAAAAAGAGTTATTTTTGGAACTTTTTATAAAAGCATGCGGGCTAGATTGGGCTAAATTCGCAAATCGTAAAAGTCTATAAAGAATATGAGAATATCGATATCTACATAACTGACGGCACGAAGCATATTATTTTAGAAAATAAAATTTATGCCGGCGATCAAGAGGCTCAGATTAAAAGATATATAAAAACTATCCAACAAGAAAACGGCAATGAAGCTGAAATTTACGTGCTATTTTTATCACCGCAAGGGCGCGAGCCTACCGGCTATAGCCTAGACGGACTAAAAGTCAAAGACGGCAGAATTTCAAATGAAAGGGGCGATGAAATTGCTAAATTTAAGGCGATTTCATACGACAAAGAGATAACTGCGTGGCTTGATCTATGCCTTGATGAAACAGGGAATTTAACAAATTTGAGCGCCGTGATATCGCAATACAAAAATGTCATCGAAAAAATTTATGGAAAATATAAAGGAGTACAGATGGATACAAATGAGATTAGTAAGATAATACTCGAAAACTATGATATAGTTGAGGAGATAAAAAATAAGTATTTCGATATAACCAGTTCGAATAAACTTAATGAATTTATGTTAAACGTAAAAACTGAGCTCGAAAAGAGGCTACCGCAAGAATGGCATGTCGATGATATAAAAGATGCTGATACGAAAAGATATTTTTCACCTATAAGTTTTTATAAATATGATTGGGGTCGTAATAGTATTATAAATTTTACCCTAGAATTTGATAGTAGAAATTTTTTAAATCCATATATTGGGCTTAAATATAATGAGAGCGGGAACAACAAGGAGCGCATAGGGATCAACAAGGAGCGCATAAAAGATATACAAGCTAAATTTACGCTTGCTGAGTGGAAAATAGGCACAACGTTTGCAAGGTGGAAATGGCTTAAAAAGGATCAGTTTTTAAGAGAAATAATCGTAAATAAATATAGTGAGACGGAACTAGTCAATGAGCTAATAAAAATGAAAAATGAACTAGAGCTGCTAGCCGATGAAATTGCAAAGCTAATTTAGGCACAAGTTATGCAAGACATGATCCTTCGCGCAAAAGAGATCGTCGAAAACGCCGATGCCGTCATCATAACCGCAGGAGCAGGCATGGGCGTAGATAGCGGACTGCCTGATTTTAGAGGCGATCTTGGCTTTTGGAAAGCCTATCCGCCTTTAAAGGATAAAAATTTAAGCTTTACGGAAATGGCAAATCCGCAGTGGTTTTTTAGCAGCCCTGAGCTAGCCTGGGCATTTTACGGACACAGGCTAAAGCTCTATAACGCAACCCAGCCTCACGAGGGTTTTACCCTACTAAAAAATCTTTGCGAAGCAAAAGGCGAAAACTATTTTATCTACACTTCAAACGTAGACGGGCATTTTGAAAAGGTGGGATTTGACAAGGATAAAATTTACGAGATCCATGGCTCCATACATCACGCGCAGTGTATTCATAGCGATGACGGAAATATATGGAATATGGACGAAAATAATGTCGAAGTGGATGAGGATAGATTTATCGTTACAAAGATGCCCGTTTGCCCCGAGTGTGGATGCGTGAGCCGCCCAAATATCCTTATGTTTTACGATCACGAATTTAATCACAAAAGAGCTTGGGCGCAGCGCAAAAAGTATGATACATGGCTTAGTCACAATATGAACTCCAAAATAGCCATAATTGAGATCGGAGCAGGTCTTGCGGTGCCTACGATCAGGATTTACGGAGAAAGGATGGCAAAAAGATTTAAGCGCGCTCATCTAATCCGCATAAACCCGCTAGATACTCACGTAAGCGCATATAGGGGCATGGCAATAAAGGCAGGTGGGCTTGAAGGATTAAGAGCAATCCTTAGCTGATATTGCCCCTTCATTTTTAGATAAAATAATATAAAAGGAGCCTGGATGCAAAAACCGCAAAAAATAATCCCGCAATCCGGTAGTAGCAAATACGAACGCATAAACGAAATAGCTGCCTTAATTAGCAGAAAACCCCATTCCATCTCCGAGCTCGCGGAAAAATTTGGAGTTTGCACCAAAACTATCCAAAGAGACCTTTACGAGGTGCTAGCGAAAAATGGAGCTGTAAGAAACGGCAGGATGTGGAGCATAGATAAAACTAAAATCAAAGATGGCTTAGATCAGGAAGAGCGCACCGTCATAAATATCCTCGATAATATCTCAAAAACGATGGGCGCAAATTTTTACTCAAAGGCTCACGTTTTGCTAGAACAGATCACGAATCAGCTAAATCATCCGATTTTAACAAATATAAGCAGCGAAAAATTAAGTGAAGATGACTTTATAAATTTCGAACTGCTTGAAAACGCTATCAAAGAGAGAAGCTTGGTGCAGTGCGAATACGCCGGTTTTAAATTTAAGATAAAGCCACTAAAACTAGCGATGTTTGACGGATTTTGGTATTTGCTATTTTTAGATACGAATAAAAACGATACCTTTAAGAAATTCCACTTAAAAAGCATCACAAATATTAGAATTCTTGAGGAGAAATTTAAATTAGACGCCACGATAGAGGAGAGGATTAAAAATATAAACTCCGCCTGGGCAACGCTAGATAAGCCAAATACCGCTAGAGCGCTTTTAGCTCCGCAGATAAAGAAATATTTCGAGAGAAAACCCTACGCTAAGCAAAGCATAACAGGACTTGATGCCGATGGCTCGGTCGTAATCGATATAGAATTTACTAATTTAATGGAGATAAAGCCGCTTATTTACTACTTCATTCCGTTTATCAAAGTGCTAGAACCAAAGGAGTTAGCCGATACGATAAAAGATGAGATAGAAAGGTATTTAGAAGAGATAAAATGAAAATTTCATATGAAATAAAGATAAAATTTGGCGATTTATTGGACGCACAAGCGGATTATCTGATAAATCCTTCAAATACGGCGATGCTGCTTGGCAACGGCGTGTCTATGGCTTTTAAGAGACATTGCGGCGAGGTGCTAGAAAAATACATGCAAGAACAGCTAAAAATAAGAGAGATAAGGCAAGGTGACGTCGTCAAAACCGCCTCAAATCACGCAAACTTTCCATTCGTATTACATGCAGCCATTATGAATTACACCGATAGATCAAAGCCTAAAAAGCCGAGCTTAGATACTATCACGCAAATTTTAAATAATTTACAAGAAATAATCTTACAAGATCAAAGCAAATATATAAAAATAGCTCTGCCCCTGATGGGATGCGGAGTGGGTGGACTAGATAAGCGCGAGGTAGTTAGCGAATACAAATGCTTTTTCAAACAAAATTTAGACGCAGAAAAAGAATGCGAAGTAGAAATTTACGGATTTAGTGAAAGTGATTTTAAATTATTGAAAGAAATTATGACAAAAAGCTAAATTTGCTTGCTTGGCTGCAGATATAAGACGTGCTGCCGATATGCAGGTAGAGCCGCGAAATACAATTAATTTATCGCGCTAAATTATATTTTATAGAATTCAGCTGCTAATATTTTATAAATTTAACTCAAATTTCTAAAATATTAAGCTTCAGACTTGAATTATAAATCGTGCAATCGCCGATTTTATCAACATCTAAAAGCGGATTATGCACGTGTCCGCAAAGGATTATTTTTGCTTTTAAAAGTCCGTGCTTTAGCACTCGAAAAAGCTCTTTATCACCAAAATCTCTGCCGCGCTCTATGGACGTTCGCGTATGTGCAGGCGGAATATGCGTAAGTAGCACGTCGCACTCTGCAAAATCCAAAATATCCGCGCAGAGATAAGTGGCGCAGCCAAATTTAATACCCTCAAGCGTCTTAATATCGCCATCCGCATAAATATTAGACGCTCGTATCCAAGAAACGTCGCCAGACTCACTCACGTCATGATTCCCGCTACACATAAAGATAGGTTTTTTAAAATTTTCTAACCACCGCTTCACCCACGCTTTTTGTCCCACGATATCTTTTTGGTTTGTGTCTATCAGATCGCCGCTTATGCAACAAATGTCAAATTCTAAGCTTAAAATTCGATCAAATTTAGCTTTATCGAAATGCAGATCACTCGCATGTAGAATTTTCATAACGTTTTTGGACTACCGCTTTTATATAATTTAGAAACCTTGCTCGCTAACGATTTTAACTTCTCTTTCATTACTTATCCGTTTTTTGTAATTCCGCGCATTATATCTGAATTTAAGTAGCCATATTCCCGTTATAAGTGAAATTGAAGCAATTTATAAAATTTAAAATTCTCATTTTGTAAATAAATTTGATAAAATTTAGCCATTTATTGATTATAATCAATTTTTTTGCCTAAATAAAATCTTAAAATTACCAACTAAATTTTTTTACAAAGGATTTTCTATGAGCGACAATCTAGAGATGTTCTGTCATCAGTGCCAAATGAGCGCACCTGAGGGCTGCGGCGCCAAAGGACAAGACCGCGGTACCTGCGGTAAAACCTCCACGCTGGCGTTACTTCAAGACACTATGGTTTTCGGGCTTAAGGGCCTTAGCGCCTACCGCCACCACGCGCACGAGCTCGGTGCCGATACTAGTGCGGTCGATACCGTTATGGGCGACACGCTGTATTTCACGCTGACGAACTCAAATTTTAACTTTGACGAGCATATCGCGCAGCTGATGGCCGTCGGAAGAGCGGGTGTGCAGATGATGGATATCTTAAGCGAGGCGCATACCGCAAAATTCGGCGTGCCGACCCCGGTTAAAGTTAGTCAAAACAAAGTCGAGGGCAAGGCGATTTTGGTTAGCGGCCACAACCTGCACGCTCTTGAGGCGCTGCTAAAAGCGACCGAAGGCAAGGGCATCAATATCTACACTCACTCCGAGATGCTTCCCGCGCACGGCTATCCGCAGCTTCGCAAGTATCCGCATCTAAAGGGCAACGTCGGCAAGGCGTGGTTCGATCAGACTAAGCTTTTTAACGAATTTAAAGGCGCGATTTTGATGACCACCAACTGCATCGTGCCGCTTCGCTCGTCCTGTAGCTACGCAGACAGGCTGTTTGGCTACTCTATCGCGGGCACAGACGGGATCAAGCATATCCAAAACGACGATTTTACGCCGCTCATCGAGTGCGCGCTTGCGTGCGGCGACGTGAGCATGACTAGCGACGAGAGCCTGGTGACGGGCGGACACTATAAGACGATTTTGAGCCTTGCGCCGCAAATTTTAGACGCGATCAAATCGGGCAAAATCCGCCGCTTTTTCGTCATCGCAGGCTGCGACGCGCCGGGCAAAGGACGCGAGTATTACCGCGAGCTAGCGCTTAGCCTGCCGAAGAACTGCGTGATTTTAACCTCTAGCTGCGGCAAATTCCGCTTCAACGACGTGGATTTCGGAACCGTGCCCGGCACCGAACTTCCGCGCTATATCGACCTTGGCCAGTGCAACGACAGCAACGGCGCGGTCAAGATCGCCCTTGCGCTTAGCGAGGCTACGGGCATCGCGGTAAACGACCTGCCGGTCTCGATCGTGCTGATGTGGATGGAGCAAAAGGCAGTCATCATCCTGCTTGCGCTGTTTAGCTTGGGCGTTAAGAATATCAACGTAGGTCCTACGGTGCCTGAGTTTTTCAACGACGAAATTTTGGGCTTCTTGGTGCAAAATTTCGGCCTTCGCCTAATCAGCGGCGACGCGCAGGCGGATCTGAAATACTTCCTGGGCGAATAAATTTCATAGCGAGGCAAATCGGGTAAATTTAAAATTCGGCAAAGCTTCGATTTTAAATTTACCCTTTATACGCCGCTTTTAGCGAAGCTAGCGATCCGCTCCGCGGCTATTTTGCGCCGACGCTCATATTTAAATTTTACGACTATACTATCCATCTTATTTAAATTTTAAAATCATATAATCTCGCCAAATGCTTCGCAGAAGTTAATCAAGCGGCTTTAAATTTTCGCCGTTAAATTCCAAAATACTCACGATTAGGCAAGCGGTGAGGAGTGATATATTGTGAAAATTACGCCTAGCAAAGCACTCGTCTTATAGCTTTGCCACATAATTAAGGTCGTGCGGCATCGCGTAGAAGCCTTTGCGCCGCAGACTCTTTAGGTCGGAACGATTTTAGTGATTCGGACGCTTCACATAAATGATTTACGATATCTCCTACTTTTTCGTCCGTCGTACCAAGACGCGCCCAGTCGCCGAGTCTGCAGGCTTTTTCGTAATAGAGTGCCGCCTCCTGCATTTCTTCTATGCCGATTTGATACTCTGCATACAATCCGCAAGCCTCCCATTCTCCGCCTATGCCATCGCAGCTCTTTTTATAAAGCTGTACAGCTTGCGCCATATCTTGTTTGGCGCCCTTTCCCTCTTGATACATCATGCCAAGCTGCAAGCAACTTGCTTTATGCTTGCCTGCGCAAGCTTTGCCGAGGAATTCTGCAGCCTTGCCTAGACTAATCTCGGGCGTCAGATTATCTGATCGCTCGGCTTCTTTCAGATATGATGCGGCGGCGGAGGCGCAGGAGTCGGCGTGTCCTGCTTCGCAGATGATTTCATCTATTTTAGTTCCCAAACCGCCGAACGCTGCATAGCCTAACAGCACTAAAGTTAAAATTATCTTTTTCATTACAACTCCTCATATAAATTTAAAATCACCTCAGCGGGCGGCTTTTTCGCAAGATTTTTGCAGTATCTTGTTAGAATCGACACTTATGATTTTTTTGCCTAATTTGCACGCCTTGTCGTAGTATCTCATCGCCGCTCTTTGATCGTCGCTCTCTATATTAGAGGCGTATATCGCGCAAGATACCCAGTTCCCCTCAGAATCGCAAGATATTCTATACTCTTCGGCGATTTTCGCTTTAATTACGTCCTGCACAGCTCTTAAATTTTGCGCTTTAAGCTCATCTGATCTGCTGCAAAATTGCTTTATCCCATCGTTAAATGCGGGGTTATTTTGCAATGCGGGATCCGAGCTGTTTTTGCCAAGCTCGCAGGCCTTTTTATAGTATTTCGCCGCTTCTTTATTATCCTTTCCCTCCATAAATAAGGCAAATAACCCGCAAGCGAGTATATCGCCCTTGCTATCGCAATCTTTCTTATGTTGCTCGGACGCCTTTGCTAAATTCGCGTTATCGCCGTCCATAACAGCCGCCAAAGTGCAGCTCTCTTTATCGCCCATATCGCATGCCTTTTTAAAGAACTCGAGAGCTTTTTTATCATCTTTTGTTACCTCTTTTCCTTCAAAATAAAATCCTCCTAATCCAAAGCAGCCACGAGCATGGCCGCCGTCGCACGCTTTTTTATAAAATTTAAAGGCTTTTGCCAAATCTTGCTTTACGCCGAGATCGCCTAATACAGGGATATTTTCATATATCATACCGAGAGTAGCGCAGGCTTCCTCATACTTCACGGTTCCATTTTCACTCGTGAAATCTTTACCGCTTTCGCAGACCTTTACCAATGTATTTATTTGCTCATCCGTAAGCTCTTTTACCTCTTCGGCAAACATAAAATAGCTTAAAAAAGCCAAAGTTAAAATGATTTTTTTCATTTCTTCCTCCTTAAAATTTTTCGTATTATTTCATTTTTCGTTGTCAGATACTGTCATTTAATGGCGTTAAAATTTTATTGCTCTATTTGTTTTTAAAAATTTAGCCGAAAGTATACCTCCTCCTTAATAAGCGCAAAAATATACGATTGCCATGTTTTACAGCCTGCGTACGGTAGTCGCATCAATATCTAATTTTCAATCTATGACTTACTGGCGCTATGAAATTTTATAGCGCCTAATACCGACGAGCTCTTGATATACTCAAAAATTCTAAAATTTTTTAAGAGTTTATGTGCAAAATTTCAAAAGTCAATTTTTAAAGTAAAATTATTTTAAAAACTTAATTTATAATTTAAGCTTTTTAAAGCCACGAAATTTGAACGCTCTTTTAAAAATAGAAAAATAAAATTTCGCCCTATAACTTGTAATTTCATTTTAAGGCCGAAAAATTCGCGATTTTTAATGCTAAAATTCCATAAATCTTTCATTCATTTCACATTAAAGGAGAGAAAATGAAAAGACGCGAATTTTTAAAAGGCGTTGCCGCGAGTGCGGCAGGTGCGGCGAGTGCAAACGCTACTAGCGTCATCAGCGACGATCTGATGAATAGCGAGGATGCGCCGATCACCGCCTCGCATTTCGGCGCGGTTAGGGCTCTTAGGCGAAACGGCAAATTTGAAGGCGTTTTAAGCGCGAGTGAACTCGATTTTTTCCCGGTCAGTCTTACTCAGGGAATCGCAGCACGCACATACGATGCTACGCGCATCGCGCGACCATGCGTGCGAAAAGGCTATCTAGAAAAAGGCTGGCAGAGCGACAAAAGCATGCGCGGCAAGGACGAGTGGATCGAGATTAGCTGGGATGAGGCGTATAAACTCGTAGCGGACGAGCTAAAGCGCGTACTTAAAGACCACGGCGCAAGCTCGATTTACGGCGGCAGCTACGGCTGGTACAGCGTCGGCAGCGTAAATAACCCACAAACCCTGCTCGGTCGCATGCTAAATATCATCGGCGGCTACACTACGAGAAAGCTTAACTATTCGTGCCACTGTATAAGCGCGATAACCCCGCACATCAGCGGAACGGACGAGGCCAACGCCCTACAAACCGCGTGGCCTACGATCCTAAAGCATAGCGAAGCGGTGCTTATCTGGGGTGCCGATCCGATCAATACCAATCAGATCGCGTGGGCGGTGCCCGATCACGAGAGCTATTTGTATTTCGCAAAGCTAAAAGAGCAGATGCAAAAGCGCGGCGTAAAGGTGATCACAATCGATCCTGTATATAACAACACCGCTAAATTTTTAGGCTCTGAGCACATTTCGATCAACCCTACCACCGACGTTGCGATGATGATGGCGATATGTTATGAGATGATGGCGCAAGGGCTTGCGGATGAAAAATTTCTTAAAAAATACACTCACGGCGCGGAGGAATTTAAAGCCTATCTTAGAGGCGAAAGCGAAGATGGGCTCAAAAAAGACGCGGCGTGGGCGTCTAAAATTTGCGGCGTGAGCGAGGATGAGATCAAAGGCTTGGCTAAAATTTTAGGCAGCAAGCGCACTATGATAATGTGCGGCTGGGGTCCGCAGCGCGCTCATCACGGCGAGCAGTTTCACTGGATGGCGACGGTGCTCGCCGCTTTCGTGGGACAGATCGGGCTTGCGGGCGGCGGATACGGCTTTGGCTATCATTACAGCGACGGCGGCTGCCCTAGCCCCGCAGCTCCGGTAGGAAGTGCGCTAAGCCTCACAAGCGGCGCGGCGACTACTTCCTCGGCTTTCCCGGGCTTAGGCAGCATGAGTATCGTGCCTGCTAGCGAGGGCGAGTGGAAAAACCGCGACAACATCGCAATCCCCGTCTCGCGCATCGTCGATTGCATCAACAATCCCGGCAAGGAGATAGATTTTAACTGCAAAAAGATAACCTACCCTAACATAAAGCTTGCTTACTGGGCGGGCGGCAACCCGTATCTGCACCACCCCGATACGAATTTGCTCGCGCGCACGTTTGAAAAGCTCGACACCTTCATAGTCCAAGAGTGCTTCTGGACGGCGAGCGCGCGCATGGCGGACATCGTTCTGCCCGCTACTACCGAGCAGGAGCGCGACGACATAACCAAGTCGCATACGAATAAATTTATCATCGCCATGCATAAGATCGCCGAGCCTTACGAGCAGGCGCAAAACGACTATAAAATTTACTGCGAAATTCTAAAGCAGTTCGGCGAGAAGGAGTATATGGCGTTTAGCGAGGGCAAGAGCGAGATGGAGTGGATCAAGCAATTTTACGACGCTTCGAAGAAAAAAGCGGACGCATCGAAGATAAAGATGCCGGAATTTGAGGAGTTTTGGAAAAAGGGTTTCGTGAAATTTGAAATTCCAAAGCACGCCTACGAATACGTAGCGATGGAGGAATTTAGAAAAAATCCTATCATAAATCGCCTCGGAACGCCGTCTGGAAGGATCGAGGTAGTCTCGAAAAAGATCGCCAAAGCAGCGCTGGACGACTGCCCTGCGCATCTAACTTGGATGGAGCCGATGGAGTGGCTGGGGAACGCGCAAAAGACGCAAAAGTATCCGCTAAATTTAATAACCCCGCATCCGAAATACCGCCTGCACGGGCAGCTAAACAACACTTGGCTACGAAGCCTAGAAGAAATCGGCGGTCGCGAGCCCGTGTGGATGCACCCAAAAGATGCCGAAGCAAGAGGACTTAAAAACGGCGACATAGTTAGGGTTTTCAACGATCGCGGCGCCGCGCTTGCGGGGCTCATCGTCACCGAAAACGTAAAGCAAAGCGTCGTGAGGATGCAAGAGGGCGGCTGGTGGGATCCACTCTTTAGCGCAAACGGCGATATGTGCGTTCACGGCAACGTAAACGTGCTAGTACCTAACGAGCCCAGCTCGAAACTTGCGTGCGGTAACCAAGCCACCGCGCTAGTTCAGATCGAGAAATTTGAAGGTGAGCTTCCGCCGCTTGCAGTATTTTCACAGCCGAAATTCGGCAAAAGGAGCTAGCGATGAGGCAAAATTTTAAAATTTACGCGCTAGGGCGGGACCAAATTTCACCGCCGGGCGCGGGTGAAATTTCATCATTTGGCGCGGAGAAAATTTCATGCGAAACGGATAAAATTTGCGCACCCGAGCGAGGTAAAATTTTATCCAAAGCGCTAGCGGCGTTTTTACTCGCAGCAGCTTGCCATTTGGGCGCGGCGGATCTTTTCGTCGCGGCTCAAACCCCGCTTCTAAACAAAGCGGGCGGCAAGGAGATCGCCAAGCTGCACGTAGGCGCGAAGCTGCAAGTGCTAAAGGACGGCAAGGACTACGTGCAGGTGCGATACGCGGGCTTCGTGCCCGAGGGAAGCAACGTAAGCTACGCGAGGCTTGGGATTTTGGAGCAGGATTTACAAGCGCAAAACACAAAGAGCCTAAAGACGCTAAAGACCGTGAAGGACGACTACGATAACGAATGGGCGAACGTCACTATCGACGGCTACGTCGCGAAGCTCGCAGTGACGGACGACGCGGCTAAAATTTACGACGCGGGCGAAAATCTATTCAAAGAGCGCTGCGGTAGCTGTCACGCGTTGCACGGATACGACGAGTTCAACGTCAATGTCTGGCCTAGCGTGGTCGAGACGATGATACAAAACTCAGGGTTGCAGCCCGACGAATACGAGACGCTCGTGCGATTTTTGCAAAGCAAAGCGCCCGTGGAATGAAATTTAAAGCGCTTGCTATTTGCGCAGCGGGTGGAATTTATCACTTAAATCTCGCCCGCTAAGTAAACTTAGAATTTTAATACTCGAAGTGGAATTTAGTTTTAAAATTTACAAAGTAAAGCTCTGCCCAGGAAATTTCGGTTATGGAATTTTGCGCTAGCGCCCTTTTACGCGGGTAAGCTCATTCGCCACGGCGTAAATTCGCCTACGGAATTATGCACGGAATTCTGCTTGATTTCGCGTGGTAAAACTCTATCGCTACGCGATAAATAATAGAATTTTTCACAATATTTGCTGTAAAATTTCACGCTCGGTGCGAATTTTGCCTATATCACAAAACGCAGCAGCCGCAAAATTTCACGCGGTAGCTTTCCGCCGCAGATGGAATTTCACCGCGCAAATTTTAAATTTTTAAAGCGAAATTTCAAATAAAATTCGCGCCATAAATCCATAGTGTAAATTCTATACCGAAAACTATAACTGCGCGACATCGATATGGATTTTAATCTAAATTTTACTCATAAATTTTGAGATTATTTTATAAGTGCATGGCGCACGACTCGCAGGAATAAAATTTTAAACAGATTTTGTGCAAAATTTCAAAATGCAGCTCAAACTCGCAAGCAGATAAATTCGCTGTAACCTTGCGTTTAGAATTCAGCGCTAGTGATAAATTTCGCATCTTTACTTCGGTGCAAATTTTAAAATTCTATATAGGAGATAAAATTATAAGCCCGTGCAATGCATGAATTCTAAAATTCCATGCCCCACACGACACATAAATTTTGAAATTTTAAAATTTCACGCCGCAGATAAAATTTAGGAATTTCCTTTTGCGGTAAAATTTTAAAGCTCTACCACAAATCCTCTGTCCGCGCGGCGAGTTCCAAATCCGTCTAGAACTTAGATTTTCCTCACCAGCTCAGGAATTATCGCTTCGAAATCGACCCCTTCGTATCCGTTGCGCTCCTCGTCGCTCATCGTTTCTTTGATAGTGCTGACGATGAAATCCGCAGCGATACGGACCGCAGTTTCCAGGGACTTGCCGCGCATTATTGCGCCGAAGGCTACGGCGGCGAAAATATCGCCGGTACCGTTAAATTTAACCGGCAGCAGCTCGTGAAAATACTCGTTCGTCCTGCCCGTGCGTGCATCGTAGCTGAAAACTCCGCACTGATCGGCGATGTAGCCGATACCTTTTAAAATAACCTGCCTGGCGCCCAACTCTCGAAGCCTTGCAAGCAGATCCATGATGAAATCCCTATCCGCATCCTCGCGGTACGGCACGCCTGTAATCGCGCAGGCCTCGGTGATATTAGGCGTGATTACGTCGGCCTGAGCGCACAGAAGCGCCATCATACGGGCAAAATCCTCGTTAAAGCCAGGATAAAATACGCCGTTATCGCCCATACAAGGATCGACCAAAATGGTCTTACCCGCGCCGCCGAAGCTCGCAAATAGCTCGCTCATAATCTCGATCTGTGCCGCCGAGCCCAAAAAGCCCGTGTAGATGCCGTCAAATACCACTCCGCGGTCTTTCCAATGCGCCATAATCGCGCGTATTTGAGAGCTTAGATCGCAAAAGGTATAGCCGGAAAAGCCCGTATGCATCGATAAAACCGCCGTAGGGATCACGCTCGTGCTCATCCCCATCGCGCTTAGTATCGGCAAGGCGACGGTCAGCGAAACCTTGCCCACGCAGGATATATCTTGAACGGTAAGAACTTTTTTCATCACAATTCCTAAAATTTTTGGCTCTATTTTACCGCTATTTATATTAAAAAGGCGAATTTAAATAAAATTTACTCTACGAATAGTCTAAATTTATATTATTTTTGGCGTTTTTCCGCTAAATTTTATCTCGGGTTCGCCGCAAATTCGGCTCTAAAAATCAACAAAAGGCAAAAAATGATAACCGCAAAGGCTCTTTACGCATCCGCAAGGCTTAGATCGCTGCCTCTTAGCGTCTCGGGCGTACTGCTCGGCAGCGGTGCAGCATACGGCGCGGGCGTATTTAGAGCGGATATTTTCGCACTGGCGCTGCTTACGACGCTGCTGTTTCAGGTGCTAAGCGACTACGCCAACGACTACGGCGACGCAGTGAAGGGCACCGACGACGATGGCAGGCTGGGGCCGCGCCGCGCGATCCAAACTGGGCAGATGAGCGCCGAGCAGATGAGGCGCGTCATCGTCGTTACGGCGCTACTTTCCGCACTTTGCAGCCTCGCGCTAAGCGTTTTGGCATTCGGCGAGCGGTTTTATCTCGTGCTACTGTTTTTAGCGCTGGGCGGCGCGTCGATATACGCGGCGATCCGCTATACCGTGGGCGCCGACGCATACGGCTACAAAGGGCTCGGCGACGTTTTTGTATTTTTGTTTTTTGGCCTTTTGAGCGTGCTGGGTTCGTACTTTTTATACGCACGATCGCTTGATGCGGCGCTGCTGCTGCCTGCGTGCGCGTGCGGGATGCTAAGCACGGCGGTGCTAAATCTCAACAATATGCGCGACGTGCAAAACGACGCGCTCAAGGGCAAGCGCACGATCCCCGTTCGTATCGGACTACGCGCGGCTAAGCGCTACCACTATGCGCTGATCGTCGGCGGTGCGGGGCTAATGCTTTGCTACTCGCTTTTGCGCGGCGAGCCAGGCGTGAGACTGCTCTACATAATTAGCTTTGCGCCGCTTATCGGGCACCTATTTTTCATTTTAAAAGTTCGAGAGTGCCGCGACTTCGACGGACAGCTAAAGATAGTCGCGCTCTGCACGTTTGCGATGTCGGCGCTGTTTTTCGTCGGAGAAATTTTGAGCTAAATTTAAACGCCGCGCGGATAAAATTTACGAAATGCGATGCAGGGGCAAAGCCATGTCTTTCTGCGCATAGCTCCCTAAAATTCGAAGCGATCCTGCACGTTATTTAAAACTTCGCAATCGCAATACCCGCCGTTTTGCTCGCAAAAGTCTAGGACCGCCGTCTCATTCAGCGCGCGCCGAGCTCGCAAAAAACTCCAACGTGAGCTTATGCGTACCGTCGCAGTCGCGATGCGCCAAGCCCTCGTCTAGGAACTCAAATAGCCGCCCTGTCCATCGGCAGGCTCTTTTCAAATGCATCTCGCTGCCGCTGCGCCGCGAGCTTTTTGAGTTCCTTTTTTCTGGATTTTTCCACTATTTCTCCTTTGCTGCGCCGCCTTGCCGCATGGATATCCTTTGGGCGCATTAACCTAATATCCGTCGTCCCCGCCCCCAAGCGGCATACAAATTTCATCCAAACCGTGCGCTACCTTATCTATCCAAAATACGTAACGCTTATTAATTTTTAGCAGATTGAAATTATAGCAAAAGCAGAGCGCGAAATCGCAAATCCGATGATTAAATTTTATCTAGAATAAAGAGCTATGTTTTCGGCTAAATTTTGCCGTACCGAGGGATAAATTTGCCGAATTCGGATGAAATTCTATCGAGTAGATGTGTAGAATTTGACCATAAACTAAAACAAAAGCGGCCGCGCTTGAAATACGGCCGCTAAATTTTAAAATTTTACTTCTCAAATGCCTTTTCTAGGCTAAACGGAAACGCCTGATAGCCCATCGCGTTGGTCATTTTGATCTCGATGCTCGGCTCTTTGGCGCCCCATTCAAACTCGTCGATGTGAGGGCTTGGCATTCCCACCGGGCGGCCCTTGGCGATGTCAAACTGCATGCCCGCAACCGCTGAGTAAACCATCACGCTATCTAGGTCGTCTTGATACTGCGCTAGCGAAGTAACCGAGCTGTACCACTCGCTGCCGCGCTGCTTGCCGTATTCCCAGACCTGCTCGACGGTTTTAGCTTTTTCGTCGATTTTATAAACGACCGCGCGGGAGTATTTCATACCCGCCATCGCAGGCTGTTCCATGCCGCGGGTGTCGCCGTTGTCAAAGACGGTTAGATAGACGAGCCCTTTTTTAGACTTGCTGTCGATTCTAAATGCCGTATGCTGCGTCCACTGCCAGTCAAATCCACCCTTCTCGCTCTCATATCCCGGGCATTTTGAGTACTCGTCCTCGCAGACGATTTTTTTGCCGTCTTTATCTACGGGCTGGAGCAAATAACCTTTAAACTGATCCTTCCAGCCTTTGTGCGCGCCCATTATCCATTTGACTTTTTTGTCGCGGCCGATCTTGATGACGGCGTCTTGGTGGCGGCTGGAGATGATGATACTATCGTCGCTTGGATCATAATCCACGCTATTTACGTGCGCCCAGTTGCGTCCGGGACCCGAGCCCACGATGTCGCCCCACTTTTCGTTCGTATCCATCGCGGCTAGCTCGTCCGAGCTAGCGGTGTGGCCCGCCTTGCTAGCGTCGATGTTTAGGCACACCGCGCCCTGATCAAGCGTTTTTAATACGATGTCGCGGTACGGATCGAGAATTTCATATAGCCTAAAATCATCTACGACGTTGCCATCGCGATCGACCTCAACGATGACGTCGCGCACGGTGCGGACGTTTTTACCGTCGGCGCGTTTATAGTTGGCGTTTGCCGCGCGAAGGAAATAATGCCCGTTTTGCGCTACATCCATAGAGTGCGAGAAGTCGTTGTATC
>CAUPXM010000009.1:0-96195 GCA_963515585.1 uncultured Campylobacter sp.
TTCCTTGTCCTTCGTGACAATCAAGACAGGTGAAGCTTAGCTTTTCGTGATGAGGCTTTAGTGGGTGTTTGGCTCGCAGTTCGTCGGTGACGTTAAGATCTACTAAAGACGTTATCTTTGCGCTTGGGGCTCCTGCGCTAAATGCAAAAGAGCATAGTAGCATAGACGCGCACAAGGCGAGAAACGCTTTGTGTTTCATACGAATTCCTTTCGGATGTCAAATTTACAAATTTAACTGCAAATTCGGCTTTAAATTTAAAAGTATCGCAAGCCGAATTCTCGAATTTAATCTTAAATTTAACCTGCGATACGAAATAAGATTTGCAAGTATTTCGAGGCGATTTTCGGGGTTTTGAAGTTAAAATTTGACGAAGATAAGGCATATAGCCTATCAAGTCAAATTTTAACGAAACCCGCAAAAAGCGTCCGAAAGACGCCGCAAATTAGCCTATATTCTCTCCGGCTATCATACCAAACGTTAAGCAGTCAGCTATCGCCACGCTACCTAAGCGGCTAGCTCCGTGTACGCCGCCCGTGATCTCGCCTGCTGCAAATAATCTTGGGATCGGCATCTCTGTTTGTAGCGAGATGACCTGAGCTTTGGTATTGATATCGATACCGCCCATAGTGTGGTGAAGTTTTGGCGTACCGCGCATAGCGTAGAAAGGCGGTTTCGAGATATCTACGCCGTTTGTAGTGGTTTTATCCATAGGTTTGCCAAAGTCTTCGTCTTTGCCCGATTTAACGAAGCTATTATATCTCTCGACGGTCTTTTTTAGCTCTGCGGCAGGGATTTTATAAGCCGCCGCTAGTTCGTCTAGGGTTTCAAATTTCTTTAGTACGCCGGACTCTAGCGGTTTAGTGTAGTGCTCAGGTATGACCATATTTTTTACGCCATCGCTATCGCAGAAGTTGATCGGATAGATATCGGCTTTTGCGTCGATTACTTTAAACATAGCTTGAGAGCGGGTGCGGCGGTCCGCTAGCTCGTTCATAAAGCGTTTGCCGGTTCTTGGATCGACTGAGATACCGTAGCGGAAGCTTCCGTTTACGTTAAACATAGAGCCTACGCCAAAGCCTTTTTCATCAGGGCATGCCCATGGACCAAACTGTATCCAGCTTAGCTGCACTGGAGTTGCGCCGATCCTAAACGCCTCTTTCATAGCGCCTGCTGTTGCGCCAGGGTGGTTGGTGCTATCTGTGGTTGGCAAGATAGACGGGTCTTGGACTTGTCTAAAGAACACGTCGCGGCAAAATCCGCCTGCAGCTAGTACTACGCCTTTTTTAGCTTTTATAGTCTTTTTAGTTCCGGTAGTGTTTTCGGCGTCGTCTTTTTGGCTCTTTGGATCAAATTTATAATCCTCTCTGATGATCACGCCGTCTACGCCGCCGTCTTCGCCGAGTACAAATTCGTCAAATTTAGCCCTTTGTCTTAGCTCGCAGCCTTGTAGGTTTTTAAAGTATTCTACCATCGGCTGAACGATACCAGATCCCGAGCCGTTAGCTGTTTGAAGCGATCTAGGTACGCTGTGTCCGCCTGCGTGAGTAACTTTATCTATGTATTTAGCGCCGCATTTTAGAGTTAGTTTATATGCGTCCTGCGCGCGAGTAGCGATGGTGTCGATGAGATCTACGTGGTTTAGACCGCGGCCGGCTTTTAGACAGTCTTTGATAAATAGCTCGTTACTATCTTTGATGCCTTCTGCTTTTTGTTTGTCGCTGTTTGGAACTGCGAAAATTCCGCCGTTAATAACGGAGTTACCGCCGACGCGTCCCATTTTTTCTAGGATTAGGACTTTATTGCCCTTTTCGGCTGCGGTGATACCAGCTGCTAGTCCTGCAAAACCGGAACCAACGATAACTACGTCCCACTCCTCGTCAAATTTGACGTCTTTAGCGTTAACCGCAGCATTTGCGTTTACGGAGCCGAGCGCTAAAGCACCCGCGCCAACTAGGCTCATTTTGAGCAGATCACGTCTTGAAACGTTTTCCATGATATATCTCCTTTGTTTTAAACCGAAATTTCGGTTTTTGATGTGCCTAATTTTGGGAGTATTATAGCCAAAGTTAAATAAAAGCAAAATAATATTATTTAAAAATTGTTTTTAAATCTTAAAAAACTGCCGCCGCTAAAAAGCCGCTTATCGGCCACTTGCTAGTTCTAAATTTAGACAAATTTTAAATTTAAATCTCTACATAAAATTTTGTGCGCTATGAGAGTGTATTATAGGCCGGATAAAAGACCCGCAAAGCAGGTCTTCATTTCTCGCAAAGCTTGCCGCATGCGTCGGCGCGGCATCTGCTGCAGTGAGTCATCTGCGCCATTGAGCCGCCGATGAGCTTTCGCATGCTGCGAATTTCTTCGTTTGAGGGCGATTTGATATTTGCAAAAGGGGTATCATGCACGGGGATCATCGCCATACAGTTCATGATATCGGCCTGCCACTCTTTGGCCTTTTTCGCGATTTGCGGGACGTGATCCATATTTACGCCAGGTATTACGACCGTATTGATCTTTACGATCATACGGGCTTCTTTTAGTTTGCGAATCCCTTCCTCTTGGCGCTCCACAAGAATTCTAGCGCCCTCTTCGCCGCGATAAATTTTGTTTCCGTGGCGCACCCACGCATAAATTTTGCCGCCCACTTTGGGCGTTACGGCATTGACCGTTACTGTCACGTGGCTCACGCCGATCCGCACGATATCATCCACGTGCTCGGGCAGGGACAGGCCGTTTGTGGATAGGCAAAGTAGGGCGCGAGGGAAGCGGGCTTTGCATTTTTCAAAGGTCGCTAGGGTTTTGTCGGCATCGCACATAGGATCTCCTGGCCCTGCGATACCGATGACCGAGATATCCTGTCTAAATTTAAATAGATTTTCCACGTATAGCGCGGCTTCGTCCGGGCTTTGCACCCTCCCCGTTACGCCGGGGCGATTTTCGTTAGCGCAGTCGTAGATGCGGTTGCAAAAATTGCATTGGATATTGCAATGCGGCGCTACGGGAAGGTGCACGCGCCCGCAGACGGCGGACGCTTTTTTGCTAAAGCAGGGGTGGTTGTCGAAGGAGGGTTTGGCGAAAAAATTCATCAATCTTTTTTCCTTCCGAATTTGATGGCATCCGCGTGGCAAACATCCATACAATCGCCGCAGTTCGTGCAGTTCATCTCGTCCGGTCTCGTGCCCATTTCGCATTTGCGCAAACAGGCGTTGCAGTTATCGCAGGCGTCTGTTTTATAAACGCGAAATATTGAAATTTTACGTAGCAGCTCCATTATGCCGCCGCTAGGACAGGCGAAGCGGCACCATAAATTTGCGACGATCAAGGACGCAGCGATGAGAGCTACGACGACGGCAGTGCGAACTGCCCAATACCAATCTGAAAATTTAAAGGACATGATAACGGCGTTGAGATACTCGTCGCTGGTGCGGATAGGGATCATGACGCGAGGATTGCCGTAGATAAAATATACGCCCGCGCTAAGCAAAACGGCTAGAACCATGCCTATTTGAGCATATCGTAGCTTCCTATTATTTTTTAGCTTAAGCTTAAAAGCGGCAAATTTGCCCAGCATTTGATTGACGAATCCGCCCGGGCAAAGCCAGCCGCAAAACGCGCGCCCGAGGAAAATAACCAGTACGGGGATAAATAGCCAAAAGCCGAAAAACACGGTCGCGATCCGCCCCCAGCACGTGACTATCGGGCAGGATTGGCAGTTTACGAAAGGCACGATAAAAGGGCATCTAAAAATCCCGTAATACGCCCATTGTCCGATCGCGCCTATAAAAATCAGCTGCACCAAGCGACGAATTTTAGTTAGCCTAGAGACTTTTTTCATCTTTGCCATATTTACGATACTAAACATCTTTTACACCAAACCTTTCTATGAGTTCAAGCCCGCGCGCCGAATGGATGGAGGTAAAGCCGTGCCGCTCAAAAATTTCCTGCCCCTCCACGGAGCAAACGAAGTCCGCAAAATCATCGGCCAGCTTCTCGTCCTTTACGTATTTCATGATATTTAGCGTAAAGGTAAGCGGTCCCGGCGGGATGAGTTTCTCGTCGATAGGCATATATTCGATCCTGTCTTTAAACCTATCGTGCGTCGTTAGGCGCTTTTCGATGATGGACGCATCGCCCTTGCCATCTACGAGATCGCACATCATCTGGATGACGCATGAGCCGTTGGCAATCATATTTTTCATAACGGGCCCCGTGAGACCTGAATTTTTCAAAATTCCCTTTACCGGTCCGCTACCCGGAGGCGAAGCCCTTAGCGGCAGCATCACCCGCACGCCGGGTTCTGCTAAATCCTTTAGATCGCGAATACCCGCGGGATTTCCCTTCGGCACTACTAAAACGTAGTCGGTAAAACATAGCGGTCTAAAGCGGAGGCTAAGGCCAGCCTTGCGTAGTTTTTGAGAGAGCTCCAAAACGCGAGCTCCGAAAACCTCCGTCTTACCCTGCAAGGCCAGTAGCGACTTCCCGAGCGCACCCGCAAAGGCGCCTGTGTACTGGATATTGTGTCCCGTTCTTGACTCATAAATGGCGTTTAGCTCGTTAAATGCTTCGGACAGTCCTCCGCACGACCAAACCTGCAGCGAATCGGGCTTAAACGGCGTATAGCCAGCAAGCATCGCTTCCGGTCTGGCGATGGCGGCTGCTGCCAAAGCTCCTTTTAAAAAGCCGCGACGAGATTCGTCTATCTCCTTAAATTTCATGCAATCTCTCCTTTCTTTGGATCGTTAAATTTACAAAACTCTTCATTTTAAAATTTCGAGCAACCCGCTTAAAGCAGTTCTATAAACGCTTCCAGCCGCGTGCATATCTGCCCGACATCCTGTTTTGAATAATCGGTCTCTAGCGACATATAGTTTGCTCCCGCTTCGCGGCTCGCCTCTTTGATCTTGTTCGTCTCGATCGCGTAGGTGTGGCAGCCGCTTAGCACGACGTCGATGACGCCGTCTGCTTGATACTCGCGGATAAATTCCTTGATAATATCCGAGCGTGCGTCGTTTTGATACATCACCGAGCATGGGATTTTGAGGTAGCGCTCGGCGATATTTGCTACCAGATCGCCCTTCGTTTGCACTTGGTTTTGATAGCCTTTGGTGCCGGAGCAGTTTTCAAATGCCACTACGTCCGCGCCAAGATCTTCGATCTGCTTGATAACCTTTTCATACACGCCTCCGCTTGGACAGCCTGTGATAATGATCCGCTTTTTGCGAGTTTTCGGCGGCGTCATCTCCTTTGCGGCGGCTATGTAGGCGCGTATCATTTTAAGCTTCTCCTGCTTGTCGTATATGAAGTCGCTCGCAAATGAAATTTGATGAATTTCGCTGCCCGCTACCGGCATAGGATTTAGTTTGCCAAGCTCTAAAAGCTCCAACATAACATCGCGCTCTTCGTTGTAAATTTGCACCGCATCTAGTAGCGCTTCATCCGTGATTTTCGTATTAAATTTTTGCTCTAAAACTTTACGAAATTCCCTAAGCTCGTCGGTAAAAAGCTCCAAACTCTTGCCGCCGGTCATATTCGGCAGTTGCAGCACGTGGACGTCCTTATGCTTTGCGAGCAGCTCATACATCTTTTTCTTGCCGTCGCAGGTCGTTTCGCCTATGACGAGGTCGCTGGCGTTCATATAGGGGCATTTTTTCGTAACCGCGTAGCCGTAGCTTGCTTTGATTAGTGGGCAAAGATTGCGCGGAAGCTCGGCATTAGCGGCGTCTATAGGGCTCTCATCATAGGCGCAAAGCCCAACCGGCACGGCGCCCGCGGCGTAGATGAGCTCCTTGGGAGAGTAGGTACAAAACATCCCCACTACGCGTTTGCCTTGCTCTTTTAGATCGTGAAGAGCCATTGCGTTGCGCTTTTTAAGCGCGTCAAAATCCATTCTCATCTCGTCTCCTTTAAAATTTCGTTTGCTTTGCGTGCACCGATAAGCGCAGCGCCCATCGCGCCGCAGTAGATTGCGTTTTCGTGAGTAAAAATTTCAGCCCCCAGATGCTCGCCTAGAAGCTGCTTAAAGAGCGGCACGTTGCTAAGTCCGCCGCTTAAAAAATAAATTTGATTTTCCAGCCGTTTGATGAGAGAGGCGACCTTGTGCGCGGAGGAATCCACGATGGCGTAGGCGATCTCGCTAGTTTCGGCTCCGTTTGCGCTTAGCGAGACAATCTCGCTCTCGGCAAATACCGTGCAGGTCGAGCTTAGTTTGATAGCAGGATTTTTGCGAGCGGTTTTGTAAATTTCGCTTAGCTCTAGCCCCAAGCGGCCCGCGCTGATTTCTAAAAATTTGCCCGTGCCCGCCGAGCATTTGTCGTTCATGATAAAATCCGCTGGCTTGCCGTTTTCGATCTTGATCGCCTTCGTATCCTGCCCGCCCACGTCGATGACTGTGCAGTCCGGCTCAAACAAAAAGTGCGCCCCAAGGCCGTGGCATAAAATTTCGCTCATGCTAAGCTGCGCGTACTCCACGCTAACGCGTCCGTAGCCCGTAGCTGTCACTAAGCCCTCTGCGTAGCCTTTTTGCTCTAAGGCTTGCTTGATCTGGCGCGCGACCTTGACCGCGCTAAAGCCGCTTGGCAGCAAAAATAGCTCGCAAAATTCGCCGCGTTCGTCCATAACGGCGACCTTTGACGAGGTAGAGCCGATGTCGATACCGATAAAATGCATAAAATTTTAAATCCGTCGAAAAATATTTCTACGCCGTAGAACTTTGATTTGAATGTTAGTCTTTTTAAGCTTTTAGACTGCTGAAATTTAGCGTAGGCTTGCGGCGCGGATAAAATTTAGCTTTGCGCCGCATTTGAATTGGTTTTAAATTTTAGATTTAAATTTAGCGCTCGCGGGCGATTAAAATTCCGCTTAAAATCACCACTGCGATACCCGCTAGCACGATCGGACCGGGCAGATGATCGCCTAGCATAATTCCTAGCGCCATGCTAAATAGGATGTCGCTGTAGCTGATCGCAGCGACTATGCCCGCTTTGCGCGAAGCGGCGTAGGCGCGCGTCATGTAAATTTGAAAGTAGATACCGCTGACGCCTAGAAGCGCCACGAGCACCCAGCCAAAAAGGCTTGGCGGGTTGAAATAAGCGAGCCTCGCCAAATCCGCCCCGCTGAAAAGTCCTAAAATTTTAACCTCGCTACCTTCAAGCGCCCAGCCCGCAGCCATCATCATCGCGCTTAGAAAGGTAGCGGACGAGACGAAAACCAGCACGATGAGGTTGGTGGCGTAGTGTTTGCGGAGCTCGCGCACGCTCGTGTATGCAAGCCCTGCGCACATGCCGCCGAAAATTCCCACCGCATCGGTTACGCTGATGCCGATGTGCGGGCGCACGACGAGTAAAATTCCGCCAAAGCCAAGCAGTATCGCAAACCAACCGCGCGAGCTTAGCTTTTCGCCTAAGAAAAACGCCGAAAATAGCGCGGTGAAAATGGGCGCCGTCTTTTGGAAGGTAAAAGCGGTGCCAAGATCGATGTGAGCGATATTGTAGAAGGTCGCTAAGATACCGCAGCTGCCGATAAAGCCGCGAAACGCAAGCAGCCACGGCTTGCCGCCGGGGCCTAGGTTTTTTACCCGCCTTAGCGAAAACAGCACGATGCCGATGCCTACGACGTTGCGGAAAAACACGATCTCGGCGCTACTCATATGCTCCGCCATGACCTTGGCCAAAGCGCCGTTTAGCGCGAAATAAAAGCTCGCTACTAGCATATAATAAACGCCTAGATGTTTTAGCCAAAACGCGGAGTAAAATTTCTGCTTCACGCCGTCCTACTTTCGGTTCGCTACGAGCGCGCCCGCGACGATGATGAGTGCCATGCCCGAAAGCGCCATGAAACCGGGCAGGGCGTCGCCTAGCAGCAGCCCAAATAGCGTCGAAAAGATGATGTCGGCGTAGCTGATCGTAGCTACTATGCCCGCTTTGCGCGTCGCGGCGTAGGCCTTGGTGACGTAGGTTTGATAAAACAGCCCCAGCAGCCCCAAAAGCACGGCAAAGAGCCAGCCCTGCGCGTTTGGAATTTTAAATTTGCAAAGCATAAAGCTCAGCGCGGGCGCGTCTATAAATTCCGCCGCGATCATAAGCACTACGGGCATCAGTGTGCCGGCAAGAAGCGCCGAGAGGATGATCGTATCGGAGCTATAATATTTGCGCAGCCCGCGCACGGAGGTAAACGCCATCGCGGCGAATAATCCGCTTAAAATTCCAAAAATATCGCTCGGCTGCAAGCCAAACTGCGGCTGAATTACTAAAACGATGCCCACAAAGCCTAGGCAGACCGAGAACCAGCCCATCGCGCCGAATTTTTCGCCGAGGGTAAAGTATGCGATGATCGCCGTCCAAATGGACGCCGTTTTTTGAAAGGTAAATGCCTCGCCGAGGCTGATGTTAGCGACGTTATAAAAAAATACCATCAGCCCCAAAATCCCGATAATGCCGCGAAACGCGAGCGTAAAAGGATGACCGCCCTTGTTTGCGAAGCGCGCCGTGCGAGGACGAGCCTTAATTTTATAAAGTAGGATCAAAAGCCCTGGTAGATTGCGAAAGAGCACGACCTCAAGCGATGAAATTTGCGCGCCCAAAAGCTTGGCAAAAACGCCCGTAAGAGAGTAGTAAAAGCACGCCATCAGCATATAATACACGCTTAGATGGTGCAGCAAGAAGTTGTTGTATTTCATCGCGACCCTTTAAATTTGCGGAATTATACACGCATAATGATTAAATTTTAATATCCCGCCGTTTTTAATCTCACCCTCGCCGCTCCGCCCCCTTCTAATCCTCGCTGCGTAATCACTTTTAATCTTGCCGCGCCGCTTGCTTTTGTGCGCTTGGCACGACGGCTCGGTTTTGTACTTGGGCGCTTGTTTTTGCGTTTCTCACGCGCAGGCGCTAGTTCGCGCTTGGATATTGGGCGCTGCTTGTGCGATTTTTACCGACCTTCTGATCTACGCGCCGCCGCTTGCTTGAGCAAAGCAGTAAAATTTGCGCAGCTGCGGGTTTACACGCCTTCGCGCGTTTTCGCGCGTTTTTGTGTTTCGACCGCTAGATTTCACACTTAGACTGAGGTTTTTAAAATTTATAAAATTTACGCATCGCCTCAGTTTCGCGCCGTTTGCGGCGATGGATCGCGCGCCTTTGCGCCTTTTATTCAAGCGGCGTTTTGCTAGTGCCGCGATAAAATTTCTAAATTTAGCGCCTAAATTTTATAAAATTTTGCCGCTTAGCTCCGCGAGCGAGCGCGTAGAATTTGGCTTTAATCTATTTTTGGTTATAATCGCGCCAAAAATTACAAGGACGAACGTGAAAAGTTTGATCATCATCGGGCGCCCCAACGTCGGCAAGTCGAGCCTTTTTAACCGCCTAGTGGGCGCTCGCATCGCCATCACGAGCGACGTTGCGGGCACGACGCGCGATACCAATAGAGCCGAAGCCGAAATTTTCGATCGTCGCGTGCGCGTGATCGATTCTGGCGGCTTGGACGACACCTCCGAGCTGTTTGCGCGCGTGCAGGCTAAGACGCTAAGCGAGGCAAAAAGCTCGGATTTGATAATCTTTATGACGGACGGCAAGCTGCTTCCGAGCGACGATGAGCGGCGGATATTTTTCTCACTGCAAAAGCTCGGTAAGCCCATCGCCCTAGCGGTCAATAAGATCGACGGCAAGCGCGACGAGGAGCGTAGCTGGGAGTTTAACGAATTCGGCGTTAAATTTTTCCCTATCTCCGTCTCGCACAACAGCGGCATCGATGAGCTGAAAGAGTGGATATATGGCTTTTTAGACCCTGCGCCCGCGCAGCAGGACGAGGATGAAATTTTTGATGATTTTATAGAGGGCTTTAACGACGAGGGCGAGCCGAAAGAGGGGCGCGACGAGGAATTTTACGCTAATAAAACTATCGGCGTGGGTATCATCGGGCGGGTAAATGTCGGTAAATCGAGCCTCCTAAACGCGCTTGTGGGCTCGCAGCGCTCGGTCGTGAGCGATTATGCGGGCACGACGATCGATCCGGTGAACGAAAGCACGGAATTTGGGGGGCGCACGCTCGAGTTTATCGATACGGCGGGTATTCGCCGCCGCGGCAAGATCGAGGGCATCGAGCGTTTCGCGCTAAATCGCACCGAAAAAATCTTGCAAAACTCCGACATCGCGCTTTTGGTGCTTGACGCAAGCGAGCCGCTAAACGAGCTGGACGAGCGCATCGCGGGGCTTGCGGCTAAATTTGAACTCGGGCTCATCATAATTTTAAACAAATGGGATCTTTGCGAGCGCGATTACGACGAGTTTTGCCGCGATCTGCGCGATAGGTTTAAATTTCTTTCCTACGCGCCGATCATCAGCGTCAGCGCGACGGACAAGAAGCGGATACATAAAATTTACCCGCTCATTTTGGAGGTTTATTCAAATTTCACGCGCAAGCTCGGCACCGCAAAGATCAATGAAGCGGTAGAAGCCGCGATAAAGGCGCATCCGATACCTCGCGAGCGGGGCAAATCGGTTAAAATTTACTACGCCGCACAGATCGGCTTTGCGCCGCCGAAGATCGCTCTTGTAATGAACCGCCCGCAAGCGCTACATTTTAGCTACAAGCGCTATTTGATAAATAAACTGCGCGCGAGCTTTGCTCTTTCGGGAAGTCCGCTAGTGCTGCTGCCGCGCAAAAAAGGGGAGGGCGATGAAGAGCGGTAACATCGTACTCATCGGCTTTATGGGAGTCGGCAAGGGCACGGTAGCGCGGGCGCTGGCTGCGCAAAGCGGGATGTTTGCGCTTGATTGCGACGATATGATCGAAAGCTACGCCAATAAGAAAATCGGGCAAATTTTTAAAGAGCAGGGCGAGCAGAGCTTTAGAAAGATGGAAGAGGGCCTTGCGAAATTTTTAGAAAAGTCCGTCTGCTGCGCCGTGATCTCCACCGGCGGCGGCTTTTACGCCGTGAAAAATTTAAACAAAATCGGCACCGTCGTGTATTTGAAATCAAGCTTTGAGGGGATCATTAATCGCTTAAAAAATAGCGAAAACGCGGAGAAAAAATTTGCCAAACGCCCACTGTTAGCGGATCTCCAAAAGGCTGCGGCGCTGCACGCCAAAAGAGACGGGGCGTATGAAAAAAAGGCCGATATCGTAATCGACGTCGAAAATAAAAGCGTGAAAAAGATCGTAAAAGAAATTTGTTCCGCCTGCGACGGGCTAAATTTAAAAGGAAAAAAGATGTCTAAACAAAAGTGCCCTGGCGGCGGCAAAAATTCCAAGCCGCACGGTAAAGAGAGCAAAGGCGATAAGCTTGAAAAGAAAGAGGCGCTAAAGCAAAAGCTACGTGAGCTACTAGAGGGCTTAGAACGCGAGGAAATTCCAAAGCGGGTGATCGCGTGGCACTTCGATCTTTACGAGCCTTACGCGCTGCAGCTGGCGGGATCGAGCAGTTACGATGCGGATGACGACGACTGGGCGTGCGAGGACGAGGATGAATTTTATCCGCAAAGCTCGCGCTTGCAGCTTGAATTTTTAAATGAGCTTTCGTGGCGGCAGGTTTTAAAAATGCTCGTGCAGGCTCTGCGCGAGCTGCGAGAGCAGATGCCTGGCGCTAAAATTTTTGAGTGCAAGCACGTCGCTGCGGGCTTCGTAGACGGCGATCTGATTTTGATTTAAAGGAGCAACGATGAGAATTTTAACGGGTCTTCAGCCCAGCGGCAAGCTGCATTTGGGTAACTACTTCGCGAGCATCAAGCAGATGGTAGATGCGCAAAACGCGGGCGAGCAGATGTTTATGTTTATCGCAAACTACCATGCGCTCACGTCCGTAAGCGACGGCGCAAAGCTTAAAAATTCCACTTACGAGGCCGCCGCGGCGTTTTTGTCTCTCGGGATCGATCCGAAAAAGACGGTGTTTTGGGTGCAAAGCGACGTGAAAGAGGTGTTGGAGCTTTACTGGATTTTAAGCGGATATGCGCCGATGGGGTTGCTCGAGCGGGCGCACGCATACAAAGATAAGATCGCCAAGGGCTTTGAGAGCAAGCACGATCTGTTTAGCTACCCCGTGCTGATGGCGGCGGACATCCTGCTATACAGCGCGGAGGTCGTGCCTGTGGGCAAGGATCAGATCCAGCACGTCGAGATCGCCCGCGACATCGCGCTTAAATTTAACAACGCCCACGGCGAAATTTTAACTATTCCGCAAGCGCGCGTAAACGATGAAGTGGCGATCGTGCCGGGTACGGACGGCGCGAAGATGAGCAAGAGTTACGGCAATACGATCGATATTTTTGCAGACGCCGCGACGCTAAAGAAGCAAATTTCAAGTATCGTAACGACTTCCGAGCCGCTAGAGGCGCCTAAGCAGTGGCGTGGATGCAATGTCTATAATATCGCGAAGCTGTTTTTAAGCGAGGCGGCGGAGCAAGCGGCGCTGCGGGCTCGCTACGAGCGCGGAGGCGAGGGGCACGGGCACTTTAAGGCGTATCTAAACGAGCTTGTGCTCGGCTACTTCAAAGACGCGCGGGATAAATTCGAATACTATCAAAGCCACCGCGAAATTTTAGACGAGATGCTAAGACAGGGCGCGCAAAGGGCGGCTGCGACGGCTGCTTCATTGATGCAAAAGGTTCGCGCCGCCGTGGGGATTTATCGCTAAGGAGAGTGAGATGACGGATTATGCTAGAGAAATTTTATCTGACGGCAAGTTGCTTCGGCAGAAGCTGGAAATTTTCTTGCAAACTCCTAGCAAGGTTGAAATTTACGCACGCGCCTGCGAGAAATTTTTCGCCGCGGGCAAGCAGCGCGAGTTAAATTATGTAAGTACGTGGAGCTGGTGGGGATTTTTCGGCACGCTGTTCTTTTTTCTGTACCGCAAGGAGTATAAAATTGCCGCAGCCCTATTTGCCTTTGTGGTAATTTCTTGCTTTATTCCGTTTTTGGATGAATATGATAGAAGTATAGGAATGGCGGTTAGTGTCAGTAGTGGAACTATGGCGAAATATTTTGTTTGCTATAGATTTGTCGCGCTATTGGATAAACAGGACGACGAAGCCCTAAGGCGGGGCGGCGGCGTGAACAGATGGGCGATATGGCTCGCGGTAATATTTTACGCTTTGGTCGCAATCGTGTTTGCGCTGATAATTTCAAACGGCGGCAAAATTCAGTAGTTTTAAAGGGCTTCCGCGCTCAGAATAGCTAAATAAATTTTAAAAAGGAGTAAGAATGAAAGCGATCGTAACGGTGATCGGTAAGGACAAGGTTGGCATTGTAGCGGGCGTTTCGGCTAAGCTCGCGCAGCTTGGGCTAAACATAGACGACATTAGCCAGACGGTTTTGGACGAGTTTTTTACGATGATGGCGGTGGTTTCCAGCGACGAAAAGCAGGACTTCACGGCCCTACGCGAGGAGCTAAACGAGCTTGGCGAAAAGCTAAAAGTTAAAATCAACATCCAAAGCTCGGCGATCTTTGACGCCATGCACAACATCTAAGGCACGCAGATGGACATTAAAAACGTAACCGAAACGATCGCGATGATCGAGGAGCAAAATTTCGACATCCGCACGATCACGATGGGCATCAGCCTGCTTGACTGCATCGATCCAGATATCGACAAAGCGGCGGAGAAAATTTACGCAAAGATCACCGATAAGGCGCGCGATCTGGTAAAGGTCGGCAATGAAATTTCAGCAGAGCTTGGCATCCCGATCGTAAATAAGCGCGTCTGCGTAACGCCGATCGCCATCATCGGTGCTGCGACGAACGCTACTGACTACGTGCCGCTTGCTAAAGCGATGGACGAGGCGGCGCAAAAGGTCGGTATCGATTTTATCGGCGGCTTTTCGGCGCTCGTGCAAAAGGGCTACGCAAAGGGCGATAAAATTTTAATCGACTCCATCCCCGCCGCGCTCGCCGCGACGCAAAAGGTCTGCTCGTCGGTAAATATCGGCTCGACTAAAACGGGCATAAATATGAGTGCGGTCGCCGACATGGGGCGCGTGATCAAAGAGACGGCGCGGCTTTCGGATCTTGGCGCTGCAAAGCTAGTCGTATTTGCCAACGCCGTCGAGGATAATCCCTTTATGGCGGGCGCATTTCACGGCGTGGGCGAGGCCGAAGTCGTTATAAACGTGGGCGTCAGCGGCCCCGGCGTCGTTAAACGCGCGCTTGAGAAGGTGCGCGGAGCGAGCTTTGACGTGGTCGCCGAGACCGTGAAAAAGACTGCGTTTAAGATCACGCGTATCGGACAGCTCGTGGGCCAAATGGCATCCGAGCGCCTTGGCGTAAAATTTGGCATCGTCGATCTCTCGCTAGCTCCGACTCCTGCCGTGGGCGACTCGGTCGCGCGCGTGCTTGAGGAGATGGGACTAGAGCGCGTCGGCACGCACGGCACGACGGCTGCGCTTGCGCTGCTAAACGACGCGGTCAAAAAGGGCGGCGTAATGGCCTGCAACCAAGTAGGCGGGCTTAGCGGCGCGTTTATCCCCGTCTCCGAAGATGAGGGTATGATCGCTGCAGTGCGCGCAGGCTCGTTAAATTTGGAAAAGCTCGAAGCGATGACCGCGATCTGCTCGGTGGGGCTCGATATGATCGCAATCCCGCAGGATACGCCCGAACAAACGATCGCCGCAATCATAGCCGACGAGGCCGCGATCGGCGTAATAAATCAAAAAACGACCGCCGTACGCATCATCCCAAAGGGCAAAGAGGGCGACACGCTGGAATTTGGCGGGCTTCTTGGCAGCGCGCCCGTGATGAGCGTAAATAAAAACTCCTCAGCAGACTTCATCGCCCGCGGCGGCCAGATCCCTGCGCCTATTCACAGTTTTAAAAACTAAATTTAACCGGCCTAAGGAGGAAAGATGAGAGCGTTTGCGTTATTTGCGGCAGCTTTGCTTTTTAGCGGCTGCTCCATAATCTCGGCATTTTATAGCAAGGAGAAAAAATTCGAGCTGGCGGGCTTGGGGCAAGACGGGGTTTATAGGACTTCGGACGACAGCGCAGATACGCTAATAAAAATAATGTCCGCCCGCACAAAAGAGGGCGAGCCGTATCGTATAATCCACACGCTGGAAATTCCTAAAAATTCTGCCCAGACGGATTTTGATAGCAACGATAAAGAGGTATTTAAAATAGACTGCTCAAAGAATTATTGCGAGCCTAAATACGACGAGGAGCCGAAAAGAATTGCTATTTCTTGGCCTGCGCCGAATGGAGGCGGCGTTTTTGACGGCGTCATATATCTAAAAAATTTACGGCTCGTGAAGGCGTATTAAATTTGCGGATTAAAAGCGCGCAAAATTCGTAAAATTTAACGAGTAAAATTTTACGGCGTCGCAATGGAATTTAGCTCTAAATTTTACGCTTGCAGGCGTGGAATTTTGAATTAAAATTTCGGCACGGAATTTCGTTTTGAAATTTCGGCTTGAAATTTTACGGCGCGATCCCCGCGGCGCGCTAAAATTTTAAAATTTCGTCGCAAGACGCGGCGTCAAAATTTCATCGCCGCGCGAGACGGACGGCAGCGAGTCTTTTGAAATTTTAAATTTTAAAGCGGCTTGCATTGAAATTTTAAAATTTAAAAGCAACCTGTTTCGTTATCATTGTTGTTCGCTTAAGAAGCGAGCGGGATTCTATTTCGGCGCGGATTTAAACACAGCGCGCAAAAACGGGCGCAGCATCAAGATTTTAAAAGATGACGCGAAAATATGAGGCGGAAATAAAATGCAAAAAATGGCTTGGAAATTTGGCGAGCTTAAAAAGGTCGCAACGGACGAGAGCGTTATTTGGTACGCGGAGCTGGCACTAAAAAGCAAAAGCTTCGGCGAGGTGCCGTTTTGTCTCGTGTCTGCAGATGCGGCGGATGTGTATGATGAGACGATTTCGCTTGCTCGGCGGATCGCCCGAGACATCGATCGGTACGCAAAAGACGCTCTTGCCTTCCTGCGAGACGAGCTTAGGCGCGAGTATCGTTTGGGCGAGGACGAGCTTAAGCTGCTTGACGTGCCCGTTTGCAATCTGCCGTTTGAGCTCTCGTAATGCACGTTTTACGCGTGCGATACGCAGTGGCTGCTAAGGTTTGCCGAGGGCGCGCTTGATATTTGCGAGCCTTTCGGCATCGGGGTGATTTTCGAGGGTGAAAGACCGCTGCGCATGGAAAATTTAGAGCTTAGCAGAGAGTATTAACTGCGGATAAAATTTTAAATTTAGAGGCGATTTTAAAATTTATACAGCGCGCAGATCGGCGCACTATGGCGCATTCCTGCGGATAAATTTAAATCGCGGCTCTTACCATTTTAAAATTTCGTAGCGCGCCGCAGCGGCTAAGATACGCTTCGATAAACGCCGTCTAAATTCCATTTTCTGTGCTGTGTCGCGCAAATCCCTCGTTTGCGCCCTTAAAAGCTAGCGTTTATGACGGCGGCGCGAAAATTCGGCGTCTGGGCGCATGTCCGCTCATAGCCGCTACGGATTGAGCGAGCGAAGCGACAGAATTTAACGCAGGGCGCGCACGGGAAAAAGTCGAAGATGGGTGCGGAGAGATGCAAAAAAAGCGAGAAAAAAGCGTAAAGGCGCGCGGCGGTATAGAGTAGGGTAGTGCAGGCTGCCGCAAATCGGGCTCGCAAATTGCGGATCGAAAGCGAGTTGAAACAAAAAGCTCGGCGCATAGATTTACGGATCGCGCGTCCAGCGCGGTAGGGGGGCGGAGTAAAATTTTTCGCGAGAAAACGAGAAAAATCGATGTATAAATTTCGCGCGCAAACCACCCTAAAATTTAACGAACAAATTTTAAAACCGCTCTCGCAGCAATCCGCCTCAAACTATCTAAAATTTAATGAGTAAATTTTAAAATTTCACCTTGCGGCATTCCTGCGCGAATTATTTAAATTTAATGATTAAATTTCAAAACTCGCCATATCGCATCACGCCCAAATTTACGCTCTGTTTCGCGGCATTTGCCGCGCATATCGTGCAAATTTAATGCTCTGCATGGACGGCATTTGGCGCGCAAATTTCGCTCTGTGTCACGCGCGCAAATTTTACGCTCTGCCAGGTGGAATTTCACGTGCAAATTTCACGACGAAATTTCAAGGCGTTTCGAGTCTCGCGATTTACAGCTTCCTAAGCTTTGCGATCTCATCGCGCAGCGCAGCGGCCTTTTCAAACTCCAGCGCGGCCGCGGCGTCGAGCATCTGCTTGCGGAGCTCCTTTACGATCTTGGCGCGCTCGGCGGCCGGCATCTTCTCTAAATTGGCGCCCTTTCTTAAAATTTCGGTGCCGTCCTCGATTTTTAGGCTCTCTTCGATATTGCGGCTCGCAGAATGCGGGGTTATACCGTGGGCGCGGTTGTATTCATCTTGAAATTTACGGCGCTTTTGGGTGATGTCGATCGCCTCTTGCATCGAAGCGGTGATCTTTTTGCAAAACATCACGACCTGTCCGTGCACGTTTCGCGCGGCTCGCCCCATCGTCTGAATGAGGCTGGTGCGCGAGCGCAAAAATCCCTCTTTATCGGCATCCATGATCGCGATAAGGCTTACTTCGGGCAGATCGAGCCCCTCGCGGAGCAGATTTATACCGATTAGCATATCGTATTCGCCGCTGCGAAGGCCGCGAATGAGTTCGTTGCGCTCGATCGCATCGATGTCCGAGTGCATATATTTGACCTTAAGCCCAAGCTCCAGATAGTATTTGCTCAGCTCCTCCGCCATCTTTTTGGTTAGCACGGTCACCAATATCCGCTCGCCGCGCGCGATGACCTCCTTTGCCATATCGTGTAAAATTTCGACCTGGTTGTCGCTGTCTTTTAAGATAATCTGCGGATCAAGCAGCCCTGTCGGGCGCAGTATCTGCTCATATACGGCTCCGCGGCTAAGACCAAGCTCGTAATCATTGGGCGTTGCAGAGACGAATAGAAATTTAGCTTTTTTGTTGATAAACTCATCAAACATCAGCGGGCGGTTATCAAGTGCGCTAGGCAAGCGGAAGCCGTACTCTACGAGCGTTTCTTTTCGGCTGCGATCTCCTGCGAACATCCCGCGAAACTGCGGCAGGCTCACGTGGCTTTCATCGACGATGACGAGGTAGTCCTTGCCCTTACTCTCATAGTAATCAAAGAGCGAATAGGGCGTCTCGCCCGGTTTTTGGCCGGTCAGATAGCGCGCGTAGTTTTCGATCCCCTTGCACATCCCCGTAGCGCCTAGCATCTCAAGGTCAAATTCCACTCGCCCTTTCAGCCGCTGCGCCTCTACGAGCTTGCCCGCGTCCTCAAAAAATTTCAGTCTCTGCTCAAGCTCCTCTTCGATCCCTTTGATCGTCGATTTCAGGCGTTGCTCGCCCACAATGAACTGGCTCGTCGGGTAGAGAATAAATTTTTTGACGCTCTGAATCTTTTTGTTTTCGAGCACGTCCAGATGATACATCGCCTCTATCTCGTCGCCGAAAAACTCGATCCTAAACGCCTCATCGTTAAAATACGCGGGGTAGATGTCGATCACGTCGCCGTTTACGCGAAAATTCCCGCGATCAAAAAAATCGTCGTTGCGTTTGTAGCCCATATCAACGAGCTTGCGAAGTAAAAATTTAGTGCTAAATTTTGATCCAATCTCAAAAAACAGCACCATGCCTTTGTATTCGGCGGGATCGCCCAAGCCGTAGTTTGCCGAAACCGACGCTACTGTGATGACGTCGTCGAAGCTTAGCAGGCTTGCCGTGGCGCTTAGCCGCAATCGCTCGAGCTCTTGGTTTACGTCGCTGTCCTTTTCGATGAAAAGATCCTGCCTGGGGATGTAGGCCTCGGGCTGATAATAATCGTAGTAGCTGATGAAATACTCGACGTGGTTTTGCGGGAAAAAGCCCTTAAATTCGCTATAAAGCTGCGCCGCGAGAGATTTATTATGTGTCATTACGAGCGCGGGAATTTCAAGACGCTTGATGATATTTGCCATGGTAAAAGTTTTACCCGAGCCGGTAACGCCGAGAAGAGTTTGGTATTTATTGCCGCTTTGAAAGCCCGCGACGATGCCTTCGATCGCTTTTTCTTGATCCTCGCTTGGGGAGAATTTGCTCTCGATTTTAAAATTTTGCAAAATTTTTCCTTTTTTAAAGCCAAATTTGGGTAATATCTCTACTTAAAATTATATCAGAAAAAGGCGAAATAATGGAATCAATCTTTGACGAAGAGAAAAAGGTCGAGGGCTTAAGCAATAAAGTAGCTGAGCTGATTAGGCGATACACCGAGGCTAGAGACGAAAACGAAAAGCTACGCACCGAGCTGGCGACGATCAAGGCGCAAAATGAGGCCTTGGG
Source organism: uncultured Campylobacter sp. (assembly GCA_963515585.1). GTDB lineage: Bacteria > Campylobacterota > Campylobacteria > Campylobacterales > Campylobacteraceae > Campylobacter_B. The sequence goes on from CAUPXM010000009.1 coordinate 19,275, forward strand.
GATGCAGCTTGGCACGCTTGAAAACGATCTGGCATATCGCAAGATGAGCGATGAGGATCTAAGCAAACAGATCGACGATATTTTGGCAGGCGATAATTTAGGCGAGAAATGAAAGAAATTTCCGTTCAGCTGACGAGTAAGTCTTTGACGAAAAAATACGCGATAAGCCTGGATGATGACTTTGCGAAGGTCTTCGGTAGGGACTGGCGGATTTTAACTCGCGGCAGCGATCATTTGGATGCGGGCGAACTGCTTGAAGCCTATATCCAAAAAAGCTACGAAAATTTCATGCTTAATAAAAAAATAGATGCCTTGGTAAAGGACATCGACGAAGGAGTAAAATGATGAAAATGAGAAAAGGTGCGGCAGTAGGCGGCGGCGTAAGCGGGATAATATTTTTAGCTATTATAATCTTCGTGATAGTAAAGATCGTGATGCCGAAACTTACCGGCGCTAAGGATGAGGTTTTAGTAAAAGCTTACGCAGTCGAGCTTGAAGGTGTATTTAAGGATATACAAAGAGATTACCTCAATCAAGGTGGATTTAGAATGCTTAAAAGTATGACGGGCTCCAGGCAGTTTAGTGATAGCGATCTAGAAAAAACCGTCACTTTAAATCAATCCTTTGATTACGGAGTAGGACCGAAACTCAAAAACGATATGATCTTTTGCGCGACGATCACCTTGCGTCAAGATAGTGATGGATATTTTTTCGAGACCTCGAATATCAATCGCAACAGGGAGCGATGCGAAGCATTTCATAAAGATACGACTTATATGAAGTTAAATGGCTTTAGAATAGGCAAATAATTTTTAAAATTTAATCGCGCGACTGCTATGGATTCGTAAAGCGTCCGTGTAGCAAAAGCGCGATAGTGCTAGTGAAGTGCGATAAGCTGTAATTGGCTCGCACCTCGTGCCAAAAGCATGCTAAGATCTCAAGAATTCATCTTTATAGACATTTTTTAAAATTTAGCTTTAAAATTGGCATTTTTACATTTATATTGACAGCTTATCGGCTAAATTTTAATCATATTTTAGTTTGTAATTCATATCGGTCATGATTTATGCTATTGCGGTTAAATTTATGAAATGGGTGCTTTGAAGCTCAATAGGCACCCTGATTATGTTATACGCTGGACTTTGTTAAATTTATGAAATGGGTGCTTTGAAGCTATGCCCCTCGCGTGACGCGATGCGAGCTGAGATTTACGAAAAGCGCCTCATAAAACAAGCGTATTAAAGCAAAATATCAAGATCATCTTAAATTTATTGAAATTCGCACTCCAAAAGCGCGCAGAATTTTATCGGCGCGGGTTTGGACATGAGTTTTAAAAATCTCTCATAGAATTTTATCGCCGATTCTCAACCGCCGATTTGATCCATCTGCGTAAATAATCTAACTGCTGCGGCGTATGAAACCAATGCTCGCCGTTTTTCATAACGCTTAAGTCGCAGTCGAACTTCTGCGCGAAATTTCTAACGATACAAAGAGGCGTCATATCGTCGTTTTCTGCATATAGAATTCTGCTGGGCGTTTCCCACTTAGTGATCGGATTGTTCAAAACAAAACTCCAATATTCCCAAAAAAGCGGTTGCCAGACAGGGGTCAAAATCATCTGCTCTTGCTTCAATTGCTCCTCGCTAACGCCGGCCCTACGCATAATATTTGAAATAACGTATTTGATATCAAGTATCGGCGAGACGAAGAGGCAGTCGCTAAGCTTTTCGTCGCGGAAGCTTTGCAGGCCGAGCCATGCCCCTAGGCTAACAGCAAACAGCGCGACCTCGCCCCAGCGCTTCTTTGTATACGATAAAATTTCGCGAAATTCCAAAATAGGGCGCCGCGGATCGCAAGAAGCGGGCTCGTGCCGCCTCTGTCCGTGCCCGGACAGATCAAAGCTAATTACCTGCTGGCCTTGCTCGCAAACGACGGAAGCCAAAAGCTCCGCATCCTCCTTGCTTCCGCCTTGCCCGTGAGCGTAGATATAAACCTTTTCCGAGCGGTTCCTCCAAACGGCGGCGGGAACGCCGCGTATCTCAATTGCGCTCTTTTGCATTTTTCGTTCCTTTAAATTTTTTGCGTCGATACCCGCATTTTGCGGCAATGCTACAAGCAAAACCATAAATATTGCTGGAATTTAATAGCACGCCCCGCTAGACTGCCTGCGATTAGCGATAAATTTTAAAATTTTACGCGCGAGCTGCGCCTGCCGCTTTGTTTTAAAATTCTATATCGTAGAAATTTTGCGCCGTCAGACTGCAAAAATTCTTGCTACGAAATTCTGTATCGCAATTGCATGCGCCGTGAAATTTGCGTATTAAAATTTTCACGCCGTAGAATTCTGCAAGCTGCGAAATTTAAAATTTAAGACCACGCAAATTTTATCGCGACTCGTGCAAAATTTTAAAATTTTACGTTTGCTTTATTTGCAGGCTGCGCGAATAAATACCGCTAAATTTTAATTTCAAGCGGGCTCGCGCCTCAGAAGTTAAAATTTGCGCTAATTCATAAGCTGCGCTCAAGATACGGTTTTAAATTTCGGTGCTTGATAGCGCCCGTAATAGCGCTGTGTTTGCTGCGATCCCCCCAAAAAAAGCTTAAAAAATCAATCCTGCGGCGCCGAGCTTGAGCCCTAAAGAGATAACTATCAAAACCCCAAGTCCTGCGAAAAAGCCCGCCAGCACGTCATCCAGCATCACGCCGAGCCCGCCTGGTACGTCGCGATCCACGCGCCCGATGATCGAGGGCTTGCGGATGTCAAACGCCCTGAAAAACAGCAGCGCCAAAATCATCGCGACGATCGATATCCTGCTGCTCTCAAAGCCCGCGATCAGCTCCGGCAGCGGCAGTGAAAAGATCTCGCCCACGGGCGCAGCGACGCACATTGCGATCCACACCCCCACGACCTCGTCGATTACGATCTCGCTGTTATCGTGCGCGCCTACCCGCCTTTCGTAATCGCTTACGATCTTAAGCGAGACGAAAAAAACGAGGCCGGCGCACAAAAACAGCGTCATCTCTCCCGCCAACATCAAGATCGCAAGCCCCACTATCCAGCCTGCGATGCTGCCCCAGGTGCCGGGCGCGGGTCTTAGCAACCCCGCGCCGAAAAATGTAACGAAAATTTTATCCATAATTGTCCTTTTAAATTTTGCTTTTTAAAATTTTACCGCTTATTTTAATTAGAGCATTCGCTCGCGCACGAAAATTTTAAATTCGCTTACGCGCAGAATTTTAAATTTTGTTCGTGCATGTAGAATTAATTTGTCCGCCTACACGAAATCAGTTCTACTCGCTCGCTAGTATAGGAATTTTAAAATTCTACTCATTTGCGTAAAAATTTTAAAATTTTGCTCGCTTGCGCGGAGTTTTCAAACACGTCCGCAAACGCAAGGCATTTTGCGCGAGCGAGCAGTCGTTGCGCTGCATCCGAGTTTTGCGCTGTAATTCGCAGCAACCGCTTAATTTTAAAATTTTAGGTTCGCTTGCCGAAAACTTAAAATTTAGATCCGCCGCACTTCTAATTTACACATCCACCGCGCCTTAAAATTTTAAATCCGCTTCGCCGCAAAATTTACTGCGCCGTTATAAATTTGCTACGAAGCCAAGACTTTAAAATTTAAAGCTCGTTTTATTGTACCGCTGCTAATGCTCTAAAAATTTAGCTTCGTCGCACCACAAAATTTTACGCCAAATCTGCGTCCGTCGCTCTTTATTCTACAAAATTCCGCGCAGTCCTTTCTTTCCGCACTATGAAATTTTACTTTACGTCTAGCCGCCGTAAATTCTAACGCCGCGAAATTTTACCCTCTGCCTAGCTTCCGCAAATTCCACATCATTTTTGCGTTGCGCCCTCGAGAGCTATGTCTTTAGCGCACTGGTTTGGTACAGCTGCATAAGCTGCTCGTAAAACTCGCTCTCGCCGTGGCTCTGCAAGATCCCGCTGTTTGGAAAAAGCTCGTCGTAGAGCTTTTGCAGATCCGAAAAACGTGCGGGAAAAAGCTCGCTTAAAATCATCGCCGAGATTTCCTTGCGCATAAAAATCGCGGGCGGCAAAATCCCTGCGCGCAGCAGTGCTTTTAGATTTTGCGTGCGGTAATGCACGTGATGATGAGCGCCGTGAGGGCAGTTTTTGGTGCTTACGAGCACCTTACACTTCTCGCAATAGACGTATTCGGGCATCAGCAAAATTTCGATTTCGCCGCGCTTTTGATACTCGTCTAGCACCGAATGCACACCGCCTCCATCGAAAAATAGCTCCATATTCGCGTGATTTTGCCCAAAAATTATTTTGTTTATACCTAAATTTTTTGCGATCGCGCACTGCAGTGCGGGCTTGTCGTCAAAAATCGCAAGCGAGCCCAGATCGATCATCATGGCGCGTTGCGCGACCAAAAAATTTTGCAGCAAATACCTTAGCGTTTTTTTGCGTAGCTCGTAGGGCAGGGCATCCGCGCTGCTCGTGTCGGTTAAAAAAATCACCACGAAATCCGCCTTATCGATCATATGCCTAATCAGCCGCTCATGCACGCGGTGGATCGGATCGGCGCAGGTAAAAAACGCTGAAATTTTAGGCGCGGCAAGCGAGCTTGCGACTTTTTTTATGCGCGCGATTTGCTCTGCAAGCTCATTTTTTAGCAGCGTGATGCGCCCTTGCACTGCAGTTCGCTCTGCGTATGCGTTTTGAAATACCGAGCCTGCGACCTCGCTTGCGCTTGGAGCATAAACGTCGCTAACGCTTATGCGCGCGACAAGCTCGCAAGAGGCGGGATTTGCAGCGGGATTTTTGATGAAATTTTCGGTGGAATTTGAAATAAAATTTTCCGCCGAATTTGCTACGGATTTTGCATCTGTGCTGCAAACGCGATTGAGTGCGGAATTTTCGGCAAAGCTCTGCGCGGAATTTACTGCAGAATTTTCACTGGAGCTTTTCGCCAAATCCAAAGCGGCATTGTTTGCAGATTTTACATCTGTGCTGCGAGTAAAAGTTTGATCATGGCACGCAGCAAGACTTTCTATATGGTCTAAGCCCTCGCTTGTGGCGTTTATAGCGCTTTGCGCACTTGCGGTGCGCGCAAAATCCGTGCCGCTTTTCGCAAAGCTCTGTTCATTTTGCGCCGCAGCAGAAACTCCATACTGCAAGTTACGTGATTCTTTAGCTAGCAAATATGCGCCACTTTCGCCGCTAAGCGAATTTTTGGCGCGTTCGGCCATGCCGTCCTTGCGGAGATAAAGCTCTAAAATATCGCCCTTTTTTGCGTCCGCGCAGGAAAAAACGAAATTTATGCCGCATACGCTTAGCTTGCTTGGGCGCAGTAGCTCGCAGCTCTTGCCGAAAGCGCCGTTTGCGAGCAGGCTCAAGACGTTTAGGTCGGAGCGCGAGATCTCTATCTTGCGGATTTGCGTTGCGCTATTATTTGCGCCTTTGCTCTCGCTTCCGGCCTGCTCTGCTTTTAAATTCCATGCCGCGCCCTTAGCTCGCGCCTCGTCTTTTCTGGCATTGCTCGTCTTTGACATTTTTAAATTCCGCATCGTTTTTAAATCACGCTTTGCTTTTGAGTTCTGTGATGCTTTTAAATTTTGCTTCGCTTCTAAATTCTGCGCCGCGTCACTCGAAGCTTTTGCGACGTTTAGAGTTTTTGTGCCGCTTAAAATTCCTTCGCTTTCAAGTGGTTTTATTTCGTTTAAATTGCCGGTATCGCGCGAAATTTCCATCTCGCCTGCGATCCGTACCGGATGCGCGCGGCTATTTTTTTCTTGCGATGCCATATTTTTTCCTTTTCTCCCAAAGCGATTTTCGCGAAATCCCAAGTGCCGCTGCCAGATCGGAGTCGAAATACTCGTCTTGGTGCGCTACGATCGTGAGCTTTACGTATTCTTCGATGCTTAAAATTTCGCTGCGTTCTTTGCTGCTGCCAAGCGTAATTTCGTCGCTAAAGCCTTTTTGCGCGCCGATGGATCCGACGATTATACGCATGGATTTGGTTTTGCTTATAAATTTTTCCTTCTGTGCGCCGCTTAGGCTATCAAAATCTGGTGCGTAAAAAATCTCCGCGCCGCGTTCTAGCAGCTCAGGGCCTTGTGCGGATAGAATTTTAAGGCGCGATTTTAGCGCAAGCGCGATCTTAAATACCGCCGCAGCTCGCGCTGCCGCATCGCCGCGCAAAAGAAGCGGGAATTTTATCTGCGCTAAACGCGCGGGCGGTATTTCGCACGAAAGAGAGATCTCTTTAAGCAACGCTTCGTAGGCTTCGTTTTGCGATTTTAGCGAGCGAAACTGCGCGTAATGCTCGATCTTTTTGATGAGCTCCTCTATCATAAAGGGCTTTTGGATATAATCCGTAGCGCCCGCTTTTACGGGGTTTAGCACCGTTTCGCTATCGACGTAGGCGACCATCAAAATTATGATCGAGCGCCTAAATTTCTCGATCAGCGGATAAAAACTCGCGCCGCTCCAGCTCGTAGAGAGCAGCACCGCCTCAAACTCCTCCGTAAGGCCTGCCGCAGCTGCCAAACTCGCCGCGTTAGTGCATTCATGCCCCAGCGCACCGAGCTTGTTTGCGATACTTTGAGCAAGATAGCTTTCGCTCTCGATTATTAAAATTTTCATACGCCCCGCACCTTTGCTGCGTGCTTCCGCCAGTCGTAAAATTTTAAGCTTACCGCAGCCTGCGCGGCGATGCCTTCGCTTCTGCCCGTAAATCCCAGCCCTTCGGTCGTGGTCGCTTTGACATTGACGCGCGCGCAGTTTAAAATTTCGCTTAAAACCTCTTGTATCTGTGCTTTGTAGGCGCCGATCTTCGGGCGTTGCGCGATGATCGTAATATCGGCGTTTACGAGCTCGTAGCCGTAGCCTCTGACGCGCCGCATTACCTTTCGTAACAGCTCCTTGCTATCCGCGCCTTTAAGCTTAGCGTCGCTATCGGGGAAAAGTTCGCCGATATCGCCCAGCATCGCCGCGCCGCAAATAGCGTCGATCAGGGCGTGGATAGCTACGTCGCCGTCGCTGTGTGCGATCAGCGCGAACTCGCACGGGATCTGCACGCCGCCGAGCACGATGCCTGCGCCTTTTTCAAGCGCGTGCACGTCAAAGCCCGTACCGCAGAATATATCGTGCGAGCATGGTTTTAAATTTAGCGCCGCCAGATCGCTTGCGCGCGTGATCTTAAGCGCGCCCGCCTCACCTTTTATAAACTCCAACCGACCGCCCGCGCTGCCGACCGCCGCGCTGTCGTCGGTAAAAATTTCGCTTCCCTCAAGCGCCTTTTTAAGCAGCGCCGTGCGCGAAAGCTGGGGCGTTTGGATGAGGCGTAGCTCCTCTCTATTTACTACGTTCTCGCCGAGATAGGTCGTGTCGTTTACGCTAAGATAGGGGCTGACGCAATCGGCGTCCGCGCTTGCAGCGATGAGCGCGTCTATCGTGCGTGGCGAAATTTGCGCGCGTGCTACGTCGCTTACGAGCACGAGTTCGCTCTCTACGAGCTTTAGCGCGTTTTTTAGCGAGCTTTGACGATTTGCGCCGCCTGGGGCAAAGTGAAATTTTAAATTTGAAGAGCCGCATTCATCTGCGCCGCATTCGACTTGAGCTTTAAAATTTTCCGCGCCCCGCGGCTTGCTTGCGTCGTTTAGATCATCTGCGCCGCATTCGATCCCGCCCTGCTTGCTTTGAAATTTATACTCGCTCGTGTCGCACTCCGCGCTTTCGCCGCGCACCGAAGCCGAGCTGCACGCATAGATGCGCTCGCAATAGCTCACGTCCTCCTCGTTTACGGCGATTATGATTTTTTTAAATGGGTGCGCCTGCGCAATGCTCTGCGCGACGTATTGCCAAAGCGGTAGCTCGCCCACGCGCAACCACTGCTTTTTGACGCTCAGCTCAAACCTGCTCGAATCGCCCGCGGCGAGCAAAATCAGCGATATATCTTTCAAATTTTATCCTTGAAATTTTGTTACGAAATTATACGTATTAAAAATGAAAGCAAAATTAATCGCGGCTTGCGCGCTAAAATATCTTAAACTTAGGCGTAAATTTACGCGGCGCGGCGGTAAAATTTCAACCTGCGTTACGAAAATAAACGGCAAAAGAAAAGTAAGGATTAATGAAATTTGTTATATTATACGCGCATTTTTAAGAAGCGAGGCGAAAATGACCGAAAGCTGCGTATCACAGATCTATTTTGCAAAAAGAGGCGAGCTGACGCCGCAGATGAGAGAGGTCGCGCAAAGCGAGCGCATGGACGTGCGGGCCTTGTGCGATCTGCTCGCGCAAGGAAGAGCGATCATCCCCGCAAACGTTAATCACAAAAGCCTAAAACCTATCGGCATCGGGCGCGCACTGCGGTGCAAGATCAACGCTAACATCGGCTCCTCGGGCACGACGAGCGATATTGAGGGCGAGCTAGAAAAGCTCGAAACCTGCTTAAAGTACGGCGCCGATACGGTGATGGATCTAAGCACGGGCGGAGATTTGGACGAGATCCGCTCCGCGATAATCGAGCGCTCGCCCGTACCCATAGGCACGGTGCCGATCTATCAGATGGTTCATGAGCTGAGCGATATCAAAAATTTAAAAACGAGCGCTATTCTTAGCACGATCGAGAAGCAGGCGCGGCAGGGAGTGGATTATTTCACGATCCATGCGGGCTTTAAGCTCGAGTTTATGCCGCTGCTGTCTCGCCGCAAGATGGGCATCGTAAGCAGGGGCGGCTCGCTGATAGCGTCGTGGATGATGAAATTTCATAAGCAAAACCCCTTCTATGAAGCGTTTGATGAAATTTGCGATATCTGCGCCGCTTACGACGTATCGCTATCTCTGGGCGACGGCTTGCGCCCGGGCTGCTTATACGACGCGACCGATAGGGCACAGCTTAGCGAGCTTGAAATTTTAGGCGAGCTAGCCCTGCGCGCGAATGAAAAAAACGTGCAGGTGATGATCGAGGGGCCGGGTCATATCTCGTTTAACGAGATCGAGCTTAATATGCAGCTAGAGCGCAAACTCTGCCGCGATGCGCCGTTTTACGTACTGGGGCCGCTTCCGACCGACATCGGCGCGGGCTACGATCACATCAGCAGCGCTATCGGCGGGACGATGGCTGCGTATTGCGGCGCCAGCATGCTCTGCTACGTAACGCCGAAGGAGCATCTGGGGCTTCCCAATGCAAAAGACGTCAGAGAGGGCATCATCGCGCATAAAATCGCCGCTCACGCCGCGGACGTCGCGCTAGGCAAAGCGGGCGCGATAGAGCGCGATCACGAGATGAGCGATGCGAGGTATAATTTTGATTGGAACAGGCAGTTTGAGCTTAGCTTCGATCCTGCGCATGCGCGCGAGCTGCACGACGAGAGCCTGGGCGATGAAATTTACAAGGGCGCGGAGTTTTGCTCGATGTGCGGGCCGAAATTTTGCGCATATAAAATCAGTAGAAATTTAACCGAAAATAAGGAGAAGGAATGAGTAAAGACGAAGTCTTAAATTTGCTTAAAAGCGTGATCTATCCGGGCTTTTCTAAAAGCATCGTGGATTTTGGATTTGTAAAAGAGGTCGAGATCGGCGATAGAATTTTCGTAGGGATCGAAATCCCCAGCGCCAAGCCTGAGATCGCAGCAGAGCTCAGATCGGCGGCGCAAAAGGCGCTAGGGGCGGACGTGGAAATTTTAATCAAACAGCCCAAGATCGCCGAGGAAAAGAGCAACTCTCGCAGCGGTAAAAATATCGCGCCGCAGATCAAGCATTTCGTGATGATCAGCAGTGGCAAGGGCGGCGTAGGCAAGAGCACTACGACGCTAAATTTAGCCATCAGCACGGCAAAGCTCGGCAAGAGAGTGGGGATTTTGGATGCCGATATTTATGGGCCGAATTTGCCGCGAATGCTAGGCGAGGATAAGACGCAAGCAAGCGTCGTGGGGCAGAAGCTAAAGCCGATCTTAAGCCACGGCGTGGAGATGATGAGCATGGGCGTGCTGATGGATGAGGGCGCGAGCCTTATCTGGCGCGGCTCGATGATAATGAAGGCGATCGAGCAGCTGCTAAAAGACGTGGCATGGAGCGATCTGGACGTGCTGTTTTTGGATATGCCTCCTGGTACGGGCGACGCGCAGCTTACACTCGCTCAGAGCGTGCCAGTGACGGCGGGCGTGTGCGTTACGACGCCGCAGACGGTCGCGCTGGACGACAGCGCGCGCGGGCTTGATATGTTCGAAAAGCTCCACATCCCGATCGCAGGTCTTATCGAGAATATGAGCGGCTTCATCTGCCCCGATAACGGCAAGGAGTACGATATCTTCGGCCGCGGCGGCGCGCAAAAGCTGGCGCAGCGATACAATACCGAAGTAATCGGCGAGATCCCGATCGAGATCGCTATCCGCGAGGGCGGCGACAGCGGCAAGCCGGTAAGCTTCTATGCGCCCGATTCTTTAAGCGCAAAGCGCTACGAAGATGCCGCGCGCAAGCTGTGGGAAAAGATCGAAAAGATCGACCGCGAGGAGCTGGCGGACAACTCCGCGATCCAACCGGTGATGGACGGCAAGAGCGCCTGCTCAAATTAGGGCTTTGGCGGGCGCGGCGTCAAATTTCGCGTGGAATTTCTCTTGAATTTTGCAGATTGAAATTCAACGTGGAATTTAATAGTTTGGAATTTCATGCCTAATTTCGCTGCAAATTTTATAATGCTCGCAAAATTTCGGTATGCAAATCCGTCATAAAATTTTGCCCGTAAATTTAGCGGGTAAAATTTCACGCGGGTTTCGCGGCGCGGAATTTCGAGCCGAATTTTATAGCTCGAAATTCTGCGTTAAAATTTCGCTGCGATTTTGCCGCGAAATTTTACGGCGTCAGTAAAATTTTTGTGTATAGAATTTCGTGCGGAGTTTCGTAGCGCGAGTTTTTATACTAAATTTTAGAGCTTGAAATTTCACTTTGATTTTGAGCAAATTTATAGCGCTCGCAAAATTTGGGCAAACGAAATTTCGTAGTTTGAAATTCCGAGCTAGAATTTTACCCAAGCTTCGTTGTGTGAGGGTTCAGATAAAATTCTAAGCGCAGAATTTAACGGCGAAAATTAAATTCCAAACGCGCAATTCAGCGAGGTAAAATTTGACGTAGAATTCTGCCTTGGAGTTTTAAATGTAAAATTTTAAGCATAAAGCTTTGCCGTAGAATTTCAAAATGCAAAATTTATCGCTAAAACTTTGTTTTAAAATTTTAAGATGGGGCTTTAGCGATGAATTTCTGGCTTGAAATTTTATCGCGTCTAGCTTTTTAGCGGTAGCCACAGCATTGCGCTAGTTTAAAATTTTTATTTTGCCGGGTTTCATGGCAGTGGAGCTTATCTGCGAAAGCCTCTGAGAAGCTTATTTGGAGTGGAATTTTATCCGTATCGGTCGCGGCAAGGAAATTTCTCGTGCATCTGAAATTTAAGCAGCTGGAATTTATTCGTATAAGCTGTGAAGCCAAGGCGGCAAAATCCCTAAGCCTAGGGCTTTTAGGTTTAGGGATTTTACTTTTATACGAAATAAGAAAGGTCGGTAATGAGGTTTTTGATTATTTTGGTGCTTGCATTTGCGGCGTTCGCGCAAGAGAGCAATATGCAAAAATGGGCGAAAGAGATTACTGCGGATGCGCAGATCCCGCAGGATAAGTTTTTGGCGTTTTATCTGAATAAAGATGAGCCCAAGAAAGTGGTTTTCTCCGAAAATGTCGATCGCATCAGCGTCAATTACGAAGGAAATTCCTTTCATGAAATCCCGTCTCCAAATCTTATGGCGTATTGGGTCGGTGAGTTTAATTTTGACGCCGATATCGAAAAGATGGTGCTAGGAGATTACGGCTGGTCTACGCTGGTAATCGCCGTAGATGGCACGGACGTGCTAGGTGGGACATCTAGCAATCAAAAGCGCCCGCTTACGTATAAATTTAGCAAGGGCAAGCACAAGATCGAAGCGTGGTTTTTAAATGACGCGCATTCTAGCGAGCTTTTCGTGGATTTTAAAGATGTAGAGCCCTTTTATCGTCAAAAAGACGCCGTAGCCAAGATCCCTGCGGATAAGGACTACGATCTGTGGCTCGGCGCAATCTACGAAAGCGCGCAGATGAATAATCGCGTCAAGCTAAATTTAGCCAAATCCGATAAGCCCATCGTGCTACTGCTTAGCTCATATCGCGCCGTGGAGTGGGAGATCTCAAATCCGCAAAAGAATGAAATTCTAGCCGTGTTAATTTACAATCCCATTAGTAGCGTCCGTGGCGTAAGCGGTGCGCTTTACGTCGAGGATTACAGATACACGGAGGCTGCGGATGGGCTTAAATGCGAGTGCATCTCGGGCAATGTCTTTCACTGCGACGGCAGCGAGATTTATGATATGAACGGGCGCGTAAACGGGATATTTGGCAGAGGCCTGGGGGCATTTGCCGGCAAGCACGCCGTAAATTCTTTAGACCTACCGGGGCTTGTTATTACTCCAAAAATTTTAGACGAAAGCAAAGCTCGCCTACTCTCGGTAGAAGCGGACCGCAAGAAATGCGAGAGCACGCCGATGGATGATGTGTTTAGGTGAGATGAAATTTTATAAGCGTTTGAAAATGGGTAAAATTTTATATAACTTAATTGATTTGTATTTTATGGGAGAAAAAGATGTCAGGAAAATTTTCTGATAAATTAAATGAAATTTTAGGTAAAATTTCACCAACTTTCAATTTGATTTCTTCGCTAGCATGTATCCCTCTTGCAGGCTTTATATTTAACGTAACCTATATGAGAGCTAACGGCTTTTTTAGTTACGAAATTTTTAGTATAAATTTTATGTGGATTTTCTTGCTTATGGGTATATTTTTTGTGTTAATATTGTTAATAATACATGGATTTTATATTCTTGGTGCATATTTACGTATAACCCATCAAAGAACTGAAACAATTCAAATAATTAAAGATCAAATAATTATACCGACCAGAAATCAAAAAATTGGTATTGTCTTTTATAATGTCTGCATCATTGCAAACATAATAATAGCTATTATGGCTTTTGCATTTTTGGCATATTGTCATAAGTTGTATAATAATACCATTTTGATAGATTTTAACTTTTTATTTATTTTCATTTTTCTTATTTTCGAAATTTCAATAGTCATAATTTCGTATGTAGCTATTGATATCAAAAGATGGTTTGCAGCGTTTATTGTAATCTGTTGTGTCATTCCGTATAGTATTTTACTGTCCATACCTCTATTTCCTAGATATTTTAATGTAAATCATATTTGTAATAAAATTTTAAAATCTATAAATTTAGCTTCAGATCATGCTGAAATTTATCTAAAAGATAAAAATGAATCCGTTATTAGCGGTAAGTTAATTTTCGACGACGGCAAATATGCCTATGTGGAATTTGACCACACTGTTAGCAATTGCGGCGATGTCGGCGATTCTTGCATTAAAACTATAAGAAAGAAAGTCCCTAGCGAGGATGTGAGTATTTTTGTTTCGCCGGAGCAACAGCAAGATAAGAAGTCCGCAGCAAAACTACAAGAAGCCAAACAATCTAAAGCAAAATAATCAAGAATTTAAAAGCGCGTGTTTTTGCTTTTAAATTCCATTCATGCGCCTTTTCAAATCCCCTTTTAAATTAAATTTAGCTATACTCCCGCGCAATTTTGCGATTAAGGATTAAATATGAAAGAGATTAAAAGCCTAAGCGAGCTTCAGGCTTTTGCGGATAAAGTTCGCGCCGAAAAGGGCTATCGCGATCCGATCATGTGGGCGGTCGGGCGCGTATTTAAGGGGTGCGCGGAGGGGCACAAAAGCCTAAGCGTAAATTACGCGCACGTAAATTTTAAAGATGGGCTAACAAGCGCAGCAGTGCTAATCCATGCTCTAACCGAATGCGGCGAGGTCGTGGATTTTAGCGGTAGTGAGTGCGTCCTTCCGCTAACGCACAAAGCCCTAAAAAAGGCGATCGAGGCTTTAAAATTTCTGCAGCCAGACGCCAAAGAGGGCGCGCACAAAAATCTGCAGGTGCTGCTTGCGGTTAAAGAGGCGATGAAATCGGACGAGCACGCGAGCTTTTGCGCTAGCTTCATCTTTGAGGATGCCGCGCCAAAAAGCGTCGAGAGCGTCTATCTCAAGCTTTACGCGCTTTCGCTAAATCTCTGCGAGCCGCGCACGCTCAATCTAGACGGCGCATTTAGCGTACTTCCGAACGTCGCATGGGACGAAAACGCCCGCCCGATCGAGCTTTGGTGGCTGCGTGAAAACGAAATCTCTTTAAAAATGCAAGGCCGCTATCCACGCATCATCAGCGTCGATAAATTTCCGCGCTACCTAAGCCACATCGTACCGCCGCAAAACGTGCGGATTTTAGACGATGCGAAAGTGCGTTTGGGTGCGCATATCGCCGCGGGTACGACCGTGATGCCGGGCGCTGCGTATGTGAATTTCAACGCAGGCACGACCGGCAGCGTTATGATCGAGGGGCGTGTCAGCAGCTCGGTCGTCGTGGGCGAGGGCAGCGACATAGGCGGCGGCGCATCGATTTTGGGCGTGCTAAGCGGCACCAACGGCAATGCCGTGAGCATCGGCAAGCACTGCTTGCTGGGCGCAAACTCCGTCACAGGCATTCCGCTAGGCGACCGCTGCATCGTGGATGCCGGTATTGCGGTACTTGAGGGCACGAAGGTTTTTATCGCACAAAAGGATCGCGAGGCGCTAGCAGCGCTAAATGCGGGCTTTGCATTTGATCGTGAAATTTATAAAGGGCTTGAGCTTGCCGGGCTTAGCGGTCTGCACTTCCGACAAAATAGCCAAAGCGGGCAGATTACGGCAAGCGTTAGCAAGCGCGCGATCAAACTCAACGCGGAACTGCATTAAATTTATAAATTTAAACGGCGGGCGCGGATTGGCTGGAGCTTTTCAAAGCTGTGTTAAATCTATAACTTAAACGGCGAGTTTGAAAAAGATACGGACGATCTCGCCGCACGCCGCTTTGAGCGAGCGCATGCGATCCGTCGCAAAATTTCTACTCATAGAATTTTGCGCGGAATTTAAAGAATTTTTGCCGCGATTTAGAAAATTTCTAGCGGTGATTTATGGAATTTACGCCGCTATTTTAACGTAAGTAATTTTGGCGGCTCGCGGATTTGCGCCGCGCAAATAGGTCTTTAAATTTCAAAAATAGATTGAATTTAAAATTTTAATATGATAGATTTCAAATAAAATTAGGAGGTTAAAATGAAAAAATTTATACCCGTCCTGTTTGGCGTATTTATCTGCAGCGCAGCGCTTGCGGGAGATGTAGATGCCGATGCACAGCGCTGCAAGGTTTTGGCGGACGCCGTAAATGGGCACAGTCACCCCGCGACTAAAAATATAGAGTTGGGCGCGGCTACATGCGAGGGCGATAAATTTGTAATTCCCACGATTCTAAAAAATGAAATTTGGGATAAAGTAGATCCCAAAATCAAGCAAAATTTTGAAAGCATTTTGCGCGCTAACAGGCAAAAGGACGTCTGCGCGATGATGAAAGCGGGCAGTCTAAATCGCATAGGCGTACGAGAATTTCTGCAAAGCGGCGAAAAAATCGCCGATCTGACCTACACGCGCAAAGATTGCGGCTTAGAGTAAAATTTCAAAGGAGAGATAATGGAAGTGCCTCAAGCGGCGTATAGCAGAGATAAAATCATCGTTCGCACCGGTGCGATCGGTATCGTTTCAAATGTAATTTTAGCGGCATTTAAGGGCGTCGTGGGGCTGATTTCGGGCTCGATCGCGATCGTGCTTGATGCCGTAAACAACCTAAGCGACGCACTTTCATCCGTCATTACTATCGTGGGCGTGCATCTTGCTAGCAAGCAGCCCGATCGCGCACACCCCTTCGGACACGGCAGGATTGAGTATCTAAGCGCGATCGTAATCGCCGTCATCATCCTCTACACCGGCGGCGTCTCGCTCGTCGAATCGATCAAAAAGATCATCCATCCGCAAGCGGCGAATTATAATGCAATTTCACTCGCCATCATCGCAGTAGCGGTCGCGGCGAAATTTAGCCTGGGGCTCTATACGCAAAAGACGGGCGAGCGCGTAAATTCCGACTCACTCATCGCAAGCGGCGTGGACGCCAAATACGACGCGCTCGTATCGCTAGCCACCCTCGTAGCGGCTTTTATTTCGCTTATTTTCGGGCTGAGCTTGGAGGCGTATCTGGGTGCGATAATTTCGGCGCTTTTGATAAAAACGGCGTATGAAATTCTACGCGATACGATCAGCAAGCTTTTGGGTTCGCGTCCGAGCTTGGAGCTTACGAATGAAATTTACGACGTCGTGCGCGGCTTTGAGGGCGTCATCGGCGCGTATGATCTGATGTTTCATGACTATGGGCCCGATAAGATGGTCGGCAGCATCCACATCGAAGTCGCAGAGGACACGACCGCAGCGCAGATCGACGCTCTTACGCGCCGCATCCAAAACGCCATTTTTGCGAAATTTAATATCATCCTGGATACCGTAGGAATTTACGCGTTTAACAGGAACGATCCGCGCGCCGCCGAGATCTACGAGCATATCAAGCAGATGGCGTTTTCGCATAAGTTCGTTTCGCAGATACATGGATTTTATCTCGACGAGCCAAAACACTCGATCAGCTTCGACGTTATCGTCGATTTCGCAGCGCCCGATATGGAGGCGACGTTTCGCGCGGTCTGCAAGCAGGTACGCGCCGCGTATCCGAACTACACGCTCATCATCACTCGCGATAGCGACTACAGCGGCTAAAATTTAAATTGCTCTAGCGGTTTAAATTTAATCGCGCTGGCTCTCGCTTTCTCGCGCACCCCTTCGGCGAAATTTCAGAATTTTAAGCTACAATAGGAGAAATTTATCGCGGTTCCGCGCGGCGCAAATGCCGCAATAAACCGCGGATGAAATTTGCGCGTAAAACCTGGCAGAAGCCTGTGCGCAAGGCAATGCAAAGAGAAATTTAAAAGGAAAAATATGGTTGAAATCAAAGATCTTACGATGCGCTTCGGCAAACAGCTGCTTTTTGAAAACGTAAATTTAAGCCTCGATAAGGGCAGACGCTACGGCCTCATCGGCGCAAACGGCGCGGGCAAATCGACGCTGCTTAAAATTTTAAGCGGGCAGATTGAAGCAAGCAGCGGCGAAATTCTGATCCAAAGCGGGCTTAAAATCGGCGTTTTGGGGCAGGATCAATTCGCTTTTGAAAGCTTCAGCGTCAAAGACGCCGTGCTCTACGGCAACAAGCGCCTTTATGACGCCGTGCGCGAAAAGACGCAGCTTTACGAAGCGGGCGAGTTTAACGACGATATAAACGAGCGCCTAGGCGAGCTTGAGATGATCTGCGCCGAGGAGGACCCCGCCTACGAGTACGAAACGCGGATCGAGAAAATTTTAAGCTCGCTGGGGCTAAACGACTTCGATAAAAAGATGAGCGAGATCGAGACGAGCGATAAATTTAAGGTTCTGCTCGCGCAGGTGCTCTTTCCGCGCCCCGACGTACTGTTTTTGGATGAGCCTACGAACAATCTCGATATCGACGCCATTTCGTGGCTTGAGTTTGAGCTAAATCGCCACGCGGGCACGCTCGTAGTCATCAGCCACGACCGCCACTTTTTAAACCGCGTCTGCACGGACATCCTCGACGTTGATTTTAGGCGAGTGCGCGAATTTAGCGGCAATTACGACGACTGGTTCATCGCGTCCAATCTCATCGCCAAACAGGCGCAGTTCGAGCGCGAGAAAAAGCTCAAAGAGAAGGCGGAGCTTGAAAAATTTATCGCTCGCTTCAGTGCCAACGCAAGCAAAGCAAAGCAGGCCACGAGCCGTCAAAAACAGCTTGACAAACTCGATCTTAGCGAGCTTGCGACCTCTTCGCGCAGGGAGCCTAGCATTTTATTCAAGCCCGCGCGCGAGATCGGTAATGAAATTTTAGAGCTAAGCGGCGTGGATATGAGCTTCGGCGATATTCAGATTTTGAAAAATTTCAACCTCAAGCTCGCTCACGGCGATAAGATCGCGATCATCGGGCGAAACGGCGTGGGTAAAAGCACGCTTTGCAAGATCATCATGGGCGAGCTCGCGCCGCAGCGCGGTAAGGTGCACATGGGCGCCACGATCGAGCCTGGGTACTTCGCGCAGGATACGAATAATAAAATTTCAGGCGAGCTCAAGCTCTACGAATATCTACAAAGCCCGCAGAATAGGGATCTGGATGAAATTCGCAAATGCCTTGGACGTATGCTTTTTAGCGGCGCGGAGCAGGAGAAAAGCGTGGGCAGCCTAAGCGGCGGCGAGAAACACCGCGTGATGCTAAGCAAGCTAATGCTGCAACGCCCGAACCTGCTGGTGCTTGATGAGCCCAACAACCACCTTGATCTTGAAGCGATCATCGCGCTTGGCGAAGCGCTGTATAACTTCGCGGGCTGCGCGATCTGCGTGAGCCACGACCGCGAGCTCATCGACGCGTTTGCAAATAGAATTTTACACCTCAAAGGAGACGCCGAAATCGTCGATTTTAGGGGCACTTACGAGGAGTATCGCGAGAGCTTGGGAGCGAGCGATGATTGAGATCTGCGTAAACGGCGAGCTGCTGCAACTGGCGCAGGATATGAGCGTGAGCGAGTTTTTGCGCCAGCGCGGACACGATCTACGCCTAGTAGCGCTCGAGCGCGACGGCGAAATTTTAAAAAAAGAGGCGTGGGAGCGCACACAGATCTCAAGCGGCAAAAAATATGAGATCGTCGAGTTCGTAGGCGGCGGCTGAGGTCGGAGCTTTGGGTTATGTTAAAATTGCGGCGACCGAGGCTTAAATCTACGTGGAAACCGCTAAATTTTAAGCAGGTATGGCGACACAGCGGCTGGGGCTTAAAATTTGCGCGCGCGTCGTTAAAATTTTAAGCGATACGGCGACGCGAAGACATAGCGCGTTTGGGTTTTTAGATTTATGAGAAAGCCGCGGTAGCCTGGCGCTTGCGGCGAGATTTTAAATTTTGAATGCGAGCTAGGCCGCGGCGGCCGAACGCAGGAGTTTTAAAATTTGCTCCGCGGCGATAGAGTTTAAATTTTTATTGCGGCAGCCGAACGTTAATTTGCGTCGCCGGCTGCGGCGGTAGGATGTGGGCTTTAAAACTACATCGGCGCCGTAGGTTTGAGCACGGGAATTAAAATTTACGCCGAAGTTGCTGGATTTGCGCGCGGGATTTAAAATTTACCCCGAGATTTCTGCCGTCGTGCACGCTAAGACGCATGCTACGACATGCCGCTTTTTCGTCGGTTCGGTTCGGCTGAAAATTTTAAATTTAGCCGTAGCACGGATTTATTCGTGCGTTTAGCAGCTTTTAAATTCGGCGGATCGCGCAGTGCCTCGCTACTTTAAATTTAACCGACAAGCGAGGGGATTAATGCGCTAAATTTAGCGTATCTGGCGTGTGCTGCGCGTGCCGTACGAAACCCCTACAACGCGCTGTATTGGTCGAATGCAATTCGCAAAGCCAAAACATTACGCGTAAAAACAGGATGAAATTTTTAGATCAAAATCGCGTGCGATGCGCTCGGTGCGCCCCGCGTGCATCGCAGCTCGTGCGAGCTTTGCGCGGTGCGTAGTAGCCGCGCGGATTTCTGCCGCAACCGCGCCGCAATACCGCATAAATGCACGCTATGTTCTCGTAGATGCAAGGCGCCGCGCGTAAATCCAAATTTACGCGATAAATTTAAACGGCAAAAAGATAAAATTTAGGATCAAAATGCAGATAAAATTAAACGGCAAAGCTTACGAAACGGGCGCGTGCGATCTTGAGGGGCTGAAGCGCGAGGTTAAATTTAGCGGCGAGATCGCCGTGATAAACGGCTATGCGAGCACGCAAAACTGCGAGCTGAAAGCGGGCGATGAGCTCTTTTTGCTCTCGCGCGGCGCGTCGCTATCGCCGCAGGAGCTTCGCGAGCTGATGCTTGCTCGCAATGCCCCCGCCGTAAACGAGGCGCTGCAAGGCTCGCGCGTAGCGATCTGCGGGCTCGGCGGGCTCGGCTCCAACGTCGCGATCCTGCTTGCGCGCGCGGGCGTGGGCGAGCTCTTTTTGATCGACTTCGACGTCGTCGAGCCTACCAACCTGAACCGCCAGCAGTACGAGATCGGCGATATTTACAGGCCCAAAACGGACGCTCTGCGCGAAAAAATCACGCGCATAAACCCGTTTGTACGCGTGCGAACCTTAAACGAGCGACTTACCGCGCAAAACGTAGCCGAAATTTTAAAAAACGAGCGTATAATTTGCGAGTGCTTCGACGACGCGGCGGCGAAAGCGATGATTTTTGGCGCATTCGGCGGCACGGATCGCTTTTTGATCTGCGCTAGCGGCATGGCGGGCAGCGGCGACGCCAACGAGATCCGCACGACGCGGCTCGGCAAAAACGTCTTCGTCTGTGGCGACCGCAAAAGCGCCGCGGCTCAGGGCGTGGGGCTGCTCGCGCCGCGCGTGGCGATCTGCGCCGCACATCAGGCAAACGTCGCGCTTAGGCTGATTTTGGGCGAGGAGAGCTAGGCCTGACCGCTCATCGCGCGCCTGCATTTCTAAATTTACGCGCCTTTGCATGTTTTTTAGACCTCGCGCGATTGTTTTTGAGAAGCAAAGAGCGTTTCGGCAGCATACAGCGCGTTTAAAAGCGGTGTAAAATTTGCTGCGCGCCGCGTAAATTTAGCCGCGAGATCTAAATTTAAACCCTTTGCCGTGCCTAGCTAGCGGGCAGGTAGAATTTTAAAATTTATTCGGCGCGAGCGAGCTACTTTTGAACGTAGGATTTAAAATTCCGCGCAGCGAAGCGGGCCGCAGTCTGCACGTGAAATTTTAAAATTTTGTGTCGTGGCGTAAAATTTGATGAGAAATTTTAAAACTTGAGCGCGGTGTCGTGCGGCGCGTTAAAATAGCGATAGAAGCAGGGCACAATCTGCGCCGCAATCTCGCGCTGTATATAATGCACTGCGAGCACCGATATGCGCCATTTGCGCCGCGCATAAAAACGAAAATTTAAATTAAAGAGGATAGAATGGACGATAAACTGATCTTAGGCGGCAGGGAGTTTAGCTCGCGCCTGATAATGGGCTCGGGCAAGTTCGATCACGCGATGATTGATGCCTGCGTGCGGCATGCGGGCTGCGAGATCGTCACGCTTGCGCTGCGCCGCGTGAACGAAAGCAAGAGTCGCAATATCTTGGATTTCATCCCTCGCGGCGTCACGCTGCTGCCGAATACCAGCGGCGCACGAAATGCCGAGGAGGCGCTGCGGATCGCACGGCTCGCGCGCGAGCTTGGCTGCGGCGACTTCGTAAAGATCGAGATCATAGGCGACAGCAAATACCTTCTGCCCGATAACGCCGAGACGATCAAAGCCTGCGAGGCCCTGGCGCGCGAGGGCTTCGTGCCGCTTGCCTACATGCACGCCGATCTGTGCGTCGCGCGCGATCTAGTGAGCGCGGGGGCTGCCGCCGTGATGCCTCTGGCTGCGCCGATCGGCTCCAATCGCGGGCTGATGATGCGCGGGATGATCGAAATTTTGCTGGGCGAAATCGACATGCCGATCATCGTAGATGCAGGGCTCGGCGCGCCTAGCGAGGCCTGCGAGGCGATGCAGATGGGCTGCGCTGCGGTGATGGTAAATACGGCGATCGCCACGAGCGGGGATCTGGCGCTGATGGCGCGGGCGTTTGCGCTCGGCGTGCAAGCGGGGCGCGATGCCTATCTGGCGGGGCTCGGCGCCGTTTCTAAGACGGCCAGCGCAAGCTCGCCGCTAACGGGATTTTTGAGATAAGCGGTTAGAATTTTAAGCGCGTTTGGTTGCGCGAGCCGTGTTTTTTTGCGCCGAATTTGCATTTTTGAGCCATACATATCGCACAAGGTTTTTGCGCCATGTGAGTTAAATCCCAGCGCGCTTTGTTAAGTCCTATGCCGAACGACGTAAATTCCGCACTTCGCTAGGCGTCTTAAAGCACTGCGGCAAAAAGTAATTTGGTAGCGGTGTAACGCGCAGCAAGCTCGGCGATCAAATTTTAAAATTTCATCGCGCCAAGTAGCCCGATCGAAAGAAGCCTTATTGATCAGCGGGCTATTTTAGTATGTCGTATTTATCGCAGTATTCTCGTAAATAGTCTTTTTCATAGTCTAATAGCGCCGGGTCTTTTTTACCCATTTCGCAGGCTTTTTGATAGTATTGTGTCGCCATTGCTCTGTCGTTATTGGCTTCGAGACCTGAAGCAAAATTCCCGCAAGCTACCCAGCTCCCCGCATCGTAGGCTCTTCTAGCATATCCCATAGCCCGCGTCATATCCATTTTAACTCCTTTGCCATTTGCATACATATGACCTAAATTGTTGCAGCCGTCTGCGATTCCGCCGTCGCAAGCTTTATCGAATAGTTCGACAGCCTTTTTATAATCCTTTTTTACCCCTATGCCATTATCATACATTGCTCCCAAATCCGAGCAAGCTGCATAATCGTTTCCATCGCAAGCTTTTTTAAAGTAGTAAAGCACTTTTTTATAGTCTCTATCGGATGCGTTTCCCCCGAATACGGTCGGATTTTTATAAATAGCGCCGGCGTCACCGCAAGCTTCAATATTGCCTGCTTCGCAATTTTGCTCAAATTGTTTTCTTTGCGATTGAAATTGCGTTTCGCCGAAAGCCAAAGATTCCAACAGAGCCAAACCTAAGATAATTTTTTTCATTTTTTCTCCTTTAAAATTTTTCGTATTATCTCATTTTTCGTAGTCAGATATTGTCAATTTACATAGCTAAAATTTTATTCGCCTCCTCGATTTAAGAAATTTCGCAGAATTATACCCCCCCCCCTTAACAATCACTAAAATTTAAAATGCAAATAGACACCCCTCATTTTGCAATTTTTTACCTAAATCCTGCTAAAATGCGCTTCTAAACCAAACGAAAAGAAACTTTGCGGTGCGTAAATTTATACGCAAAAACGTGCCGCGTAGAATTTAAATGAAAATTTAAAAGGAAAATTTTAAAGATGAATAAAACCGGCTATCTAGCGGGCATGGAGGATATCGGAAGCGAGATGATGGAGCGTACGCTCGCTCTGCGCGAGGGCTTTTGTGAGGAGGCGAGCGAGGCTGACGTGCAAAGGGCGATCGGCGCGAAAAACAGAAGTCTGCGCGATTTTGCGGCGTTACTAAGCGTGCGCGCGGGCGAGCATTTGGAGCAGATCGCGCAAGCCGCAGCGCGCGAGAAGGTCGCGCATTTCGGCAGCAACATCGCTGTTTTCACGCCGATTTACATCTCCAACTACTGCGACAATCTCTGCGTTTACTGCGGCTTTAACTGCAAAAACAAAATCGCGCGCGCAAGGCTCGATGAGGCGCAGCTAAAGGCGGAGTTTGAGGCGATCGCGGCGAGCGGGCTAGAAGAAATTTTAATCCTCACCGGCGAGAGCGAGAAAAACAGCCCCGTGCGCTACATCGGGCGCGCCTGCGAGCTCGCGCGGCAGTATTTTAAGGTAATCGGCGTCGAAATTTATCCGCTAAACTCCGCCGACTACGCCTATCTGCACGCTTGCGGCGTCGATTTCGTCACCGTTTTTCAAGAAACCTACGATCCCGCGCGCTACGCACAGCTGCATCTTGCGGGGAACAAGCGCGTTTTTGCGTATCGCTTCGCAGCCCAAGAGCGCGCGATTAGAGGCGGTATGCGCGGCGTGGGCTTTGCGGCGCTTTTGGGGCTCGGAGACTTCCGCCGCGATGCCTTTGCTACGGGCGTGCACGCGTGGCTGCTTCAGCGCAAGTACCCGCGCGCCGAGATTGCCTTTTCGGTGCCGCGCCTGCGCCCGATCATCAACAACGACAAAATAAACCCGAAGGACGTCGGCGAGCGCGAACTGCTGCAGGTGATGTGCGCGTATCGGCTGCTGCTGCCAAGTGCGCAGATCACGATCTCCACGCGCGAGAGGGCGGGCTTCCGCGACAACGCGATCAGGATCGCGGCGAGTAAAATTTCGGCGGGCGTAAGCGTCGGTATCGGCGGGCACAGCGAGCAGAGGGGCGACGAGCAGTTCGAGATCAGCGACGCGCGTAGCGTAAGCGAGGTTTGCGAGGCGATCCGCGACGGCGGGCTGCAGCCGCTGATGAGCGAGTATATCTATGTGTGAGGCGCAAAATTTTACCGCGTGCGTGGATGAAATTTACGGCGTTAGACGCGAGATTTGCAGCGCCGGGCTCGAGGACAGATTTCGCGCTACTCGGCGCAGTAAAATTTGCAGCGCAAAATACGACGCGAAATTTTACGTTGCCGCACACGGTGATAAAATTGATGGCGCTATGGCAGATAAAAAAGGCTTGGGCGCCGCACTAGCGAACGTTAGGAATTTTGGGCTTAAAAATGCGCGTGTAAATTTAAGACCTTGGAATACATATGCGGATTTAAAATTTAAGGGCAGCGCAAATTTTGAGCCCGCGGGCGACTTAAATTTTAAATTTAAAAACGGCGCGAGCTTCGGGTTCTTATGCGACGGCAACGCAAAGTCGCTAAAATCAAACGACCGGGCGAACGCTTTGAGCCTTAGCGCTGCGGTGGAAATTTCAGCACCCGTTCGGGCGGGCGAAATTTTGAAATATGGCGTGATGGCGGGGATTTTGGCGCTCGCCCTAGCAAGTAAAATTTTAATCCTTAGCATCGCAGGCAAAATTTTAAATTTGAGCGCGGCGTCATGCACGGATTTTGGACCTAAAGGAGCGGGCGGATGCTAGATTTAGAGCTTGCTTCGCGCATTACGATCATCACAAATCGCACGCTCTGCGGCGGCGAGGCGGCACTGCTTGCGCGTATAGCGGATTTTGCCGCGGCAGGCGTAGGCGAGATCGTCGTACGCGAAAAAGACCTGAGCGAGAAAGCTTACGCAGCGCTGTTTGGTAAAATTTTACTCGCCTGCGAGAACGGGTTTTGCACGGATACGGTCCGCGCGGACGAAATTTTTGCAAATGAAGCTCGTACCGCTAAATTTAGCAAAACCCAGGCTTTCGCGGGCGGATTGGACGTAAGCGCGGCTTATGCGGATAAAATTTTGCTCTGCGAGCGCGACGCAGACGAAGTTTCTCCAAAAAAGCTCCATTTGGGCGGCGGCAGGAGCGGGCTTTGCGCGGATACGGCCTGCAAGCACGCCGCTACGAATAAAATCCAGTCTAAAAATTTAGCTTGTGTTTTAGAGGAAATTTCATCTAAAAATTTTACCGGCGCTGCAAACTGCGAGAATGATAGCGCGCCGGGTGAAATTTCGCTTCGCGGTGTCGTATGCGAAACGAAATCCGCGACAGAAGGCGTATGGGGCACAGAAAATGCGGAAAGTATGCAGGGTGCGCAAAGTACAGAAAATGCGAATGATGTGCATAGTGCAAAAAACGCGGGGAGCTCGAATAGCGCGCAGTACGCAGAAAACTCGGAAAGTAAAGAGGGCGTAGAAAATTTACAGAGCGTAAAAGGGGAGGAAAACTCGCAGAGCGCGGAGGGCGCGCAGAGTGCAGAGAGTGCAAGGCGCCTGCCCGTGATCTTTGTGCATAATTTTGCAGATTTTGCGCTGAACGCGGGAGTGAGAAATTTATGGCTGCCGCTCGGAGTTTTGCGGAGCTTCAGCGCGGCGCGCGGCGCGGAGTTTTTGCGCGCAAATTTCAAAAAACTGGTCGCTTCCTGCCACAGCGAGGCGGAGGCGCGCGAGGCGCTGGAGCTGGGCGCGAGCGCGATCTGCCTGAGCCACATCTTTGCGACCGATTGCAAGGCGGGGCTCGCACCGAAGGGGCTAAATTTGATCCGCGCCGTGCGTGGGTTTTACGACGGCGAAATTTACGCGCTGGGCGGCATAACGCCGCGCAATTTCGCCTCCGTCCTACGCGCGGGAGCCGACAGGATCGCCGTTATGAGCTCGGCGATGCGAGAAAAAACACCTTGGATTTTATATTAGAATAAAGTGATTAAAATCCGATTTATAAATTTATAAAAAAGGATAAAAATGAGTATAAAGAAGAACAAAGAAGTTTTAGATAGCATAATGAAAGAAAATTATTTACGTCTTAGTAAAGAGGGCATAGTAAATGCCATGCTTAAACAAGAAGTTGCGGGGCAAAGGGTATTTTATGTTTTTTTGGCTCAACAGGGCTATGACATAAGTCCTGAAAGTATGGATAAAGATCAAAGCGACGGTATCGTAGGAAATACCATTATTGAATGCAAGCTAAACGATAGTGAAGGTGGTGGAACAAAAAAAGCTTATCAAGAACTTTATGATATTATACCAACTCGTTTGAAGCAAAATGGCGAGCCGATACCTTATTATCGTATTTATGTAGAGCTTGAAACGTTTTTAGTAGAAGTATATGATTGCCATTGTAAATTACAAGAAAAATTTGATTGGTATCTGGATCACAGTAAATTTAAAAAATATTTCGACGATAAAAAAGAAACATATGAGTATGATCTGACCGATGAGGAGGTGGATTTGGTAGAAGTCATACAAAATATTTATAAAATGATGGGTGTTAGCGCAAAGATAGAGGCATATGAATATTTAGAAAATGGGATGAGTGGTTGGTTTAAGCCGTTTGATTATAAAAAGCATGATATAAATAGACTAATACTAAATAATGATAAAATGAATGAAAAATATGTCCAAAAAATGGAAGGTGCATTTTTTACACCGCCCAAATACGTTAAAATTTCTACGGAGTATGTTTTAAATGCGATAAGAAATTCTAAGAAAGACGGCTTCGATGATTATGTGATCATAGATCGTTGTGCCGGTGTCGGGAATTTAGAAAGTCAATTTAATGAAGAAATTTATCCACATTTGATACTGGGTACAATAAACGAAGCGGAGGCCTTGACGGCAAATATTCGTTTTAACGGTATGGCAAACGTTAAGGTTCTAGATGCCTTATCGCAAGAGGGGGTAGATTGGTATAAAAGAGCTATCAATGATTACAGACAAAAGAATAGCGTTAAAAGATTAGCGGTTATTTTCCTTGAAAATCCGCCTTATGCTCAAACAAATTCTAATAAAAGCGGCGGAATAAAATCAAAATACCAAAAAACTTGGGTCCATACGCAGATGAGCAATACAGGCGGCGGCGAAGATCTTGATGAGCAATTTTGCTTTTCTACTTTCAAATATTATGAGCCTTATGCATACATTCACTATGGACCGATAAAAATTTGGAAATCTAGAAATTTAATCAACAAAGAAGTAAAAGAGTGCTATCTTTGTAATAAAAAATATTTTAATGCAGTAGTAGAAAGCGCGATAGCCCTTTTGCATTGGAGTAATAAGGATAAATTTTATGGTGAGCTACATTTTAAAAACGATATAGATAGTGATTTTATAGTAAAAAAGGTTAAAAAAACTATATCTGAGCTATACCAGAATGACGGTAGAGAAAATGGGGTTTGTGTAATAGAGGCGCGTAATTTCTCTTTCGCTTCGCCAAGGCTTACTGGAAGTATAAATTCCGATGAAAAAAGATATAGTAAAAAATGGGTGAGCGAAGAAAATTTGTTAAAAGTTTTGCCGTTATTTTGTGCCTCTCGCGATAAGGTTTCGGAAACGGGAATCATGGGAGAAACGAGAGATTACCGCATTGTAGACACTGTGTATAAAACAAGCGACGGTGGAATAAAATATCAAAGTGATGAGGATTTTTTACAAGATTGTCTTTTATTCGCACTTTGCACGCAATACAACGCTTGTGATAGTAACTCTAAATTTTGGGAAGTTGCTGAAAGAAAGCTAGACAAAAAAAGAAAAACGACTGAAATTTATGAAATTTATAAATTTTTATCCACTGAAACGAGTATCAACGGATTAAAAAATTTAGAATACTATAATAAAGATGAATTTGGTAAACTTTGGCGCGAGCATAATTTATACCCTAAAGTAACAAGATTAAAAATACTTTTAGAAAGATACAATCTAGAAAAAATTAGACCGAAAATGCTTAAGTATGAGTTGCTGAAGTGAATTTTTGAATTTTGTACTCGTATATTTTGGTACCGAATTTATCTACACTAAAATGTCCGCTAAAATTCACACATGCTTTTACCGTCTAGGCGGGAAGAGGGGGGCATGGCGGGCGACCTAAGGCTATAAAAATTTTAAAGACGGACTTATTTTTTAGTAATGCCTATTGTTAAAATTTTCATTCCACAAGCCGCGCGCGGATGTCGCCGAAGAGCAGCACGTCCTTCAAAACGGCGCGATCGGCGTAACCGCGCTCGTTTAGGCTCAGGTGCAGCTCGCCTCGGCTGCTCGAAAATATCGGCTGGTTGATGAAAACCACGTAGATCGCCGCAGCCTGCTTATCCGCGCCCGCGCCGCGCCCTTTAAAATTTACGTCCGCTGTGCCGGTTTTCGTATCTGCTCCGCTAGAGCTTGCGCTTGCCGCTGCGCCGGAGTTTGTGTCCGCATCGCTAAGCGGCGCGACGCCAAGCTCGCTCGCGATATTTGCGGCGGCGCTTCCGCGCGGCCTTTCAATGTCGATCCTTCCGTCGGCGCTTTTTGCGCCCGCGGCTCGGACGAAAAATTTATCGCCCGAGTGCGGAATTTTAGAGAAATTGAAAAACAAACTCAGCAGGTCGTTCGTCGCGAAGTAGGGCAAAATTTCGTCGCTTACGAGCTGTAGCTCGCCGCCCGTGCCTTTGAACTTTTGAAATTTTATCGTTTTGCGCGCGTAGTCGAAGGCGTAGGTTTTGCGCTCGTTTTTCGTCGTTTTGCCCTTTTTGCGCGAGACCTCGTGGATGTAGAGATCGGGCATCAAAAGCCCCGCCACGACGCGCCCCTTTGAGCGGAAGCTCTCGCGCCTTTGCCCACTTAGGCTGCCCGCGACGCCCTGTGCAACGGCGTCCATGACGATCTCGTAGCGATCGCCCTCGCGCACGAGCCGCGTATTTGCGCTGCCGACCGCGCCGAAAACGCCGAACGAAATTTCATATTTCGCGCTGATCGTCTCGCCAAAAAGCGCGCCCGCGCACAAAATCAAAATAGCAAAAAATTTCATCCCTACCGTCCTTTCGCTTTGCAGCGCCCCCAATTATACGGCGCCTGTAAAATTTACGCTCTGCGCCGCTCTATTGCATTGTGCTCGCAAAGCTAGCGCGGGAATCTGCGCCGCGTTCGTAAAATTTACCATAAAAAGCAAAACTCGCGCCGCCCATTTCATTTCTCCATAGCGCGATTATTAAATATCAGCCGCCACCGCTCGCCGTCGTGAAAGGCCGCGCCGTGTGCGCCTAAAGACGCCGACTGTCGCCGTTTTTGTATTTACGACGCATATACGGCTTGGCGCGCACTTGCCAGAAATCGGAGCGATTTTATATCTCGTGCAGGCTGCTTCATCGCAAAGCGTGCCTGTGAATAAATCAAAATTTCATATTGCGGCTATGTTTGTACTTCGCACCAGCCGCTACGCTGCGCCCGTAAAATTTACGCTCTTTGCGCCGCTTTATCGCATTGTGCTCGCAAAGCTTGCGCATAAAATTTGCGCCGTTCGTTGCGCTTGCTAGCTTGCACTTCCGTGAGGCGCCGTTTCGTGCCGCAAATACAGCCGCGTCGGTCGTTAGCAAATCCGCTCAAATTTAAACGACTCGCGCGGGTCAAATTCGTAAATTTAGTCCTTCCAAAGCCACCATTTCAGCTTGGCTTTGTCTGGGCGCAGAGTGTTTGCGTAGTAGCTGGTTTCGGTAAACGTAGAGGATGCACCTGTTGCTGCCGCGCCCGAGCGCCTTTGTGCGTTCAAACATCTGCTCGGATCCGCGCCCTTTAGAGAAGCGATGTCAGTGTAGCCCAGCGCCAGCAGATCGGCCTCTGTCGCCTCGCCGGCATAGGGGGACTTTCTTAAAATCACTCGCGCCTTTACTTAAATTTTACTCCAATCTTTATTCAAATTTCGCCAGACTCGCCATTTGGATAAAATTTTAAAACCCCTTGAGAGTGCGGAATTTTAAAATTTCACTCGTGCGAGGCAAATTTTAAAATTTTATCCACGCGGTGCGAAAAATTTTTAAAATTTTACCTCGTCGCCGGGTCGCCGCTGCGCTTATGCGCGCCGCTTTTTGGTGTTAAGACGTCCGCCACCACGCTCATTATCGGAAATTTTATCCGCAAGCTAGCAGGGAGATTGGGCGCGGCAGAGCTTAAACGTTTTTAATCCCCAACGGAGTAAAATTACGCTTCCGCCTTGCGCCAAATGCAAAAATCTGATGCGTTTGTTTCAAACTCTAACGGATTTTGTAAAAAGATGACGACGGCACTTCGACGTCATCCGAGCCGCCTTTGTACGCATTTTGATTAAAATTTCTTGCGCGCGGAAATTTCGCTTAAAACGAGCTCGCGTCAAATTTTATGCAAGTTTTGGCGCTAAATTTGACCCAAAATCCGCTCGCAAATTTCGCGCGGATCGGCGCTTTGATAGATCGGCCGACCTACCACGATAAAATCAGCCCCCGCCTCGCGCGCGACGCCCAGATCCGCCACTCGCTTTTGATCTGCTGCGCTCTCGCCAAACGGCCTTACGCCTGGGCAGAGCGTGATAAAATTTGCGCTCGTAGCATCCTTTATCAGGCGGCTCTCGAACGCCGAGCAGACCATACCGTCAAGCCCCGCTTCATAGCTCATAACGCTAAACTTACGCACGGCATCGCTTAAATTTTGCTCGTAAACCGCGCTAAATTCCGCCTGATCAAAGCTCGTTAGCGCAGAGACCGCGAGCACCAACGGACGCGAACCGAGCTTATCCAGTCGCTCCATCACCGTAGCCATCGCGCGCTTGCCGCTGCTTGCGTGTACGTTTATCATATCGACGCCAAGCTTTGCAATCTCCTCGGCGGCATCGGCCATCGTGTTTGGGATGTCGTAGAGCTTTAGATCGAGGAAAATTTTAAAATTTCCAAGCTTTTTTAGCTCCTCTATAAATCCCGCTCCGTCGCGCAAATAGGCTCGCAGCCCAACTTTGAGCCAAATTTTATCCGAAAAGTTCGCAAGCCGCTCCGCTAGCTGCAAGCACTCCTGCTTCGAGCTCATATCAAGCGCGACGCAGAGCTTCACTGCTTATCCTTGCCACGTACCGTGCCTTTGTTGCCCGCAGGTCTTTTTGAGAGGGCGCCTCTGCTGCCCGTAGATTTTTTCGGCGCGGTAGAGATTTTGCGCCCAACGCTACTTTTCGGCGCAGTATTTTTACCCGCAGCGCTCTTTTTTGATGCCGCGTTTTTGCCGACTTTGAAATTTCTATCCGCACTCTCTTTTTTCGGCGCTACGTCTTTGCCTCGTTCGCCTGCCTTAAAATTTTTACTTCGTTCGCCCGTTTTGAAATTTTTGCCCGTTTTCTCCGTCTTAAATTTATCTCCGGTCTTAAAATTTCCCTCCGTTTTAAATTTTTTGCTTGCGACGGATTTTTTGGCGGGCGCACTGCGAGTTTTCAAATTAGCGGACTTTTTAGATGGTCTGCTTCTGCTTGCCGTAGAATTTTTCGGCGCGCCGCTCCTCTTTGCCTTGGTAAAATTTTTCGTCTCGCCGTCCGTGTCTGCGGGGATGAAATTTTTTGCCGCAACGTTGCTGTCTGAAATAGCGGAGCTTTTCGCCGCAGTGGGCTTGGAATTTTCGCTTGTCGTCGAGGATAGCTCGGAATTTACGCCTGCCGTCGTATTCGGATTGAAAATTTTATCCACCGCGATATTTACGGGGCTATCTTTTAGCGCGTCCAGCACGCCGTTTATAAATTTGGACGAGATGCCAAGCTCCTTGGCGGAGTTGATCGCTTCGTTGATGACGATGCCCGCGTCCGTGTCCGTAAAGCGCAACTCATACGTCCCGAGCCGCAGTATCGCGCGCTCCAGAGCCGAAATTTCGGCGAGCTTGAATTCCTTTAAATTTTCATCTATCAGCGCATCGACCGCGGCGAGATTTTCGCTAGCGCCGCGCAGAAGCGCCAATGTCCAGTTGCGCTGCTCGTTGCGAATGCGCTTTTCTTCCAGATATTCGTCCGCAAAGTCCTCGCTGCCGCCGTTCATATCTTTAGAGTAAAGCAGCGAGATCGCAGCGAGCCTGGCTTGGTGTCTGGTGGCCATTTTACGCCTTTATGTTGCGAAATAGACTTAGAAGCTCGATCGCGCCGCTCATCGCTTCAAAGCCCTTGTTGCCGGCCTTTGAGCCTGCTCGCTCGATCGCTTGCTCGATATTATCGGTAGTTAGCACACCGAAAGTCACGGGTGCGCCGTATTTTAGCATGGTGTTTGCGATACCCTTGCTTACTTCGGCGCTTACGTAATCAAAATGCGGAGTAGAGCCGCGGATCACCGCCCCTAGGCAAACGACGGCGTCGTAAAGCTTGGAAGCTAGCGCCTTTTCAAGCGCGAGCGGGATCTCAAAAGCGCCAGGTACTAGCATCAGACTTAAATTTTCCTCCTTGCCGCCGTGGCGCAAAAACGCATCGTGCGCCCCCTCTACCAGGCGATCTGTGATGATGTGGTTGAAGCGGGCGTTGATAATTAGAATTTTTTCGCTGCCCTTAAGAGCAAGCGAGCCTTCGATGATTTTCATGATTTTCCTTTGAGTTAAATTTAGCGCTAAGCTTAGCTAAATTCGCCAAAATTCTAAATTAATTTCAGCATCACGGCGCTTGAAATTATGAGAAATAACAGGTGCTTTGCGCGCAGAAATTTTCTCGCGGTGGATGAATACGCCTAGAACCACGGCGCCGATCGTGCCGATGCCTGTGCATAAGCTTAGCATGAGTATGAAAAATACGCGAAGCAGGTTAATCTCCGAGCCCTCTTTTAGCGCGACGATCGTTTAGAGTGAAGCGATAAAAGCGTGCCGAGCCCAGTGTATAGGACGTATACGAGCGCCGCGCTATGTATTTAAAAGCAAGCATAAAGATAAAAAAGCTCGCAATTACGCAGGTGGCGGTGAGCAGCCGTTCGTGTGCACTAACCGCGCTTAAACCCGTAAGCCCAGCCGCACTCAAAAAGCGCTCCGATGAGGACAGAAGCAAAGCCTTTGGTTATTCAAAACCGCCTAAATTTTAAATTTAAAGCGCGATTATATTAGGAGCAAGCTTGGATTGAAATTCATCTTAAAATTAATCCTAAATAATAAATTTTATTAATCATTTAGAAATTTTAGGATATAATCGCTTCAAAATTCATTTCAAGGAGAGAAAGATGTTTAAACTTAGAGAGTTGCCGTTCGATGCGGCGCACAACGCGGTCGTAAGCAAGCAAACCTGTGATTATCACCACGGCAAGCACCACGCGACTTACGTGGCAAATTTGAATAAACTTACCGAATCGGGCGAGTTTGCGGGCAAGGGGCTTTACGAGATCGTAACGGCTGCTAGCGGCGGGCTTTTTAACAACGCAGCGCAGGTTTACAACCACGATTTTTATTGGGATTGCATCGCAAAGCCTAGCGAGGCTTCCGCGGAGCTAAAATCGGCGCTGGCAGAAAATTTCGCGGATTTTAAAAGCGAGTTTTTGGCTGCTGCTACGGCTCATTTCGGCTCGGGCTGGGTGTGGCTCGCTTACGATCCGAAATCGGGCAAGCTTTGCATCAAAGCGACTCAAAACGCCGCTACGCCGGTGAGCGAGGGGCTCGTGCCGCTTCTAGTCGTGGACGTTTGGGAGCACGCGTATTACATAGATGAGCACAACGCACGCCCGAAATATTTGGAGAAATTCTACGCGGGTATCAACTGGGAGTTCGTCTCAAGCGCCTATGAATGGGCAAAAAAAGAGGGTCTCGGCTCTGTGAAATTTTATATCGACGAGCTTCACGGCAGAGATTAAATTTTAAAATTTAAGCGCACGCGGCGCGGCGATGCTACACAAAGCCAAAACCGTTAAACGCGCCGCCATTTCGCTGCGGATAAGAATCACGTCCGCAAATTCCTTAGACGCACCGTAGGCTAACCCTGGACGATAATCGCCGCGGCGTTTAGCGCACGCGATTGATCGCTTAAAATTTTAATTCAAAGCTAGCGGCTAAATTTTAAGGCTTTTCTTGAGATTTAGTCGCAGCAATACCGCTTTTCAATCTATCTTTAAATTTAAAAATTCTATCAAAGCTCGGGCGCTAAATTTAATCAAAATTTTAGCCCAAAATCATCCACAGCCCGATCGCGCACATCAGCACCGAACAGAAAATTTCGAGGTATTTCAAATGGGTTTTCAGAAGATTTTTTAGTACAGCTCCGCCCAGCGCGTAGATGCTAAGGCAGATACTTTCGCTGGCGCACAGCGTGGCGACGAGAGCAAATGTGCGCGCGCCGAAAATATTGTCCGCGTCCAAAAACGGCGGAAAGAGCGCGGTGAAAAATATCCACGCCTTGGGGTTTGAGACCGCGACTACGAGGCCTTGGAAGAAGATATTTTCGCTGCGCTTTTGTTTTTGCAGCTTAAAATTTCCGCGCGCTAAAAAGGTCGCGACGCCTAGATAGAAAATATACGCGCCGCCTAAAATTTTAATCGCGCTAAGCGCCGCAGGGTGCGCAAGCAGAATGCCCGCGACGCCGAATATACACGCAAGCGCCACGAGCGTGACGCCCAGCACCTGCGCGAGCAACGCAGGCAGCGCCCTAAGATAGCCGCGCGCGATGCCGAGATTTAGCGCGTAGGTCATGTTGATGCCCGGCATCAGCGATATCGGAAAGATCGTAAAGAAAAACAGAAGCATTGCAAATCCCTAAATTGCGGCTAAATTTTAAATTTTATCTCTCGCGATACGGCGCCGCTGCGATAGATTTTAAAATTCTAAAATTTAACGCGCTGCGCTGAGGCGAATAAAATTTTAAAATTCCGCCACGCCGCACCCAAACTTTTCTTGGGGCGGGAAGGGGGCTTGAATTGCGAGGTCGCTCCCCTTCCCGCCCCAAACCCCACCTAACCCTCGACGACGCTTTACAAGGGGCAGGCTACGCCTGCGCTGAATTTATATTATAACTGCGGTGTAGTGTCTCGCACCTAGTCGCAAGACCGCCGTGCCGCAAGTTTCAATACAATGTGCCGCACCGTGTAAAAACTCGCGCCGCAGCGCATGTAACGCAGCGGATGAAATTTTAAAATTCTATCGCACCGCCGTGGGCAAATTTAAAATTTAAAACTCTCGCGGCTTTAAATTTGGCCGAAAATCCCGTACCCGAAGATCACCGCGATGATGAGCGGCAGGATAAATTTGACGTATAAAAACCAAACTCCCGCGAGTCTTGCGCCCAGATCACCTTCGTTGGTGAGCTCGTAGATCGCGTCCTTTTTCAGCACCCAGCCCACGTAGATGCAGCACAGAAGCGCCGTTAGCACGAAAAATACGTTCGCGCTTACGAAGTCGAAGGCGTCAAAAACCGAGCGTCCCAGAATTTTGACGTCCGCAAGCACGCTGCTTGAGAGGATGCAGGGTAGGTTGCCGAGCACGAAGACGCCGCCGAGCGTTAAATTTACCGCCTTTAGCGTCGAAAATGAGAAGCGCTCCTCGACGAAATTTATGATGACCTGATAGATCGTGATCGACGTCGTAAGCGCAGCGATGAGCAAAATCGAGAGAAAGACCACTGCGACGGCGTTGCCGAAGGGCATGTGCGAAAACGCGATCGGCAGGCTTTTAAAAACCAGCGACGAGCCGCTGCTCGGCTCAAGCCCCGCGCTAAAGAGCGACGGAAAGATCATAAAGCCCGCAAGCACGGCGATGAGGGTATTTACGACTGCGGTGATGGTGGCTGTTTGCATCAGCTTCTCGTCTTTATTGAGGAAGCTCGATAGCGTGATCATCACGCCGAAACCGAGCGAGAGCGCGAAAAAGACCTGACCCAAAACGTCGATCAAAAGCTTGGGCGTGATCTTTGCAAAATCGACGCCGAGATAAAATTTCACGCCCTCCTTTGCGCCCTCAAGCGTTAAATTTGTAAGAATTACGGCGATGAAGCATAAAAATAGCGCGGGCATTAGAAATTTTACGAATTTTTCGATCCCCTCGATGATGCCATTTTTCAAAATATACCAGTTGATCGCTATGAAAACGAGCGTGTAAGCTCCGACGCCGAGCGGGCTATTTTCGATGTGATCTGCGTAGAATTTTTGCGTGAATGCGGGATCGGTGATCCGCGCGGAGAGGTCGAAGTTGCCGCTTACGATGTTTACGATATAGGTTAGCACCCAGCCTCCGAGAACCATATAGTAGGCTAAAATTCCAAACGCGCCGATTACGCCCATGATGCCTACGATTTTCCATGCCGGCTTTATGCGTGAGCCATCCTTTTTAGGCGCTGCGAAGGCATCGACGCAGTTTCTTAGCGCACGGCGTCCGATGACGTTTTCTACCAAGATCATCGGGATTCCAAGCACGATCATTGCGATGCAAAATATGAGCACGTAGGCGCCGCCGCCGTTTTGCCCGACTAAATACGGAAACCTCCACGTGCAGCCAAAGCCGATCGTGGCGCCCGCGACGGTTAAAATATATGTGAGCTTGCTGCTCCAGGTCTGTCTCGGCACGCTCCCTCCTTAAAATTGCTCTTTTTTGAGCTTGTCGAGGAAGTCCTCGATATTGTATTTGGCGCGGTAAGCCTCGCTGATGAGATGAACTATGATGTCGCCGAGATCGACGACGCTCCATTCATCGCCGCTTTCGATAGCCAAAAACTCCTCGCCGAGCGGCTTAAGCACGCTTTTTAGCTCCTCGATGAGCGAGGCGGCGTGGCGGGAGGTTAGCGTAGTAGCGATAACTACGAATTTCGCGATGTATTCGCGCCCCTCCATATCGATGATCTGGACATCTTCGGCTTTCTTTTCGTTTAAAATTTCGGCGATCCGCTCCGCCCTTTGCTTTGGATCTTGCATATCTTTCCTTTTATAAAATTTTATGACCCCTGCTGCGATCTTGGGCGGGATTTCGCCTTTGAAATCTCGCCTAAAACCGCTTGAGCTCGCATCTACGGCAATCTCGATCCGCTTTAGACCCGCCCACTGCCGCGGGATCTCGTAGCCGGGCCTCGTAAGCACGACAAACTCCGCTAATTTTTGCAGCTCGCTAAAATCGCGCCATTTATGAAGCTCGGCTAGGTTGTCGGCGCCCACGACGATGTAGAGCTTTGGTGCTGTGTCTGTATGGTTCGCGCTGTTTGCTTTGCTTGCTTCATCTGCACTACTCACATCGCTCGCGTCATCCGCGTCATTTACGCTGCCTATGTCACCTGCGCTATTTGCGCTACTCACGCAATTTGCGCCGCTTGCGTCGGCCATACAATTTGCATTGCCGCTTGAAATTTCGCTTGTGCTTGGAATTTTGTCCGCAACGGCATTTGAAATTTTACCATCAATAGAACCTAGAATTTTGTCTGCACTCGAAATTTCGGCTCCGATAATGCTCGGGGCTCTGACGATGTCTGAAATTTCGTTTGCGCTTGGAAATTTGCCCGTGGTGGCGTTTGAAATTTCACTCTCGACAGCGCTCGAAATTTTGTCTCCAACAGCACTAGGAACTTTAACGGAGCCTGGAATTTTGACAACGTCCGAAATTTCGTTCCTGACGGCACCTGAAATTTCATCTGCGACTATAATTCCGCTTGCATTTGAAATTTCATTTCGGGCGGCGTTCGGAATTTTGCTCGTGCTTGAAATTTCGTCTCCGACGGCGTTTGAAATTTCACTCATGACGGCGCCGAGCGCTCTGCTTGAAGCGGCGCTTGAAATTTTATCCGCGCTTCGGGTTTCACTCGCCGCGGCTGCCGCCTCCGCCGCGATTTTGCCGTTTCCGCCATGTTTTTCGAGTAGAAATTTCACGCTTTGTATCGTGGGTACCGGCACGTTTTGCAAAATTTCATAATCGCTCACCTCCACATGCGGGGCATCGCTCCACAGCGCGCGGCACCATCTAAGCCGCAGCTGCGGCGGCGCCGAAAAGCTCTTTTTAAACGGGTTTAGAAACGACGGCATTATTATTAGCAAATCGGGCTTTAAGCTCGATAAAATTGCCTTCACCGCGGCGTCGTGTCCTGCGTGCGGCGGATCGAAACTGCCGCCGAAAAGCGCGATCTTCACACGCCCGCTCCGCGCCGTTTTGCGCTGCAAAATTTCTCGCCCTTCGCCGCAAATTTTGCGGCATAAAATTTTGCGCGGCGTAATCTTGTTTTATGAAATTTTACGCCGCGTGTCCTAAATTTTGATTTGCAGAATTCCGTGCCGCGAAAGTTTGCTCCTAAAAAATTCGTCTCGCAGGTCGTAAATTTTGCGCCATCAAATTTCTCGTCGTGAAATTTAAAATACGAGTGCCGTGATTGCCGAATTTGTCGCGTATAACGAAGCGTTTCATTGCAAAATTTAAAATCGCGAAGCGCGGCATCGTATGCCCCAGGCTCTGCGCTGCAAAATTCCATTTCGTCAAATTTTGTTGCAAAAAATCCTGCGTTTTGCAGCGCGAAAAATTTGACGCCGCGCTTTTTAAATTTTTCCGCGCAAGACCCAGCGGCTGCGAATCGGGCGTTAGAATTTGGGTTTTTGTAGGGCTTTTGCACGGGCCGCCTACATATATTTTTCTAAAACGCGCGGGATTTCGATGTTGCCGTCCTTGCGCTGGTAGTTTTCCATCACCGCGATCAGCGTGCGGCCGACCGCGAGCGAGGAGCCGTTTAGCGTGTGAACGAGGCTATTTTTCTTGCCGTCTTTGAAACGGATCTTGGCTCTGCGCGCCTGAAAATCGCGGCAGTTGCTGATCGAGCTGATCTCTCTGTATTGGTTCTGCCCCGGTAGCCAAACCTCCAAATCTACGGTCTTTGCGGCGCTAAAGCCCAGATCGCCGCTGCAAAGCAGCATGTATCTGTGCGGAAGGCCAAGGCTAGCTAACAGATCGCTTGCGCATGAAATCATCTCCTCAAGCATCTTTGCGCTATCTTCGGGGCGCGTGATGGCGACGAGCTCGACCTTTTCGAACTGGTGCTGGCGGATCATGCCGCGCGTATCGCGCCCCGCCGAGCCCGCCTCCTTGCGAAAGCAGTGGCTGTAGCTGGTGAGCTTGATCGGCAGCTCCTCGCTGCGTAAAATTTCATCGTTAAAGAGATTCGTCGCCGTAACCTCGCTCGTAGGGATGAGGTAGAGGTTTTGCTCCTCATCGTCAACGCGGTAAAGATCGTCTTTAAATTTAGGCAGCTGACCCGTGCCGTAGAGGATCTGATCGCGCACCAAAAACGGCATATTTACGAGCTCGAAGCCACGCGAGTTGTTAAATTCGATCATGTAATTGATGAGAGCCATATTCAGTTTTGCGCCAAGACCTCGGATCGCGGTGAAGCGGCTGCCGCTGAGTTTGACGCCGCGCTCGAAATCAAGCCATCCCAGCGCCTCGCCTAGATCGAAGTGTTGCTTGGGCGCGAAGTCGAACGTGCGCGGCTGCAGGACCTTTTTGATACAGACGTTTTCGTTCTCGTCCGCACCGATCGGCACGTCGTCGTCGATGATATTCGGCACGCACGCGGCGATCGCTTCTAGGCTCTGCTCGCGCTCGCTTACGAGCTCGCTTAGGTTTTGGATCTTTTGCTTGTTTTCCTCAAGCTGCGATTTTAGCGCGCCTACGTCCCTGCCTTCGCGGGCGGCGAGACCAAGCTCCTTGCTCTTTGCGTTTTGCACGGCTTGGAGGTTTTCAAGATCGCTCTTTTTAGATTTTAGCTCGTTGTAAGAATCTAGCAGCGTTTGCAGGGTTTGCGGCGGGACTTTTTTGGCGATGAGTTTTTTATTAAATTCGTCGAAATTCGTCTCGATAAGTTTTAAATTTATCATTTTCTGCCTCTTTTTGGTAATTTAAATTGCGACATTTTAACTAAAGTTTGCTTTAAATACTCAAAATAAACCCACATTTAAGCAATACGGATGAAAAAAAGTGATACAATTCCGTAATATTTTATTATGAAAGGTATTACATGAAGGCAAAATTTGCTTTTTTAGGAATTTTCGCGGCGAGCCTTGCGTTCGCACATTTCGGCGTTCTTACGACGGATAAAAATGTCGTAGAGGATCAAAAAGATGCTACTTTAAAGCTAAATTTGGAATTCTCCCATCCGTTTTTACAGGAGTCTATGAATCTACAAAAGCCCGCAGAATTCGGCGTTTTTATTGACGACGAGAAAAAATCGCTCCTAGGCAGCCTAAAAGAGCAGAAAAAGGGCGAAAATTCCTATTTCACGGCGGAATTTAAAGCTGACAAGCCATCGCTTTTAGCGTTTTATTTCGATCCCAAACCCTATGCCGAGCCGGCTGAGCGCAAGATGATCCGCCATATCACCAAAACCTACGTCGATGCTTACGGCGCGGGCGAAGGCTGGGATAAGCCGCTCGGGCTAGAGGCGGAGATCGTGCCACTAGTGCGGCCTTATGCGCTGTATGCGGGAGAGATATTTAGCGGAGTTTTTTTACTGCACGGAAAGCCCGTTCCGGGCGCGGACGTGGAGATCGAGCTATATAACGATAAGGGCTACAAAGCCCCTAGCGAGGCGCATGTCACGCAGGTCGTTAAAACCAACGGCGCGGGCGAGTTTAGCTTCGTGATGCCGGTTGCCGGCTGGTGGGGCTTTGCGGCTCTTAGCGAGGAGGAGGCCGCCAAAGGAAGCGAGCAGCCCGTAAACGAGCTGGGTGCCGTGCTTTGGATCAAGGCGGACGAGCTGAAAAAATAGCGGAGCAGCTCGGTGAGATCTCTTTTTTCGGGCGAAATTTGCGCGGCTGCGGATAAATTTAAATTTGCGTTTGAGCGGAGTTTTGAAATTTTATTTTCGTACGTTTTGCTTGGCGATGTAAAATTTCCATCGAATTCTGCAGTTAAAATTTTAAATGGCAAAATTCCGCCGAGTAAAATTTTAAGTAACGTAGCTCTGCTGCGTGGAATTTTGCTCGGTAGGAATCCGCTCTTAGTAGCTTCGAGCCGTAAAATTTCACATCCGTGGATTTACGAGCGTAAAATACCCGCGCGCAAAATTTCGTTTTTTGAAATTTTACAAACCTCGACTTTTAAAAGTTCGCAAGCTCTGTTTTGCCGCGCGAGCACCGCGCCGAGATCGATCAGGGATTTAAATTTTGCGTTGCAAAATCCGCTCGCCGCTCCTGCAAATGTAGCAAACGAAAGTTTTTGCGCCATGCGAGCCGTAAAATTTATCAAATTTACTGGTTCCGCAAGCAGCTCCGAGACCGCTCCGAGTCTTGCGCTAACAGCCGCCGCAAATAGGACGCAAGCCGCGAGTTTTACAGCCGAAAATTCTGTCGCGACTAAAGCCGTAAAAGCAAGATCTGTAGCAATCAAGGCAATTATCGCAAAGGTCGCAAATGCCTTAAATTTAGCCACTTCGCGCGTTTTTGCGCATCTAAAAAACGGGAGCGATTTAAAGGAGGTGAGCCGTGCACATTAGTGAAGGAGTTTTGAGCGCGCCCGTGCTGCTAGCTGGCTGGGCGGTTACGGCGCCTGCCGTGGCGGCGATTTTATGGCGCGTAAGGCAGTCTGAAATCCCTAGGATCGCATGTTTTAGCGCGCTATTTTTCGTCGCCTCTTTCGTGCACCTGCCCGTGGGTGTTAG
The DNA here is from genome assembly GCA_963515585.1 of uncultured Campylobacter sp. GTDB lineage: Bacteria > Campylobacterota > Campylobacteria > Campylobacterales > Campylobacteraceae > Campylobacter_B. The sequence goes on from CAUPXM010000009.1 coordinate 60,851, forward strand.
CTCAATGCATTTGATGCTAAGTGGGCTCGTGGGCGCGTTTTTGGGCTCACGCGCGATCTTGGCGATTTTTGTCGCGCTGTTTTTGCAAGGGGTGTTTTTCGGCTTCGGAGGGCTTAGCGTGCTAGGCGTAAATACCGCAGTCATCGGCTTTCCAGCGGTTTTGGGCGGGCTCTTTGCCGCCGCCGCAAAAGCGCAAGAGCTAGAAGTGCGCACGCAAAAAATTTATCTGTTTTTGGCGGGTTTTGTGCCGATCGTCTGCTCGATGCTGCTTCTTGATCTCGTGCTTTTCATCAGCGGGCGGGAGTTTTTTGCTATCGCGACGCTCATCTCGCTCGAAGGAGCGATTCTAGCTGTTTTGGAAGGGATCATCACTCTTTTTGCACTTAGCTTTATTGCGAAATTTTACGGCGGACAAAGGCGATGAGAGCGCTATTTTTCTTAGCGGTTTTGAGCTCCTTCGCATTTTCGCATGCGCTTCATCTTTTCGCGACGCAAGAGGGCGATAGAGTGGCGATTTATAGCTATTTTTATAAAAATTCTCCCTGCATGGAGTGCGAAGTTTTAATTAGCGCGGACGGGCGCGAAATTTTGCGCACTAAGACCGATAAAGAGGGACTTGCGAGCATACGCATACTAGCTAAAAATTTTACTATTCAAATTTACGGAGGTGCAGGGCATGGTGCGCAGATGGAATTTAACGCCGAGGACTTTGCGCTGCAGAATTCCAGTGATCCTGAAAATTCCACGCCGCAAAATTCTGACGTTTCTGAAAATCCTGTGCCGCAAAATTTGAACGCCGCTAAAAATTCCGCGTCCGAAGGCAGCGCGCCCGAAAATATTGCGCCGAAAGGCAGTGTGTCTAAAGATAAAATTTCAAGTGCTTCCGAGCCTTTGGAAAATTCCGCCTCGCAAAGCATCTTGCCAAAAGAAAGCCCTAAGAGCGATATTAGGAGCATGGCGTTTCAAAGCCAGTCCGCTGAGGCGCCTAAAATCGCGCTTTGTTTGGCCTTGATTTTCGGATTTTTCGCTTTGATGTGGCTAGCGAAAAGAGCGCGCAAATGAGCCCCGCCGTATCGCTGCTCGCGTTTTTTATCTTCAGCTTCGGCGTCGGACTTAGCGGGCAGCTTTACGCGGCGTTTTTTGCCCCACCGATGCTTCTTTTTGCGCTTAAAATTTCGATTGCGCGTGCGGTCTGCACAAGGCTTGCGGTATTAAATATCTTTGCTATTTTAAGTGCATTAAGCCCCGCCATAGTCGGCAACTACGAGCTTGCAGGCGTGATATTTTTGCGCGCGAATTTGATAATGGCGTTTGCGATTTTGCTATTTTACGGCAAGGATGAATATTTTTTCGCGCGCGGATTTTACGGGCTAGGATTCGGCGAAAAGCTAAGCTCTTTGGTGTATTGCTGCGGGCGATTCGTAAATTTTTTACGCTCGGATCTAGCGAGGCTGCAAGCACTTTTGCGTATGCGCGGATTTGTAGGGACGAGCGGAATTTTTACCTATAAAATTTATGCAAATTTAGTTGGAATTTTAGCGATTTCGGCGCTTGAGCAGGCGAGAAATTTAAGCCTGGTGATGAGCGCGCGAGGGTTTTGCGGTAGGCTATTTTACGAACGTCGCGAGGCTTTAAGCGTCTCGGAAGCCTCGTTTTTGGCATTCGTGCTGGCGTGCGTATTTATTAAAATCGGAGCTATCTTATGAGCTGCTCGCTTAAGGCGCTGGGTTTAAGCGCTAAAAACGGCGAGCGAGAAATTTTTCGCGGCGTAAATTTGAGTGTAGGGCATAAGGAAAAAGTGGCGATCTTGGGCGCAAATGGGCAGGGCAAGACGAGCCTGCTTCAAATTTTAGGCGGCCTAAGGCAATGGGGCGAGGGTGAGATCGAGCTTTTCGGCGAGAAGCTTGAGTGTGTAGAGGATTTTGCAAAATTTCGCCACGAGATCGGGTTTTTATTTCAAAACAGCGACGATCAATTTTTGTGCGCGAGCGTGTTTGAGGACGTCGCATTTAGCCTGCGTGCACAAAATGAGCGGCTAAAACAAGCACGAAATGCGGAGAAAAGGCGTGGAATTTTTTCTAAATTTTTTGGTCGTAAGGCGCAAATTTTAAGGCAGGGCAGCGAAAACGATCATCTAAAAAAGCTTGAAATTTTAAGTGAAGAGCAGATCGAGCGTAAGGTGCTTGAAACGCTGCGGCGCTTGGGAATCGAGCATCTACGCGAGCGGGTGCCCTTTCATCTAAGCGGCGGCGAGAAAAAGCTGGTGGCGCTTGCGGGCGCGCTGGTGTGCGAGCCTAGGATACTACTGCTGGACGAGCCTACAACGGCGCTTGATGAGGCGATGCAGGAGCGTGTGGCGGGGATTTTGGCGGGGCTTGACGTAAGTGAAATCATCGTCTCGCACGATAAAAGCTTCATCGATAAAATCGCAGATAAAATCTATTATTTGAAATCGGACGGTCTGTATGAAAGTCCATGATAAAATCATAGATAAATTTATCGTTTAAAATCAAGAGACTTGTATAAGTCCATAATGGCGACCCTTGCGGGATTTGAACCACGCGTTTTCGCACTGAGAATGCAACGTCCTGAGCCACTAGACGAAAAGGTCAAGAAGCCGCATTATAGCGACAAAAACAAAATTTTAGATAAAGATACAAAATAAAGCGCAGAATAGCGGTTTGATATCCTTGCGGTTAAATTTCGATATGTGTGATGAGTAAAAAATTACTAACCTATGCAGCAAAAATTTTATATATTAAGTAAATTACTTATAAATTTCTATTAAAAAACCATCATAATTTTAAGTCAAAATTTAAGAGAGAGAGAGAGTATCATTTACCTTAAATTTAATTTTAAGGATTTGTTATGTATTCCAGTCTAGACGCCGCTATTTCAGATATAAAGCAATTTTCGCGTTGCAAAAATTTTCACTATCCAAATATCCCTAAATCTAGTAATATCACAGACTTTAAATCAGAGCCTAAATTTAATTTGAGCAAGGATGAAAATTACCAAGAAGCTCGAGCTTTTATTAAAGACAATTTTGAATACGAGGATAAATACTACGATTTTATCCATTTAACAAAACTTTCAAATTTAAGCTCCATTATAAAAATGGGTGGAATTTTTTGTATGAACTATTTAAAAAATAATGGCATAGGACCAAATTTATTAACTAACGAGCTATCCAATGAGCTAGATAATAGACGCAATTTAGGGGATTATGTGCATTTATCTGTCATAGGCGATAATTGTATGCTTAACACTTTTATCGATAGGCATAAAAATGAAAACTTTGCTATTATTTTAATATCTCCGATCGTGTTATTTTATCATGCCTTTATTATGAGTGATCAAAACGCCACGGCAAATGCAGCGCATATTGGAAGGTATAGCACTATCAAAAACTATTTAAATTTTGTAAGTCTTTATTCTATACAAGAATTTCCGTCATACGACGTAGCTCAAAATAGTTTATACAAAATTTCACAAGCTGAAGTTATGATTTACGAAAAGATTCCGCTAAAATTTATAAGCGAAATAATACCGCTAGTTAGGAATTAGAAAATGCAGGCTATTAGACCGATTTTTTATGCGATAGATAAAAGTCCTTTTGTAAAAAGTGTAGATATAAAATTTGAATTTTTTAGCGGCTTTGCGTTATCTCAAAAGATAAAATCAATAGATAGCCTTTTAAGCAACGCTAGAGCCGAGCTTAAAAGCGAAAAAATTCTAGAAATCAGTAAGGCATCGCCAAATCCTCTCGGCAAAGCATTAAGCGCTTTTAATCTAAAGCTTCGTTTGAAAGGCGAAGATAAAAATTTCATAGAAGCTAGTGTTGAACGGTTTTTTCAGGGTTCAAAATTTTTCGAGCGAGGCGGGCCGTTTGAAGAGATTATTTTCAGCGCTAAAATTCACCCTAAAAAATATCTGCCTCTCAAAAACAGCGGCGAATTTCGCGGTTTTGAGCTTTTTAGCGAGCAATTTGCTACTGAGCCTAAAACGTATTTTTATGATTTTTTATATCTAAGCGCTCTGAAGCAAAATCAAAATTTAGCAAACGAAGTTTTAAAATACGACTATTTTAGCGATATAGAATTTAATCCTAAAAAATCTTTTTCTGCGCAATCGCGTGCAGCGGCACTTTTTGTAGGATTAAACCGAAATGGAATTTTTAAAGAAATTTTTGCTGATAAAGATGTATTTTTTGATTTTTACTGTAAAAATTTTAAAATGAAAAGTCTATTTTAAAGGAGGAAATATGGAAAAAATACTTACGCTAATATTTTGTATTGTGGTATGTATTTATTCTAAAGAAGTTGATTTTTTAGATAGTAGTGGAGAATGGGCTGTCTATATAGATACTGATAGAGAACTTACTATTTACTCATGGGAAGGTGACCCTCTTGCTTATTTAGATAATAATTTTAATATTTATGGGTTTAACGGTAAATATTTAGGTTGGTTTGAAGGTGGCATCATGTATAATATAGACGGCTATCCCTTTGCTTGCGTTAAAGAAGCATATGGTGGGCTAGCACCGCTAAAGCCCCTGAAGAGTCTCAAAAGTCTTGAGCCGCTTAAAAGTTTAAAAGAAATGCCAATATATAGACCGTACAAAAAACGTAATTTTGGTAATATATCTGCAGAATTATACTTAAGCTTGGGCAGATAAAAATATTAAGAATTTTATCCTATTTTTTTCTTGGATGAATTTTAATAGGTCTTAACCAAATCCGAGCGCTTTTTGAATTGCGAGCGTCTGGGCTACGACGCGCTCTAGCTGCTGCAAATTTAGCATATTCGGCCCGTCCGAAAGCGCGTGAGCGGGATCTGGGTGCGTCTCGTAAAAAAAGCCGTCCACGCCCACGGCCGCCGCCGCTCGCGCGAGGTACGGCACGAAGCGCGAATCGCCGCCGCTCGTAGCGCCGATACTAGGCATCTGCACGCTGTGCGTCGCGTCAAAAATAACCGGTGCAAACTCGCGCATAATCGGCAGTGAGCGCATATCGACAATCAAATTTCCGTAGCCGAAGGTACTGCCGCGCTCGGTGAGCCAAACGCCGTGGCAGCGCGCCAGATCGTGCATCCCTTCGCCGCTTGGTTGCGGGGCGCTTTGCGCTTCGTTATCGCTTTGTGCGGCACAAGGCGTCGCTGTACCTTTAGCGGCATTTTCGGCGCCGTTTTGTGCGCCACAAATTTCGGCATCGTCGGAGCAGGCGCTGTTTTGAGCGGCGTTTGTATCGCCAGATGCCGCGGTGCTTTGCGGGGTATAAGCCCGCGCGCTGCGGGTTTGCAGTACCTTTTCGACGCTGTGTTTCATCGCCTGCGGCGATAAAAACTGACCCTTTTTGATGTTTACTACCGCTTGCGTGCTAGCTGCGGCGACGAGAAGGTCGGTTTGACGGCACAAAAATGCAGGTATTTGCAGCACGTCGGCGACGCGCGCGGCGGGCTCTGCCTGGTAGCTTTCGTGGATGTCGGTTAAAATTTTATAGCCGAATTTTTCCTTTACCTCGGCTAAAATTTCACAGCCGCGCTCAAGTCCTGGGCCGCGGAAGCTTGAGATGCTGGTGCGGTTGGCTTTATCGAAGCTGCTTTTGAAGTAAAATTCCACCCCGCTCATTTCGTTAAATTTGCGCAAACTTTCCGCGACTTGCATTATCAGCTCGCGGCTTTCGATCACGCAGGGTCCTGCGATCAGTATCATGAAATATCCTTTTTTAAAATTTGCGCGATTTTAGCGAAATTTTACTAACTCTTAATAGGGCTTGCCGAAAAATTTCTCGTAATGCTCATAAAAGCGCTTGTAGTAGGGATTTGAGTAGCGTTTGCGCATGCCGTAGTTGTAGCACTCGATCGTGTCTTTGATATTTTTATTTTTGGCGTTCCAGCATTTGCGCAGGATTTTGGCGCATTTGGTGAGGTTATACATCGGGTTGAATATATAATCGATCTCATTTTGGCTGAAATTTACGGCGTTTAGCTGCCCTAGTCCTACGTCGATGCTAAATCCGTCCTCGTACAGGTACTTGGCGATCTGCACGGCGTAAATTTCGTTTGCCGGTATTATCGTAACGACCCATTTGCTGGAATTTAGGCTGTAGTTACTCGTTTTGATGCGGATATTTTGATTGCGCAGGCCTGCGAAATAATCGGCGTTTGCTTTGTTTGTCAAAAAGGAGATCGTGTAGGGCTCGAAGTCGCTTTCGATTTTGACGATGGTGTATAAAATTTCAGGCTTTACCCCTTCGTTTTGCGCTACTGCGGCGATGGCGTTTACGATCTCATTCGGCGAGTAAGCGAGGGCTTGAAGTGCTAAAAACAGGGCGAAAACCAACTTTTTCATCTAAATTTACGCGACCTTCGGTGAAATTTTATTTTGCAAGTATAGCACAATTTAGGTTTTTTAGCCATTGTTTAAGTGAAAATTAATCGTATTAGATATATAATCACATTTCTTTTTTAAACCCAAACGGTCGCTTAGCTCAGCTGGTAGAGCGCCACCCTTACAAGGTGGATGTCGCAGGTTCGATCCCTACAGCGACCACCATTTTGAAATCCTTGGATTTCATACTTCTTTGGCACTTGCACCGCAAGTGTGATTTTTGGTGCGACGGTAGTTCAGCTGGTTAGAATGCCGCCCTGTCACGGCGGAGGTCGTGGGTTCGAGCCCCATTCGTCGCGCCACTTCTTACGATGTCTTGCTAGCTCAGTCGGTAGAGCATCTCACTTTTAATGAGGGGGTCGTTGGTTCGAATCCAACGCAGGACACCACTTTTATTACTAATTAAATCGCAAATTCTATGATTGATCGGTTATATCTAAAAAACCAAAAATAAGTAAGGATCTAATAAGAATAAGAGATTTCATGAAAAATAAAATTTACTTTATTGCCGCCGCTATAATATTATTTGCGTGGATATTTTATCTATATAAAGAGCAAAGCGCCTCTTGCGATATAAAAGATCTTTTTATGGGCAATTCTGAAATAACAAAAGAGTGTAGAATTGCTATAATAAGGCAATTTGAAAAGAACGGTAACCCGCGCGCATATAAAAGGCCGAGTTTAGTTTATGGAAAAATTTTAAGCGAAAAACCTATAGAAGAGGTTTTAAATGAGCTAGACCGAGAAGAGATAGAATTTTTAAAAAAATTGTATCCCGATTCAAAAATTTTATCTAAAGAGTTGCCAAGCAGAAAATAATCAATTTTTATAAATATAAATTTGTCATAAAGATGGCTAAATGTTTAATAAAGAATGAAAAAAAGGATAGGTGATTAATGGAGTTAGAACTTTTATACCAGAATTCAACGAATTCTGATAAATTCAGCATCAATTCGTTTGTCGGGAAATTTATATATCAAAGAACCTGGTCGGATTGCGACTATTGGGAGTTAGATAAAACTTTAATGCAGATTTTGAGCTTTTATCATAAAAAAACGCTTCCAAGAGAAATTTTCATCGCAATACTAGCGATATTTAATGATGTTATCGGCGTGGAGGACAAATCGGAAATTTATGTAAGCAATATATTGTGTGCGAAAAACAGCGACGGCGTAGTGCCTAGCATATATGATAGATTTGAAAGATTAAAGGTTCTGTGCAACAGCATCGTATTCAAAGAAGAATTTAGCAATAGCGGTTTTTGGTATGCTCCAAAGGATTGATGCAATGAATCTTGTAAATTTTTATAGAAATACCGCATTTGATGATAGATATGATGCAAATTCCTTTATAGGTATGATTTTGGATAATAATCTATGGTCCGATGATGAATATTGGAAATTGGAAGCCGATTTAAAAAAGATTTTGCGGCATTATAAAAACAAAGAGTTGGACCCAGAAATAATGCAAGGCATTATTTCTATCTCTAATGATATATTTCTAAACGGAAGTTGGCGCGACGTAGATATAGACGCAAAAAGCGAATGTTTTAAAACGTATGAATATCAAGAAGATACAAAGCCAAATATTTGCGATAGATTTCGCCGTATAAAAAGCTTATTATTGGCGGTTGCATCGGGAGATGAAAATTTTTATAAAATTAAATTTTTCTATGAAAATTAATATAAATGATCTTTGCTTCGCAAATAAGGTGTATAATTTAGCAAAAGCAAAAATTACGGTGGATAAAAATGAAAAAGTTGTTAAATTTGACAAATAGTAGTTTAAGACTGAGCGATATAAATTTTAGCAGCTTTAGTGCTTCTAAAAACTGGATCGGTTTCTTTGAGATCGAAAGCAGGGGCTGGCTAAGCGGAGTAAGCTTAGCGATAAAATTATTCGATAACTTTTTCAGAGAATATGGCGATGAAGTATTTATCGTCAGCGCGCTAATGCGTGATGATAAAGTATACAAAAAATATAAAGCAATCTCGCAGGTAAAGCCGTTATACGATAAATTTAAAGATCTTGGAATTTTGCAAGAACAAAATGAGTATTTTTCTCTGGCTAGAGATAAAGAATATCCGTTGCCCGCTATGTGCATAAGAATGGATATTCTGAAATGGGACGACATAAAAGAGCTGGCTAAATTTTTAATGTGCTATGATTATTCTATAAACGAATGGTGCTTTATAGTTTTTCCGAGTTTAAATTTAGCCGTCTATCCGCATGATAGCAAGGGTTTTGGCTGTATAGGGCTAAACGACGAGATTAAATATGGAATCAACTTTTTAAAATTTTGCGAGAAAAACAGCAAGGCAAAAGTGACGATAGATAAAAAAGAGGTTAATTTGAACAAAGCGGTTTTTCTTCTGCCTAAAAATAATGAAGAGCTATTTTCCAGAGTGCAAGAAGTAAGAGAGATAAAAAGAGGAACTTTGTATGCCGATCCGAATTTAATTAAATTTATTGCCCTTAGCGGCTCAATCAAAGATCTGAAAATATCGCAATTAAAGCAGCTATTGCGCGAAGGCCTGATCTATCTTGACACAGGAATATTTTTTATCAAGAATCTTAAAAGGGAAAGAATAGCCACAACAGAGAACATTTTAATTAATTCTTCAATATATCAAGGCTTAAGCGATTTTGAGTGGTCGATCAATGAAGTGGAGATCAAAAATCCAAATTTAAAGGAAGATGATTTTATTAAAGAATGCCTTTTATTTTTGAAATTGGTAAAGGAAAAGATCGAAAATATGGATATTGAGAACAGCAGATTTGCTTTATGTTTGGATTTCTATAATATTGATGAGCTGAGCGCGGATTTCGAGCTTTATACTTTAAGAGATAATGAAAAGATCGTAGATTTTTCAGAGGCTAAATTTAATCAAAGCTCGGTGTATGTAATTGTATGAAATTTCTTTTCTCGGCATGATTAAAGTATAAAATTTATAACTACCATCCCAAAGGAAGGCATAAAATGACATATATAAAAACGTATCCCGACGTGATGGAGATGAGCGATTTTTTTGGTTTTTATCCGGATGAAATAGATAGTGATATTGGAAAATATACGTTCGGAATAAACGGGCTAATATTTACATATTGCATAGTCGAGGGATGGGTGGAAATTACTATAAAAACAGGCGGGGAGACAGCTGTGGAATTTACCGCCGAATGCATCGAGTCCTTAAAAATCAGAAGAAATAAAGATGGCGAATTTATAGAGATAGGACAAAATTTTACTATAGACAGAATGGTGTAGATAGAACTGTATATAAGACCGAAAATTTTATTAAAATATGCGAGTTTAGAATGCTAGATGAAACCAGCATCTAAATAAAAGGAAACCCAAATGCAAATTGATGGAAAACATATATTTCGCAAGGGCGTGCTTCTGTACAAACTATGTGTAATGGCTTCTTTAGAATATCAAGATAGATATCTTGTGCACGCTACAGATGAAGATTGCGAAAATCCTAAGGAGATGGTATATTTTTTATGCGATTCCTGCGATAATGCTCTATTGGAGGAATTTGAATTTTGCTTCTTGCCATACGAAAGGGATGCGCTAAGAGAGCTTAAGTCTCTTATTCTTAAAAACTTTAAGGACGATAGATTGTTATATGTAGATGATTATGAATATTTGGTCTATCACAATAAATCCTGGATAGAAGTCAGGGAGCTAGCCCTAAAAACAATCCATATTTTCGGATACGATTTAGATGACTTCAACTACGATTAAAAGCCTTATAAGGAAAATAGAATATGTACAAGCGAATAAAAGAGCTGCTAGAAAAGAGCGGCATAGAATTGAGCGATGGTTTGAAAGAGAGCGAAATAGACAAAATAGAGCAAATTTATGAGTTTAAATTTCCAAAAAGCCTAAGAGATTTTTTGTCATATACATTGCCTATTTCGGTAGAATTTTATAATTGGAGGGACTTTGGCGATGAAAATATAAAGGAGATAAAGCAGGCTATGAACTACGTCTTTGAGTACTTAAAAAACGATCCTATTGATGAAATTTTTCCAAATGAGAACTATTGGAATACGCAAAAATGGGGTCCGATGCCCGAAGACGGATCTCGCAAGCGAGCCGTTGTACTAGAAGCAGCCAAAATTGCACCTAAGATTATACCCGTATATTCTCATAGATATATGCCGTGTCTTAAATTGCCGGATCCGCCAGTCTTATCTATACACTATACCGATGTCATTTATTATGGGAAAAATTTATATGACTACTTTTTGAGGGAATTTGGTAAAAATCCTCTTGAGCCGGTCGGAAAATGCTCGTATGTGCCTTTTTGGTCTGATTTATACTAAAATTTAATAAAGGCGAGTTTGCGTTAATTTACGTTTGTTTGATTTTTAGAATTTTAAGAAAATATGCGTTAGTATAGTTAAGACGGGGAAAAATGATAGAAGTAGTGATTGACTTTGATGAGTTGCAAAAAGACAGAAGATATATTGATGAGTGGCATGATTATTGCCCCAAAGAAATAGAGCATAAGTTATACTCATATTTATCCGAAAAGCTCTCTTTACCGCTACGTATCGGCCCTGATGCATTCGCGGATTTCTTTTGGTTTCTGCGATTTAAGGAATGGAAATACTATAGCGAGGAAGAATGGGGGCAATATAAAGATAAAAACGAGTGGGAAAGCTATAGCGAATATATCGAGGAAAAAGAGGAAAACTCACGATATGGTTTAAAAAATAAGCAAGGCGCTCGAGACGATTTAAAGTTAATTTTCTTAAATTTTAATGCATTTAAGAAAAAATACAGCGATTTGGCTAGGCAGTTGCTAGACGTGATAAAATTTACACTCTCGGAGACCGCCAAATACCCAGATCACGATGACTTGCTTGATATTCAAATAGAAATTCGAAGCTAGAAGATTCTGAAGCGGCTACGAGAAATGAATTTAAGTACGCGAGAATTTTAAAAATATATTACGATATAATGCAGGCAAACCCACATCCCAATAAAAGGAAACCCAAATGCAAATTAACGGAAAAGAGATATTTGAGAAAGGCGGTCTTATGTTTTATTTAAGCCGAATGGCTTCTTTGGAACATCAAGATAAATATCTAGTGCATGCCACGGCTAAATCTTACGAAGACCCATCAGAAATGGCAGAACTACTATGTGATGAATGCTGGCGAGCTCTTGACGAAAAATTTGAATTCTGTTTCTTACCCTATGAAAGAGAGATCTTAAAAGAGCTTGCAGAACTTATTTATAAATACTTTAAAGATCAAAGCTTGTTAGAGGGAGATACTTATGACTATCTAGTCTATCAGAACAAATCCTGGATAGAGGTTAGAGAGCTATCTTTAAAGACCTTACATATTTTCGGATATGATTTAGGTGACTTTGATCTATTATATTAGACTAACGGAGCCAGCACTTAAATAAAAAGGAAACCCAAATGCAAATTGACGGAAAAGAGATATTTAAAAAGGGCGATCTTATGTTCCATTTAACTCGAATGGCTTCTTTGGAACATCAAGATAAATATATCGTTCATCCTACGGCTAAACATTACGAAAGTCCTTCGGAAATGGCGGAACTTTTATATACCGAATGCAAAAATGCTTTATTAGAACAATTTAAATTTTGTTTCTTACCATACGAGAGAGATGCACTAAGAGAACTTATGGAGCTTATAGATAGATACTTTAAAGATCAAAGCCTACTAGAAGGCATAGGTGAGTATTTGGTATATCACAATAAATCTTGGATAGAGGTCAGAGAATTAGCTTTAAAAACTTTGCATATTTTCGGCTATGATTTGGATGACTTCGACTATGATTAAGTCCGAGAAACCATATACAATAAAAGGAAACCCAAATGCAAATTAACGGAAAAGAGATATTTAGGAAAAGCGGGCTTATGGTTAATCTATGTCGTATGGCATCTTTGGAATATCAAGTTGATCATTTGATACATCCTGCGGTTGAATATTACGAAAGCCCATTGGAAATGATAGAATTTTTATATACCGAATGTAAAAATGCTTTATTGGAACAATTTGAATTTTGCTTCCTGCCATACGAGAGAGATGCGCTAAGGGTACTTGTGGAACTTATAGATAAAAATTTTAACGACCGCAGCTTATTAGAGGCGGATGATTACGAATACCTAGTCCATCACAATCCATCCTGGATAGAGGTCAGAGAGCTAGCCTTAAAGACTTTGTATACCTTCGGGTATGATTTGGAAGACTTCGACTATGATTAGACCAGGATTGGATCTGGCAGAATGAAATTTATCCTACATATCTTTACTCTGTTGCTATGTATAAGCGCATGGCTTTGCTTGGTTGTATACAGCGAAAATAAGACCGATGCCGCGTAAACAAATAGTTTTATTTCTGGTTGCGCTTGGTTGTGCTGCATCATATCGTCGCGAGCCGTAACAGCGCATCTAATGCTGCCAGGCTGTGCTCTAGCCGCTACGTCGCGATGCGCTTTATCGCTGCGCCTTAAATCCTTGCGCCCGAGTCGCCTAGATCATCTTTCCGACGAGTTTTTCTTTAAATTCCTTGTAAATTTCAGGACCCGCGTGTTTGTATTCGCTCGTTAGCTTGTTGTGAAATTCCGCCATATCGCCGCCGCTTTCGCGGTAGAGCTTGATCGCGTTTCGCCTTACGGCGCCGTCTTTTAGGTCGCTATCATAGGCGATGCTCGCGTACCTTGCTCGCGCGCCGTCCTTGATCTCGCGGTAGGCTTCGCAGCCTTTGGCTCTGCCGAGCTTTGCGACGCACGCGGCATAGAGGGCTTGCAGGCTCACGCACTGGGGTATCAGCGCCTCCACCGCGGCGAGGTCTGCTTTGGTGATTTTAAAATTTGCAGCCTTTTGTTCCTGTTGTGCGGCCTTCGGCTCCTGCTTCGCGGTTTTTGCACCTTGCTTTTGAGTCTTTGGCTCCTGCTTTGTAGCTTTCGGCTCCGCTTTTTGGGTTTTTTTCTCCGTCGCACCGCTTGTTTTGCCTTGCTTTGCGCCCGCTCCTGCGGCATGCGAGGCTAGACTGATCTTTTCAAATTTCGGATTTTTGCGGTAGTTTAGATTATTAAAGAATTCTATCACGTCGTCGTAAAATTTGTCGTTGCTGACGATGCCGATCTTGCCCTCCTGCCCGCAGAGCTTGCCCATCAAAAACACGATGATCTTATCGGCGAAGTCCTTTCTTTGCTTGCCGATCGTAAAAACCTCGCCTATGCTAACGCCCATCTTCGATAGGCGCGCAAGGGTCAAGGCACCGATCTTTTTGGCGGTGTTGGAGACTATATTTAGCTCGTCGCCCTCTTTTAAATTTACGACGTCGAAGATATTATCTACGTCGATATTTTCGTCGTCAATGATAAAATGGGTCAAAGTTTTTCCTTTAAATTAAATTTCAATGCCCGCGCTCGCGCAAATTTCATCTCTAAAGCGCGCGAAAGGCCTCATCGCAGGCTGATTTTGCAGATGCTCGCCGATGGGCTTTTGCATCCACGCCATATCGTACCAGCGGCCGAATTTATAGGCGCAGCGCTGAAATCTTCCGACGAAGCGAAAGCCCATGCGCTCGTGAAACCGCACGCTCGCGTCGTTTAGATATTCGTCATCCCCGCAAGCGATGCAAGCGTTCATATCTGCGATGTTTTGAGCCCTGAGCGCGCACTGTAGCGCCTCATAAAGCAGCCTGCCGATACCAAAAGCGCGCGCGTTTTGTGATACATAAACCGAGCTCTCCGCCGACCAATCGTATGCCGCGCGCTCTTTGAAAGCCGAAGCGTAGGCGTAGCCGAGGATTTGGCCGGGTTTTAAATTTACGCCGCTTTGTTTTGCCGAGGCGATTAGATTTGCGCCATTTTGCTTCGCCGCACCGCTTGCGCAATTTCGCGCCTCGTTCGCACGTAAAATTTCACTTTCTGCACCCGCCGCGCTCGCAGAAATTTTAAAATTTTCATCTCGCTCATCGTTCGCACCTGCAGCCTCGTCGCTTACGTAAGCGAGTAGATAGGGGTATCTTTGCAGCGTCTGTTCAATGCGCCCCGCAAATTCCGCGGCGCTGGGCACATCGTATTCGAAACTGATCGCCGTTTGCTTTACGTAGGGCGCGTAAATTTCAAGCAGCGTATCCGCATCTTTCGGCTTCGCGAGCCGCAATTTTATCAGCACCCGATCTCCTTTAAATTTAGCCGTTTTGTATAATTTCAGTTTTAAGCTTATCTAAATTTGCCGCCGCGTTTCGGCTTTGAATTCGGGTTAAAATTTGCATCTCGCACGCAAAACGGCTAAATTTCAGAGGCGTGTTTCGAGCGCGTAAATTTTAAAATTTAACCCGCGCCGTCTATTCGCCGAAAAGTCGCCAAAACTCGGGCGCAAATTTCGTCGGCGTAAATTCTATGATCTCGTATTTTGCGACGCCGTTTTGAAAGAACGGATCTTGCGCGATGATCTCATCAAGCTCCGCGCGGTCTTTGGCGTTGATTAGGATGATACCGCCCGTACGAGGGACTTTGCGCCCCGAGCAGATAAATTTATCTGCCGCGAAAAATTTATCCAAAAACGTGTTGTGCTCGTTGATAAAGCGGTCCGCTTCGCTTACTTCTTTGACGTAGGTGAGGTTTGCAATAAACATTTTGATCCTTTGTGAGATTTGAAGCGCGATTTTAGCATAAAATTCCAACGGATAAAATTCCCATTGGAATTTTCGCGCGCTACGTTATAAAAAATATCGGTGAAATTCCGATTATCGCGCAGCCAAGCGCTGCGTAGCGAAGCTTTATCGCAGCAAGCGCGCAGATGTTTGCGAGCGCGAAAAGAAGCGGCGGAATTTGCGCTTGAAAGCTGGGCAGAGCAAAGTTTAAAAACGCAAGCAGCGGCGTATCGAGCGCGCCGCCAAGACCTAATAGATGCAAAAATATGCTTAGCGGATAAAAGATCACGAACACGTATCCTAGCGGCATGACGCTAAGCTGCTGCAGCGAAGCGGTCGGGAAGAAATAATAAACCGCTACGTTCATGCTTAGCCAAACGTAGAGGTTGAAAAGTATGACATTCTGCCAGAGCTTAAATTTAGGCGCGAAGTGGTGCAGGTAGAGGAAAATATACAGCACGCCGAGGCAGGAGAAATAAAATCCGATCGAAAAGGCTAAGTGTGGAAAAAACGCAAGCAGAAGCGCGATCGTTAGGAAGAGGTTTGTAAATTTAAGTACGTAGAAATTTCGCATCGCAAGGTAAAACCCCACGCAGCACATCGCAAGCGAGCGTAGAAAGCTCGGCGTAAAATCAAGCACGAAGAGATATCCGCTCATCAGCACGATCACAAAGACGCTAAGATCACGCCTCGCGCTGCGGTACGGAAAGTAGCGATCCTGAAAATAGCGATATATCGGCATTGCGAGCAGAAAGACCGTGCTAAAGATAATGCCCAGATGAAAGCCGCTAATCGAGATGATGTGCGCTATGCCCCAGTTTGTGACGGAGGCGCGCAGCGGTTTTGAAATTTCGGTCGCAAAATACAGCGCGGAGTAAAGATCCGCCGTCATCTCATCTTCGTGCTGAGCTCGGACGAAGCTTATCGCGTGCCATTTTGCTCCGGAGGGCGCGGTCTCAGCTGAAATTTTAAAATTTGGCGCGTAAAAGCGCTGCTTTAAAAAATCTAAAAATTTTACGTTTTTGGTTACGATGCCGATATTTACGCGAGCGAAGCGGTGAAATTCCCGCCCGAGCTTAGCGGTCGTGTAGAGGGTGAAATCCGCCGTTTTGAGCTTTAGCACCGTGTAGGTGCGACCGCGCTCGTTAGTTTTGGCGTAGGCGTTTAAAATTTGCGCGTCGTAAAAGGCGTAGTTTTTCGCGCGGAATTCTCTGAATTCATAAAATTTTAGACCTAAGTTTAGCGATAAAATTCCAAGCAAAATGAGCAGAAAGTATAAAATTTCACGTTTGCGGTAAAAGAGTTGAAGCTTCACGGACGGTATTTAAGTTCGCGCGACGGAATTTTAAAAGTTCGCGCGCGGCGAAATTTTAAATTCCAAGGCCTTATGCCGCCCCGCCCGGTGGAATTCCGGCGGCGCGGCATAAAATTTAGCCTTAGCACGAATAGTTCGTCGCAAACTCAAACGGCGTAGGGCGCGCCTCGTAAGGCCAAACCTGAGTTTCAAATTTAAAATGCTGATAGGTCTCGATAAAAAGCTCGCTCATTATCGGGCGCAGATACTCGTTGTCGCGGATCACCGCCTCCAGGCTGCCGCGAAGCGTGTGCGGAAGCTGTTCGATGCCGCGTTCGCGAATTTCATCGAGGTGCAGTTTGAATAAATTTTCATCCATCGGCCCGACCGGCTCGGTTTTGTTTTTGATACCGTCGATACCGGCCATCAGCATCGCTGCAAACGCCAAATACGGGCACGCCGTGCTATCAGGAAAGCGCATCTCTGCGCGCACGGAGTTCTCGCCGCTGCCGTAAGGGATGCGGATCGAAGCGGAGCGGTTTTGGCTCGAATAAGTTAAAATCGACGGCGCCTCAAAGCCCGGGATCAGGCGCTTGTAGCTGTTGGTGCTCGGGTTCGTAAACGCCGCGATGCTGCGCGCATGCTTTAGCACGCCGCCGATGTACCACCTCGCCGCGTCGCTTAAATTTGCGTAGTTGCCCTTTTTGTAAAAGGTATTTTTGCCATTTTTCCAGATCGATTGATGCACGTGCATTCCGCTGCCGTTGTCGCCGTAGAGCGGCTTTGGCATAAAGGTCGCGGTCTTGCCGTTTAGGTGCGCGACCATCTTTACGACGTATTTGTATTTTTGCACGTTGTCGGCGGCCTCGACGAGAGTGCCGTATTTGACGCCGATCTCGCCCTGTCCTTGCGCTACTTCGTGGTGGCAGATGAAGGTCTCAAGCCCGATCTGCTCAAGCACCTTTAGCATTTCGGCGCGCAGATCGACCATCGAATCGACGGGCTGGACGGGGAAGTAGCCGCCCTTTACGCCCGGACGGTGGCCGCTATTAAAGCCGTCTTTGTAGTTTTTGCCGCTGTTCCAATGCCCCTCTTCGGTATCTACCTTAAACATCGCGCAGTTCATATCGTCGATGATCTTTACGTCGTCGAAAACGAAAAACTCATTCTCAGGCCCGAAGTAGCAGGTATCTCCAAGCCCCGTGGTTTGTAGAAACTGCTCGGCTTTTTTGGCGATCGAACGCGGGCATTTTTCGTAAAGCTCGTTTTTGTAGATATCGTAAACGTCGCAGATGACGATGATCGTAACGTCCGCGGTGAATGGATCCAAAAATGCCGTTGCTACATCGGGCTTTAGCATCATATCGGATTTATCGATTGGCTGCCATGCCGCTACCGAGCTTGCGTCAAATGGAATTCCGTCGGCGAAGTCCTTCGGCAGGCGCTTGTAGTTGTAAGCGACATGGTGCCAGGTGCCTTTTAGATCGGTAAATCTAAAATCCACGAACTCGACCTCGTTTTCATCGCAAAATTTAAAAAATTCCTTCACGTCATTAACAAATTTTCCCATATTTTTTCCTTTTTTCCGCCCGTATTCGGGCTAAATTTAACGGCGGATTTTAACATTATTTAGTTGAAATTCGACTTTATCTGCGCCGTTTTGCGCGCCGCGATTTTTAAAATTTTGCGCCGCCGAAGATTTTGAAATTTTAAAATTTCTCGCCGCCGCGCCTTTTTAAATTTAAAAGCGGCTGCCGTAAATTTACGCCAGATTTACAAACTGCCGCTCGCGGTTTTTGAAAACTGCGATCCGCTCGTAGCCGAACTCGCGCGCTTTGGCGTAAATTTTATCGTAATTTAGCGCCACTTGAGCTACCGAGTGCGCGTCCGAGCTAAGCGTGATCGGCACTCCTGCATCCGCTAGCATCTGCAAAAGCGCGTCGCTTGGATAAATTTCATTTGCAGGCTTGCGAAGCCCCGCGGAGTTTAGCTCCACGACGATGCCGCTTTTTTTGATCGCATTTATCGCGCCGCCTGCTAAAACTCTAATATCTTTTTTCGGAGTAAATTTAAAAATTTTAATCAGATCCATATGCCCTAAAATGTCGAATTTGCCGCTTCTGCACAGCGCGCAGATCAGCGCAAAGTATTCGCGATAAACGTCGTCTATCTCGCGCCCACTCCACTGATCTAAAAATTCCTCGTTATCAAAGCCCCAGTTGTTTAAAAAATGCACCGAGCCGATGAGATAATCAACCTCGCGCGCGAAAATCCGCTCATCCATTAGCTCCCGTTTCGTCATAAAATCGACTTCATATCCGAGCCGCACGTCGATCCGCCCGCTAAACTCGTCCCGCAGATCCCTAATCATCCGCTCATAAAGCTCCATCTGCTCGAAGTTCATTCGGTATTTTTGATCGAAGTTCATCGGCGCGTGATCCGCAAAGCCGAAAATTTCTATGCCTCGTGCGATCGCGGCTTCCAAATACTGCCGCGGCTCGCCGTTAGCGTGGTTGCAAAGATAAGTATGGTTGTGCAGATCGGCTCGCATCAACTGCTCCTTAAATAAAATTTTGGCTAAATTGTAGTAAAATCGCGCTTAAAAAATCACTAGGAATGTATTTGAAAAAACCCGAACTCTTAGCTCCTGCTGGGAATTTAACGAAACTAAAAATCGCCCTGGCTTACGGCGCGGACGCCGTGTATGCAAGCACCGGCTCATTTTCGCTGCGCCAGCGAAGCGCGAAGGAATTTAGCAAGGAAAGCTTCGCGCAGGGCGTCGCGTATGCGCACGAGCGCGGCAAGAAGCTTTATGCGACCGTAAATGGCTTTGCGACCAACGGCCAGCTAGGAAACATCGAAAGGCATTTGGAATTTCTTCGCGATCTGCGCGTGGATGGAATTTTAATCGCCACTTTAGGCGTCGCGAGCCTCGCACGAGCCGTAGCGCCTGAGATTCCGATTCACGTCTCCACCCAAGCTAACGTGCTAAATTATCTGGATGCGCAGGTTTGGGCGGATCTAGGCGCCGTTCGCATCGTCGCGGCGCGCGAAATGACGCTCAAAGACGCCGTAGAAATCAAAGATAAAATTCCGAACCTCGAGATTGAAATTTTCGTGCACGGCTCGATGTGCTTCGCATACAGCGGGCGCTGTCTTGTTAGCGCGGTGCAAAGCGGCCGCTTCAGCAACCGCGGAAGCTGCGCGAACGACTGCAGATTTAATTATGAGCTTTACGCTAAAAATCCCGAAACCAGCGCGCTTTTCCGCTTGCAAGAGCGCGAGGGGGAGGGCACTTTCGTAATGAACGCGAAGGATCTTAGCCTCATTTCGCACGTGCAAAAGATCATGCAAACGGGCGCGATCGACAGCTTCAAAATCGAAGGGCGCACCAAGAGCGAATACTACGTCGCATGCGCCACGAACGCTTATCGCGCGGCGATCGACGATGCCGCGAGCGATAAATTTGAGGTCGGCGTTTACGAGCGCGAGATCGCGACGCTTAAAAACCGCGGCTTTAGCGACGGATATTTGATAAAACGCCCATACGAGCGAGAGGATACGCAAAATTTAGACCGCAGCATCGAGCTTGGCACGCATCAGGTTTGCGCGATCTCGCAGGACGGCGAGTTTATAAGCGTAAAGGATAAAATTTTGCCGGGCGAGAGCTATGAGATTTTCGCTCCGCGCGGCTTTAAAATTTGCGCTTGCGATAATGAAATCGGCGAAATTTTTGAGCTTAGCGGCAAGCCATATTTAAAATTTAAGAGGCTGCAAGGCCGCAGCGGTAAGGAATTTAGCGAGATTCACAGCGGCAATCTAAATGAGATTAAGCTGCCTGCGAAGCTCGCGGAGTTTTGCTTTTTAAGAAAGGAGATAGAATGAAATTTGTTTCTATAATAATGGGCTCAAAGAGCGATTACGAGGTCGTTTACGAGGCGGTTAAAATTTTAAACGAATTCGGCGCGGCGTACGAGATGATCGTCTCCTCCGCGCACCGAAGCCCCGCCCGCACGGCAAAATACGTCGCGGACGCCGAGAAAAAGGGCGCACAGGTTTTCATCTGTGCGGCGGGCATGGCGGCGCATCTTGCGGGCGCGGTCGCCGCAAATACGACCAAGCCGGTGCTGGGCGTTCCGCTCGGCGGCAGCGCGCTTAGCGGCGTAGATGCGCTGTATTCGACCGTGCAGATGCCTGCGGGTATCCCCGTCGCGACGCTTGCGATCGGCAAGGCGGGAGCGAAAAACGCGGCGTATCTGGCGTTGCAAATTTTAGCTCTAAACGACGAGGTTCTAAGCTCGAAGCTAAAGGCGGATCGCGCGGCAAAAGCGGAGGCGCTGAAAAAGGACTCCGAGCAGATTGAAGTGCTGCTTGAAGATTAATCTATGAAAATTTTAAAATTGAGCGAAGGCTTTGAAATTTGTGGGCTAAAGGCTCGCACGAATAACGCAGATGAGATGAGTGGGCGAGGGGTGATCGCAAATTTGTGGGGCGAGTTTTTAAAATTTAACGCTAGCAGAAGCAGCGCCACGAAAAATGAAATTTACGCCGCATATTACGACTACGAAAACGGCGCGCATGGCGAATACTCCGTGCTAATAGGCACTTGCTCGAAGGAAGGGCACCATAAGAAAGCCACGACGAAGCTTGCGAATCCGCAAATCAGTGCTGCAAAAATGAGCGCGATGAAACCGGCGAAAAATTACATGTCGAAGCGGGCGATTACGCGGTTTTTGATTTTGCTAGCGAGCCTACGAGAGCTGGCGAATGCTCGGCTGAAATTTGAAAAATTTTTAGAGCTGCAAAGAGCCTTTGAGACAGGCTTTGAAAAGCGCTTTGGAAGATAAAATTTAAATTTACATATTGATAAAAGGATAAAAATGACGTTTTCACAGATTATTTTGACGCTTCAAAACTACTGGCACGAGCAGGGCTGCTTGCTCGTTCAGCCCTACGATATGCCCGCGGGCGCAGGCACCTATCATCAGGCTACCTTTTTGCGCAGTCTAGGAAGCAAACCTTGGCGCGCGGCATACGTAGCACCCTCGCGTCGCCCAACAGATGGGCGCTACGGCGAAAACCCAAACCGCCTCGGCGCGTATTATCAGTTTCAGGTGATCTTAAAGCCGAGCCCGGACAACATCCAAGAGCTCTATCTAAAAAGCCTAGAGAAGCTGGGGTTGGATCTTAAAAGTCACGATATCCGCTTCGTAGAAGACAACTGGGAGAGCCCGACGCTGGGAGCATGGGGGCTTGGCTGGGAGGTTTGGCTAGACGGCATGGAGGTGACGCAGTTTACCTATTTTCAGCAAGTAGGCGGCATCACGTGCGAGCTAATTAGCGGCGAGATCACCTACGGACTTGAGCGCTTGGCGATGTATCTGCAAAACAAAGACGACGTTTACGACATCGTCTGGGACGACAAGGCGGGGCTCGTGACTTACGGCGACGTGCATAAAAGAGGCGAGTTCGAGTTTAGTAAATACAACTTCGAGCTCGCGGACACCGCAATGCTTTTTAATCAGTTTGAAAACTGCTTCGGCGAGTGCAAAAGCATCCTAAAGCACGGCCTAGCGCTTCCCGCGTATGATTACTGCATGCTAGCGGCGCACACGTTCAACGTCCTTGACGCGCGCGGAGCGATCTCGGTCACGCAGAGGCAGGATTATATTTTAAAGATCCGCGATCTTGCCAAAAACTGCGCGCTTTGCTATGCGGACCCGCAAAAATACGTCGCCGATCTTTGCGGTACGGAGTGCAGCGATAAAAAAGGCGGCAAAGACGGCAGCGCGGCGCCCGCTTCCTCCGCAGGCGCAAATTTAAAAAACACCCACGGCAAGCAAAACGCCGCGGACAAAGCGGATAAAAGCAAAAAGTGAAATTTATGAAAACGGGCGAAATTTATGAAATTTTAAACGCCGTCGCGCCTTTTTGCGACGCGGAGGCGTGGGATAATAGCAGGCTTTTGCTAGGAAACTTGGATGATGAAATTTCAAAAATCTATCTAAGCCTTGACGTCACTAGCGAGCTGGTGCGCGAGGCGGAGGCGGGCTCGCTTTTCGTGGTACACCACCCGCTGATTTTCAGTCCGCTAAAATCGCTCGATCCGCGGCTATATCCTACAAATTTGATCTATGAGATGATCCGCAAAAATATCTCGCTTATCGCGATGCATACGAATTTTGACAAGCACGTTTTAAACGGGTTCGTAGCGCGCGAAATTTTAAAATTTGAAATTACGGATGAGCGGGAATTTTTGGTTTTCATGCGCGCGGATTTGAGCTTTGAGGCTCTGTGCGCGGATATAAAACGCAAGCTTGGCATCGAGCATCTGCGCGCCGTAAAGACGAAAAATTTCATCCAAAATATCGCGCTTTGTACCGGTAGCGGAAGCGAACTAAATCAAAGCTTGGGCGTGGATTGCTTTATCACGGGCGATATAAAATATCACGCGGCACTTCAAAATTTAGAAAACGGCGTGAGTTTGATCGATATAAATCATTTTGAAAGTGAGCGCTATTTTGGGCGCGCGCTCGCACCTTTCTTGCAAAAAAGCGAAATTGAAGTTATAATAAGCGAGCAGAAAAATCCATTTACGTATTATTAAAGGAAAAAGATGAACAAATATTTAAGCCAATTGGTAGAGCTTTGCGAATTCGATAAGCAGCTGGACGGATTTAAGCCTAAAATCGAGGCCGCACAGGAGAAGCTGAGTAAAAAAAGCACTGAAATAAACGGCGCAAAAGAACAGATCGAAACTCTAAATGCGGAGATCGCCGAGCTAAAATCTCAAATTTTACAAGCAAACGCGCAGCTTAGCGCCTTTTCATCCAAGCTAAAAAGCACGGGCAAAAAAAGCGGCGCGGCAAAAACCGAAAAGGAGATCAAGGCCCTTAGCGTCGAAGAGGACATCGCAAAAGAGCAGCTCGAAGCCACAAACGAGGAGATCGAAAGGCTAGAAAAGATCGTAGCCGCAAAGGAGGCGCTCGTAAAAGAGCAGAGCGAAAAGCAAGAAGCGTTTGAAGCCGAGCTAAAAAGCTTGCAGGAGCAGGTAAGCGCCGAGATGGGCGAGGTCGAGGTCGCTCGCGGCGCGATCTACGCCAAGCGCGATAAGCTAATGCAGGCGATGAACCCAAAAACCGTCTCATTCTACGAAAAGATCCGCAAGTGGGCGGGCAATACGGCGGTCTCGCCGGTGCGCAAACAGGCCTGCTACGGCTGCTTTATGCGCATAAGCGATAAGACCTATTCTGCGGTCATCAAAAGCGATGACATCGTAACCTGCCCGTATTGCGGCAGAATTTTATATAAAGAAGCCGAGTGATCTACACCGCCTTGGCGTTTTTGGCGTGGCTCGTCGCTGCGCCTTTTATTTTTATCCTAAGCTTTAAAAAAAAATACCGCACGAGCCTGAAGGCGCGATTTTTTCTATACAAAAACCCTAAATTTAGCCCCGCTGCGGTGCACTTTCACGCCTGCAGCCTGGGCGAAGTAAACGCTCTTGTGCCGTTAATTTCTAAATTTGAGAGCGTCGCGCTTAGCACGACCACGCAGACGGGCTTTGATGCTGCGCTCGCGCTCGCGCCGAACTCTCGCTACCTGCCGTTTGAAAACTGGCTTCCGTTTTGGCTTACGGGCAGCCGCGTGCTGGTGATTTTCGAAGCGGAGCTGTGGCTAAATTTGATCCGTTCCGCTAAGTCGCGCGGAAGCTACGTGATCCTGCTAAATGCGCGCATAAGCGACCGCTCGTACGCGAGTTATCTGCGCTTTAAGTTTTATTATCGCAAGGTGTTTGAAAATATCGATTTGGTGCTTGCGCAAAGCGAGCTTGATGCGGCGCGACTGCGGGAGCTCGGCGCAAAAAATATAAAGGTCGCAGGCAACATAAAAAGCGCGAATATCGCCGTTGCGACGAAGGACTATTCTGCCGCGTCCGCAAATAGCTTTGTGCTTACGATCTCAAACACTCACGAGGGCGAAGAGGAGCTTGTTTTATCAAATTTAAACGATTTTATAAAATTTCACGGCTCGCAGAGTGTTCTCGAAAAATACCCGCGCACAACGGGCTCTCATGGCGATAGGAGCTTGTCTGCGGCTGAGCTTCGCGACGAGCAGGGCTCGACCGAGCCGGTAAATTTAAACGCAGCTTCTTTGGATGCGGCGATTTCAAGCGACGCTTCGTTCGCCGTGCCAAATACGGCGCCTTTAAACGGCGCGTCTTTAAATTTTACCGCACCGAATACGACGTCTTCGACCGCCGCGCCGCACAAGCTAAAAATCATCCTGGCGCCGAGGCATCCGGAGCGCTTCGAAAAGGTACGTGAAATTTGCAAGGCTTGGGCGCGCGAGCATGGGCTTAGCTTTGAGCGATTTAGCGACGGCGCAGGGCTTGAAAGCGATTTTATCTTGCTCGATGCCTTCGGCGAGCTAGCGAACTTTTATAAAATTTCAAACGTCGTGATCTTGGGCGGCAGTTTTTTGCGCAATATCGGCGGACATAGCCCGATCGAGGCGGCGAGCTTCGGCGTACCGATCATCAGCGGGCGATTTTTTTATAATCAAAAGGCGCTGTATGCGCTCGTACGAAACATCGCTCTGTGCGACGCGGATGAAATTTCAGGCGCTTTAAAAGAGCCGCTAAAGGGCACGCGGATAGATAAAATTTGCGATCTGCAAGAGATAGAAAATTTAATCAAGGAAAGAATTTAATGCAAGAAAAAGCCTACAAACTGCTGGCGGCGCAGGAAAATATCTCGCACAACGAAGCCAAGGCCCTCATTGACGCGGGGCTTGTAAGCGCTCGCGGCGCAAAGATCGCTCTAGCGCGCGAGATGCTCGGCGAAAATACTAAATTTAGCGTGATGAAGCCCGCAAAACCAGCTATCATTTACGAGGATGAGAACGTTTTAGCGGTCAATAAGCCGCCCTTTATGAGTAGCGAAAATTTAGAAAAAATCTATAAATTCGGCCTTCTAAACCGCCTGGATAAGGAAACTAGCGGCGTCGTGCTGCTGTACAAAAACGAAGAATTTCGCGAAGCGGCGATTGCGGAGTTTAAAAATTTGCGCGTGAAGAAAAGCTATATCGCGATCGTGAAGGGGATCGTGAGCGAAGAGATGAAATTTGACGAGCCGATTTTGACGATAAAGACCCGAAGCGGCGCCTTTTCTAAAATTTCGCCAAACGGCAAGAGCGCATTTAGCGAGGTTTATCCGCTGATGGTAAGCGGCAAAAAATCGCTCGTAAAAGTGCGGATCGAGACGGGCAGGACGCATCAGATCCGCGTGCATCTGGCAAATGCTGGATTTGGCGTAATAGGCGATGAAAAATACGCTAAAAGCCGCGCGAAGCGGATGTTTCTGCACTCATATGAGACCGAAATTTTGGGGTTAAAATTTAAAGCTCCGCTGGGTAAAAGCTTCAACGAATTCGGCTTCGAAATTCCTAAGGATCTCTGATATTCAATGGCTTTTAAGTTAATTTTAGGTAACATCGCAAGTTTAAAAATTTTATAAGGGATCAAAGTGTTTGAGATCATAAGCGAGTCGTTTAAAAACGCGGTCAATAAATTAAAAACAATCGATGACGAAAAAGCTTTAAAAAACGCCTTGGAGACGCTAAAAAAGGCGCTTTTAAAGGCCGACGTGCACCACAAAGTCGTAAAGGATTTTTTGGCGCTTGTCGAAGCCGATCTTCGTATCGGTACGATAGGACAGAAGCCGTTTTTGCAGTCCATCAAGACAAATTTGACTAAAATTTTAACGGCGCCTAGAGGCAGCAGCCAGGGATTTGTATTTGCCGGCACGCCTCCTACGGTAGCTTTGATGACGGGACTTCAAGGAAGCGGAAAATCTACAAGCACGATAAAACTCGCGAACTATCTGAAACTTCGTAAAAAAAAGGTCTTAGTCGCAGCGTGCGACTTGCAGCGCCTAGCCGCGGTCGAGCAGCTCCGCCAGCTGTGCGAGGCGAATGAGATCGAGCTGTTTTTCATCGAGGGCGAGAGCGATCCGCTAAAGGTTGCCGAAAAAGCGCTAAGCAAGGCTAAGAGTGGGCTTTATGACGTACTGCTCGTAGATACGGCGGGGCGTCTTGCGATCGATGAGGCTCTGATGGCACAGCTTGCGGAGATGAAAAAAACTCTAAATCCGCATGAAATTTTTTACGTAGCGGACGCTATGAGCGGTCAAGACGGTATTAAAACGGCCGCTAAATTTGATGAAATTTTAGGCCTTACGGGCGTGATTTTAAGCAAATTTGACGCCGATACCAAAGGCGGCGTGGCTCTTGGTATAGCGCAGCAGCTGGGCATCCCGCTTCGCTTTATCGGAACCGGCGAGAAGGTGGCCGATCTGGAGGGCTTTATACCAGATAGAATCACCGGCCGCATTATGGGCGAGGGCGATTTAGCGACGCTAGCCGAGAAAACAAGCGCCGTTTTCGACGAAAGAGAAGCTAAGGCCTTGAACAAAAAGATCAAAAAGGGCGAGTTTAATTTCAACGATTTCGTAAATCAGCTCGAAAGCGTGAAAAAGCTCGGCAATATGAAAAATTTAATCGGCATGATTCCGGGACTTTCCGGCATGGCGAATAAGATAAAAGATATCGATTTGGAAAACTCAAAAGAGATACTTCATATCAAAGCGATGATCAGCTCTATGACGCCGAAAGAGCGCGAAAATCCGGATCTGCTAAATAATTCGCGTAAGCGCAGACTTGCTGCCGGCGCGGGGCTTTCGCAGGTGGAAGTAAACCGCTTTTTAAAGCAGTTCGCGGGCGCTTCGAAGCTTGCGAAGAAATTTTCGGGCAAGGGCGGTATGCAGGGGCTTGCCTCGATCGCTCAAAGGCAAAATTTACCGAGATAATTTCTCGGTAGAGTTTGCAGATGTTTAAGTTTTAGCCATCTGCAAGTTCTAAAACTTACAAAAATTTAAGGAGAAAAAATGGCAACAGTTGTTAGGCTTACAAGAATCGGAAGAAAGAAGCAGCCTTTTTACCGCATTGTGGTAACGGATAGCAGAAAAAGACGCGACGGCGGCTTTATCGAGACGATCGGCTTTTATAACCCGTTAAAACAGAGCGATAATATCAAATTCGACGCGGAGCGTTTGGCATACTGGAAGAGCGTAGGCGCGAAGTTAAGCGATAGGGTCACTCAAGTCACAAGCAAATAAAATGGTAGAAAATTTTATAAAAGAATACGCAAAGTTGATCGCCGACTATCCGCAGTCCGTCTCTACGCAAAAGCGGGTCGGTGAAAACTTTACCGAGATCATCGTCTATGCCGACAAGGCCGACACCGGCAAACTCATCGGCAAGGACGGCAAAATGATAAACGCCATAAAGACCGTCATCATCGGCTATAAAGCAAAAGATCCGATCAATTATAAAATTACCGTCAAAGCCAAAGATGCCTGATGATCTTTTAGAGGTCGCAAAGCTCGGTCGGACTATCGGCCTAAAGGGCGCGATCAAAATTTTCGATCGCAGCGACTTCCCCTCTCAGTTTAAAAAAGGCGCCAAATTTTATCTGCGAAACGGCGAAATTCTAGAAATTCTATCTTTCAACAGCGCAAACTTTAGCGCTGTTTTTAAAAATTACGAAAGCGTAGAAGCGGCGGCAAATTTAACCAACCAAATTCTTTACCGAAGCAAAGAGGACACGCGTAAATTTTGCAAATTGCAAAATGGCGAGTTTTTCTATTTCGATATTATCGGACTTGAAATTTACGAAGACGGCACGGTTTTGGGCCGCGTAAAGGACATATCGCAGATCGGAAGCGGCTATCTTTTTGAGGTAGAAACGGATGAAAGCTTAATCTCGCAGGCTCTGCCGAAAGAATTTTTTATCCCATACGTGGACGCCTATGTGAAAGAAATTTCGCTTAGCGAGCGTAAAATTTTTACACAAAATGCGCGTGCGATTTTGGAAAACTCATGAATTTTATCTTCATCTCGCTGTTTGAAAATCTCATCGCACCGTATTTTGAGGACTCGATTTTAAAGCGCGCAGTCGATAAAAAAATAATCGCGACGCATTTTTTTAACCCGCGAAAT
Organism: uncultured Campylobacter sp.; assembly: GCA_963515585.1. Classification (GTDB taxonomy): domain Bacteria; phylum Campylobacterota; class Campylobacteria; order Campylobacterales; family Campylobacteraceae; genus Campylobacter_B. The sequence continues at coordinate 89,247 of CAUPXM010000009.1, forward strand.
TTCACGACAAATCGCTACAAAAAAGTCGATGACTATATGATCGGCGGCGGTGCGGGGCTTTTGATCGGCACAGAGCCGCTTGCCAGAACGATCGAGCACGTAAGAGCTAAATTTAAAAACATCAAGTTTATCTATCTCTCGCCCGCCGGTAAAAAATTTAACCAAAACGATGCCAAGCGTCTAAGCGGCGAAGAGAGCCTGTGCTTTATCTGCGGGCGCTACGAGGGGATCGATGAGCGCATAGTCGAAAGATATGTAGATGAAATTTTTTGCATCGGCGATTTCGTTCTTACCGGCGGCGAGCTCGGCGCGCTTTGCATGTGCGATGCGATAAGTCGCAATATAAAGGGCGTTTTAGGCAACGAAAGCTCGCTCGTCGAAGAAAGTTTCGAGGGCGGAATTTTAGAGGCGCCCGCATTTACAAAGCCTGATGTTTTTGAAAATTTACCTATAGTTTCAGAGTTTTTAAAGGGTAATCACGCTAAAATGCGCAGCTTAAAAAATCAAATGGCGCTATGCAAAACGAGGTTCTTCCGCCCGGATATGTACCGAAAGATCGCCAGAAATAAAGGAAATTTATGAAAAACAAGTATATTCAAGCGTTTGAGGACGCTCAGATCACAAGCAAAAGTGTGCCTGATTTCCGTGCCGGCGACACCTTAAAGGTAGCCATCAGGATTAAAGAGGGCGATAAGAGCAGAATTCAAAATTTTGAAGGCACCTGCATTGCGCGCCGCGGAAACGGCGTAAGCGAGACCTTTATCATCCGCAAGATCGGCGCAAATAGCGTCGGCGTAGAGAGAATTTTCCCGATCTACAGCGAGAGTATCGAAAGCATCGAGGTTCTAAGAAAAGGACGCGTTCGCCGCGCGAAGCTATTTTACCTACGCGACAGACGCGGTAAAGCGGCTAAAATCAAAGAGCTTCGAAAATAATCCTTTAAATTTACGCTTCCCAATTCAAAAGGAAGTTCTTTTTATAATGCGCGAGATTTTAAAAGATTTCGCGCAAAATCTACTCGCATTAAATCTAAAATTTTACAACTTTTCCATTAAAATTTTTAATTCTAAACTGCCTAAAAATCGTCTTTTTCGATAGAAAAAGATAAAATATATCCTGATTTTATTTGCGTTTAAAAATATTACTATAAAATGCAAATTTTAATTTAGAAAGCTCGCGCTAAATTCGAGGATTCGGCCGAGTAAAAATTTATTCAGTAAAGAGCGAGATGTGATTTTTTTAGGCATTGACGTAGGATCAACCACTGTCAAAACAGTAGTTTTAAACGAAAAATATGAAATTTTAAGCAAGAGCTACGAGCGGCATTTAGCAAAGCCCAAAGAGCTGGTGCTGGATAAAATTTTGCAAATCCAAAAAACCTATGCAGGCGAGCAATTCAGCGTCGCCATAGCGGGTTCGGCAGGCATGGGTATCGCCAAAAATTGTAAAATTCCGTTCGTCCAAGAGGTTTTCGCTACCTCGCTCGGCGTAAAGCGGATGTTTCCAAAGACCGACGTCGTAATCGAGCTAGGCGGCGAGGATGCTAAAATTTTATTTCTCACGGGCGGACTTGAGGAGCGGATGAACGGCTCGTGTGCGGGCGGTACCGGCGCATTTATCGATCAGATGACCAACCTTTTGCATCTGGATATCACGGAGCTCGACCGTCTAAGCTTTGCAGCGAATAAAATTTACCCGATCGCCTCACGTTGTGGCGTGTTCGCCAAAAGCGATATTCAGCCGCTACTAAATCAGGGCGTTAGAAAAGAGGATATTTGCGCTAGTATCTACGCCGCGGTCGTCGAGCAGACGATTTCAGGGCTTGCGCAAGGTCGCGAAGTTAAGGGCAATATCCTGTTTCTAGGCGGCCCGCTATTTTTCCTAAAAGGCCTTCAGGCGCGCTTTAAAGAGGTGCTAAAGCTCACCGACGAAACTGCGACATTCCCCGACATCGCGCCTTACTTCGTAGCTTACGGTAGCGCGCTGTACGCAAAAGATACAGGCGAGACGTTAAATTTAGAGGAGACGATCGCGCTTTTAAAAAAGGAACCCGACAGGACCGCGCTGGAAGCCGAGCCGCCGCTTTTCAAAGACAGAGCGGAATTTGACGAGTTCACCGCTCGCCACGCCCGCGCAAGCGTGCCTAAGGTGGATATCCACACCTACAGCGGAGATGCGTATTTGGGCGTGGATTGTGGCAGTACTACGATCAAGGTCGTGTTGATGGGCGAAAACTACGAACTATTGTATAAATTTTACTCCTCAAATAAAGGCGATCCGGTCGATATCCTGCTGCCGCGTCTTAAGGAGCTATACGATCTTTGCGAAGGTCGCATTAAAATCAAGGGCAGCGGCGTTACCGGATATGGCGAGGATCTCATTAAAACCGCCTTTCGCTTCGATTACGGCATCGTCGAGACGATCGCGCATTATAGCGCCGCGCGCCACTTCAATCCGAAGGTAGATTTTATCATCGATATCGGCGGACAGGACATCAAGTGCTTTTCGATAAAGGATGAAAATATCGATTCTATCGTGCTAAACGAAGCGTGTAGCTCTGGCTGTGGCTCGTTTTTGCAGACCTTTTCAAATTCTTTAGGCTACGACATCAAAGATTTTGCGAATTTAGCTCTTTTTGCGACCCATCCCGCCAAACTCGGCAGCCGCTGCACGGTCTTTATGAACTCCTCGGTCAAGCAGGCCCAAAAGGACGGCGCTACGATCGAGGACATCAGCGCAGGTCTTGCCATCAGCGTCATAAAAAATGCTATTTACAAGGTTATCCGCGTGCGAAACGCCGACGATTTAGGTCAAAACATCGTCGTACAGGGCGGGACATTTTTAAACAACGCTGTGCTGCGCGCTTTTGAAAAAGAGCTCGGTAAAAATGTGATTCGCCTTGATATTAGCGAACTTATGGGGGCTTACGGCGCCGCGCTTTTTGCCAAAAATAACGCAAACGAGCACACTGATATGATCAGTCGTGCAGAGCTTGAAAATTTCACTCATCGCAGCGAATTTAGCGTCTGCAAGCTCTGTACGAACAAATGCCCGCTTACGATCAGCTACTTCGGCGATACTAAATTTGTCTCGGGCAATAAATGCGAGCGCGGCGCGGGCAAGGAGATCCGCCACGACATCACGAATTTGTTCGAGTTTAAAAACGAGCTTTTGCGAAAATATCGCAAGCCGCCGAAGCAAGACGCGCCGCGGGTCGGAATTCCGTTTGTTTTGAATATGTTTGAGATGATCCCATTTTGGAGTGCGTTTTTTGAAAATTTAGGCATGAGCGTCATGCTGTCGCAAAAGCCGCGAAAAGAGACGCTGTTTTTAGCAAGCCAAAGCATCCCGAGCGACACCGTTTGCTACCCCGCCAAAAGCGTGCACGGCCACATCTACGATCTGCTAAATAAGAGCGTCGATTTTATCTTTTATCCGTGTATGAGCTACAGCCTGGATGAAAATATCAGCGAGAACTGCTACAACTGCCCCGTAGTCGCATACTATCCCGAACTGATACGCGCGAACGTAGGTGCGCTGGAGGAGAAAAAATTTCTCTATCCGCACGTGGATCTTAACATGCAAGATTCGTTTTGCAAAACGATGCAGGCTGAGCTCGCGGACGCCGGGTATAAATTTCATTCCGATGCCGTGAAAAACGCCGTCTTGCAAGGCCTTAAGGAGCTGCAAAACTATAAAAATACTGTTTTAATAAAAGGCGAGGAGACTCTAAAAGAGATACAAAGTAGCGGTGCCAGCGCCATTGTGCTAGCGGGTCGTCCGTATCATATCGATAAGACGATCAACCACGGCATCGATCGCTATCTAAATTCCTTGGGCTTCGTAGTGCTTAGCGAGGATGCGCTACCGCTTAGCAGGGTGCAGACGAAAAGCCTTAATCAATGGACCTACCATGCCAGGCTTTATAGCGCGGCGCGGTTCATCTGTAAATACCCGCGCATGCAGCTGGTGCAGCTAGTTAGCTTCGGCTGCGGGATCGACGCGATCACGGGTGACGAGGTGCGCGACATACTGCGCCAAAACGGTAAAATTTACACTCAACTTAAAATCGACGAGGTTACGAACCTAGGCGCCGTTAAAATTCGTCTGCGTAGCCTAAAAGCGACTATGATAGAGCGCGAAAGGCAAGGCGCGCAACAAGAAGCAAGAAAGGATGCGCGCTAATGTTTGCTAAATTTACGAAAGATATGAAAGCGACCCACACGATATTGATCCCCACAATGATCGATCCGCACTTTCGCTTTATGCAAGGCGTGCTGCGCGACGAGGGCTATAAGAGCGTCTTGCTCGGCGAAAATCGTAAAAATATCGTCGAGGAGGGGCTTCGCAGCGTGCATAACGACATGTGTTACCCCGCGCTGCTCGTCATCGGGCAGTTTATCGATGCGCTAAAAAGCGGCGAGTTTGATACGCACAAAGTAGCGCTTCTTATCAGCCAAACGGGCGGCGGCTGCAGAGCGAGCAACTACATAAATTTGCTTCGCAAAGCGCTTGAGGACAGCGGCTTTAGCTACGTCCCCGCGATTTCGTTAAATTTCGGCTCGCTAGACGAGAATGAATTTAGCCTCGGCAAAAAATCGCTTCTAAAGCTCTTCGCCGCGATATTTTACGGCGATTTGATGATGGGGCTGTATAATCAGTGCAAGCCCTACGAAAAGATCAAAAACCAAACGAATGAAATTTACGAACTCTGCGCCGAGCGGATCAAAAATTTGACCGATCAAAGATCGTTTTTCAATCTCAAGGAAAATTTCAAATTTATCCTCTCACAGTTCGCTAAAATCGAGCGCGACGATAAGCCGCGAGTAAAAGTAGGCATCGTGGGCGAAATTTATCTTAAATACTCGCCCATCGGCAACAACGGCCTAAATGCCTACCTCATCCGCGAAAACGCCGAGCCCGTAAATACGGGGCTGATGGACTTCGTGCTTACCTGCATCTACGATGCGGTCTACGACAAGCAGCTCTACGGCAAGGGCGGCGCGGCGTATTATGGCTCGCTTGCGGTCGCTAAGGTAGTGGAATTTTTCCAGCGCATGATGATTAAGCAGATGAAGCGCTTTGGCTTTCGTGCGCCGAGCCCATTTAGCGAGGTTCGCGCCGCCGCCGACGGCTACATCGGTCACGGCGTGAAGATGGGCGAGGGCTGGCTGCTGACGGCTGAGATGGTCGAGTTTATGCGTCACGGCATACAAAACGTCGTGTGCGCGCAGCCCTTCGGCTGCCTGCCAAACCACATCATCGCGCGCGGAATGATCCGAAAAATCAAACAGAACTACCCGCAAGCAAACATCGCCGCGATCGATTACGACCCGGGCGCAAGCGCGGTAAATCAAGAAAACCGCATAAAGCTGATGCTTGCTAACGCAAATCGAAAGTAGCGCGCCACATATCAAAAATGGCTTTGGAATTTTAGATTCTAAAGCCTACCGTAAAATTTTAAAATTTAAAAGCAAGCTCGCGATGACGGTTAAATTTTGACGCGCAAATAGCTCGCTTCCTTCCGCGAAATTTCCTCGAGATTTTAAAATTTTAAAATCTTGGCAGCGCTATTGCGCCTATTTTGCCTTTTCCGTGCGTTTTGGCTTCAATTCTTGCGAAATTTTATCGGAATTTTATGGAAGTCCGCGCGGAATTCTACGCGTCGCCGCCATAAAATTCTATCACATAATTCCATTCCGCCGCGCCGTAAAATTCCACTTTCGTTAAGGCAAAATTTAATACAATCCGTCTTTAAATTTTACGAAGGAAGTTTTATGAAATTTTGGATTTGCGGCGCGGTTTTGGCACTATGCTGTGGGATTTTTAGCGGATGCGCGAGTAAGAATTTGCCGGGCTACATGCAAGGGCGCGAGCATATCATCGCTATGAGCGCGGCGTCTGGCGGTCAGCTGCGTATGAGCGGCGAGATTTATGATTACGTATTTGATGCGAATCTTAGCACCGTGCGCGCCAAGGTTGCGAGTCTGGCGTCGCTGAATAAAGACGCGATAAGGCGCAACGTAAGCATGCTCACGATCGACAGATACAACGAGGGCAGCGATGCCGCATATATCCAGCACGAAATCGAGCTCGTAAAATACGATTTGCCGCTATCCGTGCAGGCTAAGCTGATGGACGACCCAGAGCAGCTGGAGCCCGCGTATAGTTCTACGTTTCGCTACTCTTATCTGATCGAAGGCAAATATTTTAAGCGCTTAAAAGATCACGACGAGCTGCGCAGATCGCACCGCCTAAGCGTGCCGATCGAGTATCCCGCGCGTATAGCGGTCGATAGCGGGATCAAAAGCGAGCGCGATGCGAAAATGGATACCGATATACAAGGACTCATCGTAATGCCGCTAATGATGCCGGTGCTGCTTTTAGGCAGTATCCTAGACGGCTAAAATCGATTGAATCACGGAAGTGAAATTTCATTTATTTAAATTCCAAAGTAGTGGCGGACAGAGAGGGATTTGAACCCTCGAGCCCCGGTTAGAAGCTGCACCCTTAGCAGGGGTGTGGTTTCGGCCACTCACCCATCTGTCCACAAAAAGAAATCGCATTATACATAACTAATCTAATAATGGGCTTAAATTAGCTCAGCTCGCAGAATTTATCACCACTCGGATATTTTGAGCTGACGGCACAAAGAGATATAACGAGTCAAAAGGCGCTATGAAAATAATTCATATTTATTATAAAATTTTAAGTATAAATTCACTTGCCCTGCAAATTCTAAAATTTTTGAAGCTTAATTCCAAAGTTTACTATAACTTTACGTTAAAATTCCCTTTAAATTTATGGCGGTCCAGTAAAATCTGGCGCAAATTCTACATATAAATTCCGATCCTTGAATTTTCTACCTTCGTCATCGCACGAAATTTAAGCTAAGATTAATGGGGGGGGGGGGGGGGGAAAATGTGCCAAAAAGTGTTTAAAAAGGTTT
>CAUPXM010000010.1:0-86403 GCA_963515585.1 uncultured Campylobacter sp.
ATGAGTTAATTAGCGCCAAAATTTTACCGCTATTTACCAGCACGTCCGCTTCGCCCTCGCCGAGGCTCTTTACCCACGCTAGGCCGCGCTGCTTTGGTTCATGCGCGCACAGCGCCTTGCACACGGCGTTTGCGGGGATCGAGTTGCTCCTCTCGCCAAAATCCAGACTGATGAGCTCACAGCCCTCCTCGGCGAGAAATTTCGCCAGCAGCTTCGTCGCGTTTGGGATATTTTTATGTATCTCGTTGCCCGAGTGCCCGCCGCTAAGCCCGGTAACGCCGATCTCGTAAATTTTACCGCTCTTTTTGACGCTCGCGGCGCCGATTTTTGCGCTCACGTTTATGCCGCCGGCGCATCCCAGCGTCACACGGTCGTCCTCTTCGCTGTCTAAATTTAGCAAATTCGGCGATAAAATTTTACCCTTAAAGGCGTTTGCGCCCACGAGCCCGATCTCTTCGTCGTTGGTAAATAGGCACTCTAAGTTCGCAAACTCCCGCATCGCGCCCATCATCATCGCCACGCCGATGCCGTCATCGGCGCCCAAGCTTGAGTTTTTCGCCCTTAGGATGCCGTTCTCTTCGATGAGCTGCAAATTCGGCGCCGCGCCCACGCAAACCATGTCGTAGTGGCTTTGCAAGCAAATTTTAGGCTCGCCCTTTACGGCGTGGATATTGCCAGCCTCATCGACGTTTACGCTAAAGCCCAGGCAGCGCGCAAAATCCGCTAAAAACTCCCCCATCTGCTCCGTTTCGCAGCTGCAGTGCGGTATCTCGCACAGCTTTTTAAAATCGTTCATAACCTCGTTTTTTTGCATGTTTGCTCCTTTAGAATTTATTGTAGCGCGGAGTATATGCGGCGACACATACCGCTAAATTTAAACGCGACAGCGCCGACATAGCGCTTCCGCAAAATACGCGCAGAATTTCAATCGCGCTAGCTTACGCTGTAGGCAAGCCGCGCGAAATGAAATTTTATGCAAATCACAGGAATTTTACCGAAATTTAGCAAGAATTTTATTTAAAATTTAGTCCGAATTTTGCCTGGGATTTTTATTTTACGATTATGCCATCATAGCCCGTTTTCGCGATCGCCTCAAGCATCGCGGTCTCGTTTGCGTCATCTTTTGCCGCGACGGTCGCGGTTTTGCTCTGCTGCGAAACCTTCGCACTTATCACTCCTGGCGTTTGCAAAAGCGCCTTTCGCACGATCGTAGTACAGAGCGGGCAGTGGATCTTCTGCACGTAAATTTTAACCTCTTTGTCGGCAAAAAGCGCCGTAAATCCAAGCATCAAAAACAAAATTTTACGCATAAAGCTCTCCTAAAATTTCAGGATATGTAAGCATAAAGGCAAGCAAGGCTCCTAAGAGCGCGTAGATCAGGATCCATTTTTTGCGCCCGCTTTGCAGTGAGCATGCGCGCGGCTTTTTGAAAAAGAAAAACGCCGAGAGCGCGAAGAAAAAAAGCGCTAACGCAGAAAGCGGCGCACGGTAGTCACCGAAAGCCTCCGCGCCAGAAAAAATGGAAAAACTCGCACCGAAAATCAAAAATAAAAGCGCGGGCAGGCAACAAAACGTCGCCGCAACCGCGCTAAAAATCGCGGCAAATATCAGCCAAAGACTGCGCGCGCTGAAGCGATTTTTGCCAGTATCTTCTCGCTTTTGAGCCGAGGTTTCTTGCGCGGGATTTTCTAATTCGGTTTTCAAATTTTGCCTTTCAGTATAATCTTAATAATCTTGTCGCACCATAGCCGGCTTTAGACACGGAATTTTATCTGCAAATTTTACCGCTACCAAATTTCGCACAGAGTGGCAAAGAGGCGAAATTTTAAATTACGTAAGCCGTAAATTTCAGAATTTTGCACGCCTAAAAATTTCAAAATTTTATTCATCTTAAAATTTTAAAATTCCGCCGCCATGTCGCTCGCAAAATTCTAAAAAATTCTAAAATATAGCGCTAAAACAAGGCGCGCTTTTACGCGCCCCAGCGCGCATAGTCAAATTAGGAGCGGCGGCACGCAGATTAGCACGCTTTTACACATCTGCCCAAAGTTCGTCTAGCAAGAAGTCCCTCTGCATGCCCACTCAAAAAGTCCAAGCCGACGTGCCGCATAGCAAAACGCGAACCGCTACAGCTCTTTTGATCTGTAATCGTAGCTGAAATCTTTCGGCGAGTAGTAATTAAGCGTGTTGCCGTCCACTTCGCCGTAAGGATAGCCGAAATTATTGATCGGAAATTGCGCCGGGCGTGGGTTTAGCGTGAAGTCTCTGCCGTAGTTAAAGCCGATCCAGCACATCTCCCAGTTGCCAAATAAATACTCGCGGATTTTAGCGAGCTTGCTGTCGTCATTGCTTAGCTTCTCGCCCAGCCGCACCTTTGTAACGTCCGCGGGATCGACCGGGATCCAGCCGTGGCCTTTTAGGTAAAATTCCGCCCTGCAGTGCTGCGCGCCTGAGATATGGCTGACGCCGTCTTTAGGCGCAGCTCCCATTTGAGCGCTAAATCTTGACGCGCCGACGCGGATGCCAAACATCTCTCTTGCGGCGATGCCCTGCGCGCGGCAAAGTGCAACGAAAACGCTATTTATGTCGGTGCATTTGCCGCTTAGCTTGCCGCTGCTTAAAATTTGCTTCACGTCCCCTAGCCCGCAGCCTAGCACGCTGTTATCGCGCTGCATAGTGTTTGCCACCCACGTATAAATCGCGCGCGCCTTTTCCAAATCGCCCTTTATACCGCCTGCGATCTCGTCTGATTTTTGCTTAACGACGCCGTCGATTTGAATCTGCGTGCTAGGCTCTAAAAACTTCGCTACCTCGGGGTTAAGCTTTTTGTTCGGATTAAATTTTACCTTGCTAAAGTCGGTATTTCGCTCAAAGGTCTCGACCCTAAATTTAATATTTAGCGTGGGCTTTGCCACCCCGACGTAGCCGGCATAGAGCGTCGGAATTTCGCCATAGTCCACGGACGGATCGTTGAAATTGCCGTCAAATTTTACGTCGCTTACCTTTTGATACTCCGTGATGAGAGGAAGCGGTATCCAAAGCCGAGTCTGCTTGCCCTCCTCCAAAATTTCGTGATTTAGCGATAGCCCGAAAGTTCTCTTTTTGCCAATGACTTTTTCCCCGCCCAAAATGGTGCTCGGAGTTGCCATAATGGCGCCTAAAATCGCAGTATTTCTTAAAAAATCGCGTCTTTGCATGGAAATGCCTTCAAAATAAAATGGCTAAGCCTTAGCCCTAATTACGCGTGGATTTTAGCCTTTTGCGGCTTTGAAATCGCTAAATTTAAAATTTCACCAGCTTCAAAATTTTAAAATTTCGCTTCAAGACACGGCGCGGAATTTTATTTTAAACGGGCTCGATGAGCGCGCAAACTAGGCGCGCAGGTAGTATACAGCGGCGTAGGCTAAACCACGCAAAAGCGCCGCTGTCGCAAAAGCCAAGCGTGCGCTTCGATGAAACGGTTAAGCTTCCGAAGTGCAGCGGCTTAGCTTAAGCAAATCGCGGCAGCAAAATGCAAGCCGTCAGAGGATTAAATTTCTCGCGAAAAATACTCGTAGATAAAATTTTTAGGCGAGTACGGATCTTTCGGCGCACCGCCCACTTCGCAATACGGATGCGAAAAAATTTCGATCGGAACGTGCGCCGGACGCGGATTTAGCACGATTTCGCGAGCGTAGTTAAAGCCCAGCCAGCAAGGCTCCCAGTTACCGAAAAGATATTCGCGCACCCGCGCTAGCTTGGAATCATCCTCGCTTAAGCCTTCGCCGAGTCGCACCTTCGTAACGTCCGCGGGATCGACCGGGATCCAGCCGTGGCCTTTTAGATAAAATTCCGCTCTACAGTGCTGCGCGCCCGAAATTTCAAGCGCACCGCCGCTTAAGGCACCCATGACACCCATTTCAGGCGAAAATTTCTGCGCCGCGCCTGTGCGTATGCCGTAAATAGCGCGCGCAGGAATGCCGGCTGCCCTGCAGAGCGCGACGAACACGCTATTAATATCGGCGCATTTGCCGCTTAGCTTGCCGCTGCTTAAAATCGCCGCTGCATCGCCGCTGCCGCATGCGATCACACTATTATCGCGGCTCATATTTTTTGCGACCCACTCATAAATCGCGCGCGCCTTTTCCAGATCGCCTTTAAGCGAGCCGGTGATCTCGTCTGATTTTTGTTTCGCAGCGCCTTCTACCGGAATTAGCTTTGAAGGCTTTAAAAACTCCTCGATTTCAGGGCTCAAACGCTCGTTTTCATTAAAGCTTACCTTGCTAAAATCGGTGTTTCGCTCCGAAATTTCGATATCAAAGCTAAGCTCAAAATAATCGTCATCTTCGCCTACGACACCTTGCTCGCCGTATTTGCCGACGCCCGCTCTTGCCTCTTTATCGGGTGCGAAACGCGCGTAGTACGTGCTTATATGATCTCCGCAGATAGCCGACTCTTGCGCATTTGAGCGGGTATGATATTCGCCAAGCAACCTCTGATACGGCTCTTGCAGCACTAACGGCAGCCAAAGCCGTACCTCTGCGCCGCTACTTGAAATTTCGTGATTAAACCTGAGACTAAATTTTCTCGTTTTTGCTTCTTGCATTTTTTGCTCCTTTGCTTGAATTGCAAGTCGATTTTATCTCTTTGCGCCTTAAAATGGATGAAATTTTATGTTAAAATGGCGCTAAATTTTGAAATTTTAGGATTAAAATGGATCTGCAAAAAATCAGAGACGAGAACTTTAAAAAGCTGCAAAGCGGGCAAAACCGCAAAATTTTAAGCGCGATCGAGGCGCTACAAATAGGCGAGTGCGACTGCGACTGCGGCGACGTCGTGCGGGCGAGCTTTAACGCTAGTGCAGAACAGAGGGATGAAATTTTGCGTATCGCACGAGCGCTAAAGCCGTGGCGCAAGGGGCCTTTTGCGCTGAACGATCTTTTTATCGACGCCGAGTGGCGAAGCTTCGTGAAATTTAACCTGCTGCGACCGTTTTTAAATCTGAGCGGCAAGACCGTCGCCGATGTGGGCTGCAACAACGGCTACTATATGTTTCGCGCAAGCACTCTAAAGCCTGCGCGGCTAGTGGGGTTTGACCCGAGCGCGCTATTTTATCTGCAGTTTCGCTTCATCGAGAAATTTCTCCGCAGCGGCGCTAAATTCGAGCTTTTAGGCGTGGAGCATCTGCCCTTTTACGAGCACAAATTCGATACGATCTTCTGCCTCGGCGTCATCTACCATCGCAGCGACCCCGTAAAGATGCTAAAAGATCTGCGCGCCTCGCTAAATACGGGCGGCGAGGTGTTTTTGGACACGATGTATATCGAGGGAGCGGGCGATTTCGCGCTGTGCCCGAAAAACAGCTACTCAAAAATTTCAAATATCTACTTCGTCCCGACCGTCGGCGCGCTGCAGAATTGGTGTGAGAGAGCGAAATTTAGAGATTTTGAAATTTTGGCACAAAAGCCCACGGATGCTAGCGAGCAGCGCAAAACGGAGTGGATCGACGGGCAGAGCTTGGAGAATTTCCTAGATCCGCTCGATAGCTCGCGCACGATCGAGGGCTATCCCGCCCCGCGGCGTATCTACGTGCGGCTGCGGGCGTGATCCGCGCCTTTGAAACATCTTTCGTGTACCCGTGCACCGATATGAAATGAGATCTGCGCCTTTAAAAACGCGTAAAATTTTACCGAATTTATCAGTTCGCGGAGAAAATTTTACATTCATCGGGATGTGAAATTTAGCGGGCTCGAATTGGATTAGATCGTATTGTAGCAGTTAGGATCGGTACGGCAGCGCAAATTTTAAATTTCGCCTCATGCGTTACGCTTTACGTCTTGCATGCGCAGCGGCGCGAAATTTTGCTAAATTTAATCAAGCGGCGGTAAATTTTAAAATTTTATCTGTGCATCTTCGCCAATGCGTGCAGTACGAACGTAGCGCAGAATTTAGCGCCCGCGACCGTAAATTAAGCGGCATAAATTCTAACGCCCGCGAGTAAAGCGACATCAATTCCGGTGCCCACGAACAAAACGGTATAAAATTTAACGCCGACCAGCTTCACACCACTTCACTGCTTTTTGCGCGACGAAGCGCGGTTAAATTTAAACTATCAGCGCTCAAAAAGTTGCAAAAAATATTTTAAATTTTGCCTCTCGGCCGCTAGGCTCGTATTTGGGCCGTGTCCCGGATAGAGCGTAAAATCGCCCTTTATCTGCAAAATTTTATGTAGAGATTCTTTCATCTGCGTGCCGCTTGAAAAGGGAAAATCCCACCTGCCGATAGAGCCTTTGAATATTACGTCGCCGCTAAATATAACGCCGTCCACTTCGATCATGCAGCTGCCCGGCGTGTGTCCTGCAAAAAGGCTAAATTTAACATTAAAGCCTGCTATTTCAAAGCTTTGCTCCTGCCCTTTTACGAGTACGTCCGCTTCTATGGGTTCCGGCATCGTATCAAAAGGATCCACTCGCAACATAAAGGCGTCTTCCTCGTGGATATAAATTTTAGCGCCCGCCCTTTGCAGCTTCGCATCGTCATAAACGTGATCGAAATGCCCATGCGTATTCAAAACCGCGGCGATTTTACTCGTATTTTGCATCACCCAATCAAAGCTGCCCTGCCCCGGATCGATCACCAAATCGCCCTGCTCGCCCTTTAGAATGTAGCAGTTCGTCATATAATCACCGAAAGCTTTTTTTAAAATTTGCATTTAAATCCTCCTTTTAAGCTTAAATTAAAGCCGTAATTTAGCCAAAAATAGTTAAAATTCGCACAATTTAACGTAAAATTTTAAGGCTAAATATTATGTTTTTGGACGATTTGCTGCCGCAACTGACCGATTTTTTATCGGAGAGACTCGATGAAACGGGCGCGGACGCCTTTGTAGTGGGTATCAGCGGTGGGCTTGACAGCGCCGTGGTTTCCGCGCTTTGTGCACTTACCGAGATCCCCACTTACGGACTTATCCTGCCTAGTGCGGGTTCAAATTTAGAAAATATGGCAGACGGCATCTTTCACTGCGAATCTTTTAATATCCCCTACGAAATCCAAGAGATCGCGCCATTTGTAGAAAATTTTACCGCTTTAAATCCCGGTGCAAACCCGCTTCGCATCGGAAATTTCGCCGCGCGAATACGCATGAGCTTGCTTTATGATTACAGCGCGCAAAAACGCGGCGTAGTCGTAGGCACGAGCAATCTTAGCGAGAGGATGCTAGGCTACGGCACGATCTACGGCGATCTGGCCTACGCATTTAATCCGATCGGAGAAATTTTTAAAACCGATCTGTTTAAATTTGCAAAAATTTTATGCATAGACGATGCGATCATAAAAAAAGCTCCCAGCGCCGATCTATGGGAAAATCAAAGCGACGAACGTGAGCTTGGATACAGCTACGAGATCTTAGATAGTGTGCTAAGAGATATTTTTTCGCACGAAACGCTGCGGACGAAATTTCGCTCAGGCGAGCAAATAACCGCAAACGATCTAAAATATCTGCAAAACTCGCGCCACAATCAAGAGCTGGTAAAATTTATCATCCGTAGAATTCTTAAAAATAATTTTAAGCTTCGCGCGCCCGCGGTCGCTCGCATAGAGCCTGCACACTAAGGAGAGATTTATGAAAGAGATACCGTTTTATAAGGCTCAAATCGATAAAAAAGAGGAAGACTTAATTAAAAGCGCCCTTTATAACGGCGATATAAGATATAGCGAAATTTTTGAAGAGGATATTTGTAAGTACTTCGGCGTAAAGCATGCCGTATCGACTACGAGCGGCACAACGGCACTGCATCTGGCGCTTTGCGCGATGGATATTAAGCGCGGAGATAAAATTTTATGCTCCGTAAATTCCTTCCCCAACGTCGCCGAAGTTATCCGTCACTTCGACGCAGAGCCCGTTTTCGTAGATATCGATCCGATAAGCTTTAACATCACGAGCGAAAGTCTTGCTCGCACGATAGATCAGAACCGCCACAAGAAGCTCAAATGTGCTTTCATCTCGCACATCGCGGGGCTTGCTGCGGATATAGACGCTATCAGTGAGGTCGCCAAAAGCGAAAATATCATCCTCATCGACGATGCGTGCCGCGCTATGGGCGCTACCTATAAGGGCGCAAAAATCGGAGCACTTAAAAGCTCGCTCATATCGTGCTTTCAGATCAATCCTCAAGCGCAAGACGCGATCTCTACGGCGGGCTTTTTCGTCACGAACGACGATGAGATCGCAAGCGCCGCGCAAATTTTAAGAAACGGCGGCATCGTGGGAGACGCTTTTTACAAAGACGGCAATATGTCCTTTACCTACGACGTCGATCGCATCGGTCAAAAATACGATCTTAACGCCATAAATTCCGCCTACGCCATCGCTCAGTTTGAAAAAACCGACGCCTTTATAAAGCGCCGCAAGCAGATTGCCGCAGCCTACCGCGAGCAGCTCGAAAACTGCCCGCACGTGACGCTTCCAAGCGACAGCGAGGAGCATATCTACACTCAATTCATCGTAAAGATCGACAAAAACCGCGACGATTTTGCCAAAGCGCTGATCGCGCGCGGAGTAAGCGTTTCTCTGCACTACGTACCGGTGCATCTGCTAAGCTACTATAAAAGCAAATATAATTACAAGGTCAATGATTTCCCGAATGCGCTTAAAAACTATCAGCAAATTTTATCCCTGCCGATCTACACGGCGCTTAGCGACGACGATGTGAGCTACATCTGCGAGCAGATCAAAGAGATAGCGCAAAATCGTGTTTAAACTCCTAATCGAGCGAAACTTATACGACCCGAGCCCCGCGTGGCTTGCGCTCGGAGTAATTTTAGCGCCTTTATCGCTACTTTATACGCTTATCGTCTGCCTAAAAAGGCTCTTTGCTAAGCCGCAAAAATTTAAAATTCCAATAATCAGCGTCGGAAATTTAACCCTCGGCGGAAGCGGCAAAACCCCGCTGGTGCGGGCGCTTTTTAAAGAATTTAATCCCAGACTCAAAACCTGCATCATCCTTCGCGGATACGGGCGCAAAAGCAGAGGCCTGCTCGAAGTAGCGCTCGACGGACGGGTGCTTTGCGACGTGCAGCAAAGCGGAGATGAGGCGATGGAATACGCGCTGTTTTTGCGCGGTGCAAACGTGATCGTCAGCGAAGATCGCGCCGCAGGGATTTTGCGCGCGCAAACTCTCGGCTTTGAGCTGGTGATCTTAGACGACGGATTTTCTAAATTTAATATCTCTAAATTTGATATCTTGCTGCGCCCGCAAATCGCGCCGAAGCTGCCCTTTTGCCTGCCTTTCGCCGCGTATCGCTACCCGCCGTTTTTTTATAAATTTGCAGACTTAATACCTGCGCCGAGCGATATTGCGCAGAGCTTTAAGATCGTTTCGGCGGCGGATCTGCAAGAGGGGCTAAACGGCACGGATGAAATTTCAAATCCTGCGGATAAAATTTCAAATTCCGCCGCGGATAAAATTTCGGATTTAAATTTAAAAACCGCCGCAGATGAAATTTTAAATTTAAATTCCGCCGCCGAGGATAAAATTTCAAACTATAAAGAGGCGAGCTTTGAGAGATCTCGCACGATCTTAATCAGCGCTATCGCCAAACCTTGGCGCTTGCAAGAGTTTTTGCCGCTCGCAAAAGCCCACGCCTTCTTTCCGGATCATTATGATTTCAAAAAAGAGCAGATTTTAGAGCTGCTAAGGCGCGAGGATGCGGAGCATATCCTATGCACGGCGAAAGATTACGTGAAATTAAGGGACTTGAGCGCAGAAATTTCGGTGATTTTGTTAAATTTGAAGCTGAGCGAAAACTTTATCCGCAAAATTCAAAACTACATAAACCAAGCTATGATAAAATAAGGTTTTTAAAGGAATTTTATGATAAAAAAGAGCAAAACCGCCGAAGTAATTATCTCCGCGCTGCCCTATATCCGTAAATTTAGAGATAAAATTTTCGTCGTTAAATACGGCGGCGCGGCGCAAACCGACGATGCGCTCAAGCTTGATTTTGCCCGCGATATCGTGCTTTTGCATATGGTCGGCATCAAGATCATCGTCGTGCACGGCGGCGGCAAAAAGATCAATCAGACCCTGGATAAGATCGGCGTGCAGAGCGAGTTTTGCGATGGACTTCGCGTAACGAATAAAGACGCGATCGAAATTACCGAGATGGTGCTAAGCGGCGCGGTAAATAAAGAGATCACGGCGCTTTTGAACCAAAACGGCGCGCCCGCGATCGGCATTAGCGGTAAGGACGGCGGGCTTTTGAGGGCAAAATTCCTCGATGAGAAAAAATACGGCTTCGTAGGCGAGATCACCGAGGTAAACACCAAGCTGATAAATGACCTGCTACAAAAGGACTATCTGCCGGTGATCGCCCCGCTTGCAGGCGGCGAGACGGACGAAAACGTGAGCTTTAATATCAACGCCGATCTCTGCGCCAGCAGGATTGCAGCCGCGCTAAAAGCGAGCAAGGCGATATTTTTAAGCGACATTGACGGGGTGCTCGATAAAGAGGGGAATTTAATCAGCAAGCTCGATGCCGCGCTCATTTCGAAACTCAAAAAGGACGGTACGATCGCAGGCGGCATGATCCCAAAGGTCGATGCGTGCCTGCAGTGCGTGCGAAACGGCGCAAATGCCGCGCATATCATCAACGGCAAAATTCCGCACTCGATCCTACTTGAGCTTTTCACGGACGGCGGCATAGGAAGTTTGATAAAGGAAGAAATTTAGGCGCGAGGCGGATGCGGCAGGTTTAAAACCGCAATGCCGCGAGCACGCGCAAGAAGTGTAAGCGATCAAATTTAAAGCGCCTAGGCGGGCGTAAATTTTAAAATTTTAAAAAGGAAAAAGATGAAACTGGTTTCTACGAGAAATTTTTCGCAAAAAGCCGATCTTAGCTACGCGCTGCTAAATCCAAGCGCGAGCGGCGGCGGGCTTTTCAGCCCCGAGCGGCTGCCGCTTTTGAGCGAGGATTTTTTTAAGCAGTGCGAGGATCTGAGCTACAAGCAGATCGCGCTTAAAATCATCGAGAGTTTCGATTTTGACGTAAGCAGCGAGGTCTTTGAAGACGCGCTAAAGCGCTACGATAAATTTGAAAATCCCGCCTGCCCCGTCCAGATTAAAAAGCTAAGCGAAAACGCCTATATTTTGGAGCTTTATCACGGCCCGACGCTCGCGTTTAAGGATATGGCGCTGCAGCCCTTCGGCGCGCTTTTAAAAAGCATCGCAAAAGCTAAAAATGAAAAATTTTTAATAATGTGCGCCACGAGCGGCGACACGGGGCCTGCGACACTGGAGGCTTTTGCGGACGACGAATACATCAAAGCGGTCTGCCTCTACCCGCAGGGTGGCACGAGCGAGATACAGCGCCAGCAGATGGTCAAACAAAGCGCGGCAAATCTTAAAATTTTAGGCGTGCGCGGTAACTTCGACGATACGCAGCGCGCGCTAAAATCGCTACTGGCTGATGAGGATTTTAAAAACGAGCTCGCGCGGGCGAATTTAAATTTAAGCGCCGCAAACTCGGTAAATTTCGGCAGGATTTTATTTCAGATCATCTACTACCTCTATGCTAGCATCTATTTCTCAAAGCACGGCGTATTAAGCCCCGAACAAAATTTAAACCAAGGCGATCAGTGCCCGGCGTGCGGCAAAAATTTTGGCGCGGCGGGCGCAAACAGCACGCAGAGCGCTAAATTTAACACCTTCGACGTCATAGTGCCTAGCGGAAATTTCGGCAACGCGCTGGGAGCGTATTTCGCCAAAAAGATGGGCGCAAAGATCGGCAAAATCAAGATCGCCTCAAACGCGAACAATATCCTGACCGAGCTTTTTACGCGCGGCATCTACGATCTGCGAAATCGCGAGCTCATCCGCACGATCAGCCCTGCGATGGATATTTTAGTTAGCTCCAACGTCGAGCGGCTGCTTAGCGATATGTTCGGCGATGCGCGCACGAGCGAGCTGATGCAGAGCCTGGCGCGAGACAAATTTTACAAACTCAGTGAGAGCGAGCTTGCGAAGCTGCGCGAGGTCTTCGAGGCGGATTTTTGCGACGATACGCAGTGCGCTAAGTTTATCAAGCAAGAAAGTGAGCACGGCGTGCTGATCGACCCGCACACGGCGACCTGCTTTAAGCTGCTTGACGAAAGCCGCCTAAATCTCGTCATCTCGACCGCAAAATGGATCAAATTTACGCCGTCGATGATCGGCGCGATCAAAGGCAGGGCTTGTGAGGACGAGCGAGCCGATATGATCGCGCTTTCGAAGGAATTTCGCAGCGACATTCCGCCGCAGATCTCGCGCCTTTTTAGCGCGCCGCAGGTGCACTCTAGCGTCGTGGAGCAAAGCGAGATCAAAAACGCCATAATGGAGTGGATCAAAAAATGATAGTAATCCCTGCGCGCCTTGCTTCGACGCGCTTTAAAAATAAAATTTTATGTGAGTTTGACGGCGTGCCGATGTTTATCAAAACGGCTCAAAATGCCGCCAAGGCAGACCGCGTGCTAATCGCCGTAGATGAGCCGCAAATTTTAAAGATCGCGCAAGATTACGGCTTTGACGCCGTTCTCACCGCGCGCGAGCATCAAAGCGGCACCGATCGGATCAATGAAGCGGTCGCAAACGCAGCGCTTGCGGAGAACGAGATCATCATCAATATCCAAGCCGACGAGCCCTTTTTCGAGAGCGAAAATTTGATCAAATTTAAAGATTTCGCTCACGAGGCAATCACGCAAAAGGGCGCATTTATGGCAAGCTGTTACAAATATATAAGCCCTCAGGCGGCGGAGGATCCGAATTTAGTCAAGCTAGTGCTTGATAATGCGGGCTTTGCGATCTATTTTTCGCGCTCGCTCATCCCTTATCCGCGCGCGGCATGCGAGTGCTACCTCGGACATATCGGCATCTACGCATACAGCGTGCGAAATTTAAAGCGGTTTTGCGCCCTGCCCGCCTCAGCGCTGGAAGATACCGAAAAACTCGAGCAGCTTCGCGCCATAAGCGCGGGCGAGAAGATCGCGATGCTGGATATCGAAACTGCGAGCATCGGCATCGACACGCCGGCTGATTACGAGCGCGCGCTAAAGGAGTTTTGCAATGGAATTTGATCGCGCCTTTTTAAACACGAAATTTAAAGCGAGCGGGCTACGCGACATAAAATTTAACGATAATAGGCTGTACGGCGCAGTGTTTGGGACGCAGAGACCTGCCGCGGAGCGTAAAATTCTAACGCGACGTAAAATTTTAACGGAGCGTGGAATTTTAAAATTTAAAGATGCGAGCGCAAGATGAATTACAATGAATACAGATCCGCAGTAGACACGCTAAATGCGTGGGCGCGGGCATATTACACCGACGATAAACCGATCGCAAGCGACGAGGAGTACGACGAGCTTTATTCGCAAGCGGAGAAATTCGAGCAGCAAAATCCCGCGCTAGCGCTGCCGTACTCGCCCACAAGGCGTATCGGAGGAGCGATCAGCGAGGGCTTTTCCAAGCTCGCTCACGGCGCGCAGATGTGGTCGATGGAGGATATTTTCGACGATGCGGATCTTTTGGCGTGGCTGGCTCGCGGCGAAAAGAGCGGCGCGCAGTTTTACGTCGAGCCCAAATTTGACGGCGCGAGCTTAAATTTGACCTACGAAGGCGGCGTGCTGATAAGCGCGGCGACGCGCGGCAACGGGCTTATAGGCGAGGACGTGACGCAAAACGCAAGAGCGATCAAATCGGTGCCGCTTCAGATCCCTTACGAGGGAAGGATCGAGATCCGCGGCGAGACGCTGATCGCAAAGAGCGATTTTGACGCGCTAAACGACGAGCGCGCCGCAAACGGCGAGAGCCTGTTTTCAAACCCGCGTAACGCCGCCGCGGGAAGCCTGCGCCAGCTAGATAGCGCGATCGTAGCGAAGCGGAAGCTAAAATTTATCCCGTGGGGGGTGGGCGAGCATTCCTTAAGCTTTGCACTGCACTCGCAGATAATGGAGTTTGTGCGCAGTCTCGGCTTTTTGCGCGACGAGTTTTGCCGCATCTGCAAGAGCGCAAGCGAGATCAGGAGCGCGTACGAGGCGCTGCATAGCATGCGCGCGAGCAAAGATCTGATGCTAGACGGCATGGTAATCCGCGTAAATGAGCTTTCAAAGTGCGCGCAGATGGGCTATACGGTGAAATTTCCGCGCTTTATGGTCGCATACAAATTCCCCGCGGTCGAAAAGGTAACGAGGCTGCGCGAGATCAATCTGCAGGTCGGTCGCACCGGCGCGGTCACCCCCGTAGCCGTCGTAGATAGCGTAAATATCGACGGCGCGAATGTTTCAAACGCGACGCTTCATAATTTCGACGAGATCGCGCGGCTGGGGCTGATGAAAAACGACTTCGTAGGCATCATCCGCAGCGGCGACGTGATCCCGAAGATCACGAGCGTTTACAAACAGCGCAGAGACGGCACCCAGAGTGAAATTTCGCGCCCCGATCGCTGCCCGGTTTGCGGCGAGAAGCTACTTGACGAAGGCGCGCTCATAAAGTGTCAAAACCTCGATTGTAAGGCGCGCGTGATAGGCTCGCTGATCTATTTCTGCTCCAAAAAATGCATGAATATCGAAGGGCTAAGCGATGCGACGATCACGCAGCTTTTTGAAAACGGCAAAATTTCAAAGATCAGCGACATTTACGCCCTCGGCGCGCAGGATTTGGCGGGACTAGAGGGCTTTGCGGATAAAAAAATTTCAAATCTTTTGGGCGCGATAAATGCGAGCAAAAACGCGTCGCTTGAGCGCTTCATCGCTTCTTTAGGGATCGAGCACATCGGCGAGGTGGCCGCGCGCAAGATCGCCGCGGCATTCGGGCAGGATTGGCTGGATGCGAGCGAGGATGAAATTCTGCGGTTGGAGGGCTTTGGAGAGGCGATGGCAAGGAGCCTAGCGGAGTTTTGCAAGATAAATCGCGAAAAAATTCTAAATCTAAGCGAAATCATCACGCCGCGCGCATCCCAGATGCAGACCACTAAAAGCGCCTTCACGGAACGTAGCGTCGTCATAACCGGCACGCTAAGCCGTCCGCGCGACGAGTTTAAGGCCAGGCTTTTGGCTATGGGCGCGAAGGTGCAGGGCTCGGTATCTGCCAAGACCGACTTCGTGCTCGCAGGCGCAGAAGCGGGCTCCAAACTGCAAAAAGCTCGCTCGCTTGGCGTGCGGGTGATCGACGAGAGCGAGTTTGAAGCGCTCGCGAGCCTGGCAACGACCGACGCAAATTCGCCTGGCAATAGCGAGCCCCAAACGCTTGCGGGGAGCGGTAAGTGAAGGTTTTTTGTTGGGTGCCGAACCCACACGCAAACGGCGCGGGGTTAAATTTTAAAAGCAATCTCCGTCCCCCAAAATGGATGTGGCAGAATTCTGGCTTAGACAGCTTAAATTTCAAAGGCAACCTCCGTCCTGCGGCGCTTATATCTTTTACAAGGCGCGAGAATTTTAAAAATTTTAAAGAGTGCGAGGAGGCAGCAAATTTGCCGCTAGAAGCAAGGATAGCAAATCAAGCGGTCGATGTAAGATCGCTGGGCTCTAAGGCGTGCGTAAAAACGGCAAACCAAGAGGCGGTTTCTGCGAGGCACGCGGGCTCCACTTGCCGCGGCGCTAAGACGGCAGGCGCGATGCCGATAGATGCGGCTGTAAGCAAGAACATCTCAAATTTTGCGCCGCTCAAACACTGCGCCGATATGAAAAATTTTAAAATTTTCACTAGCGACGAGATAAAATTTACAACGCACAGCGAGCCGAAACCCGCAACGCATAGTATGGCTAGATTTGCGGCACGGCGCGAGTTAAAGTTTGAGCCTTGCGGCACTGTTGCACGAGACTTTGCTATGCGCGATAAAATTTTAAACTCAAGCTCGCGCAAAAACTGCGTGAGATTTAAAATTTCACCGCCGCGCGACGCGGAGAAAAGACAAAATGAGATTTGATCTACTCGTCGCAAATACGCTTAAAATCAGCAGAAATCAGGCTGCCGCACTGATAAAGCAGGATAAAATTTTGCTGCGAGGCGCCGTGCAAAACAGGCCCTCTGCGCAGATCGCGCCCGAGCAGAGCGGCGAAATCAGCGCGGTTGATCAAATTTACGTAAGCAGAGGCGCGCTCAAGCTTGCGGGCTTTCTGGATGAGCTAGCCGAAAACGGGCTTTTGGCAAGCTGCGCCGCAAATTCGCCTAACTCGGCGGTAGAAATTTCAAAGCCGTGCAGTGCCGCAAAAAGAGCAGATAGTAAAGCGGTAGCGACGCAAAGAGCGGGCGAAGTAACAATGCAAATTTCAAGTGCAGATTTTGCGGCTATGGATAAAATTTTGAGCGCGAACGAGACGACCGAAATTCCAAGCGCGACGGCGGCAAAGATCGCAGAAACAAATACCAAGGCGATCCGCAACGTAAAAACTAGCGCCGAAACGGCAGAGATTTTACAAACCGGTGCAGGCAAGCAAACAGTGGAATTTTTACAGATGAGCACAGGCGCCGAGATGGCAGGACTTTTGCAAACGGACGCAGACGCCGAAACGGCAGAGATTTCAAATGCGGCAAAAGCCTCAAAATCAGGCGATAAAGCAGACAGGCGCCGCAGCAAAAGCAGTGCGGAGCCTATGCAAGCAGAGCCCTCGCAAAAAGATATTTTAAATTTAGCGGGAGCCGATATTTTAGACGTGGGCAGCAGCACGGGCGGATTTGTGCAGATTTTACTTCAGCGCGGCGCAAAGAGCGTGACCGCACTTGACGTCGGCAGCTCGCAGCTAAGCGAAATTTTGCGGCGCGACCCTCGCGTGATCGTGCGTGAAAACACCGACATTAGGGAGTTTATAAGCGAGAAAGAATTCGATCTCATCACCTGCGACGTGAGCTTCATCTCGCTAAATTTGGTCTTAAAAAGTCTCGCGAGCCTCGCAAAAAGCGCTCTCATCGTGCTATTTAAGCCGCAATTTGAGGTGGGCGCGGAGGCGAAGCGAAATAAAAAAGGCGTGCTAAAAGATGAAAAAGCGGTGTGCGCCGCACGGGCGAAATTTGAGCAGCTATGCGCCGAGCTGGGTCTTGCCGTGCTGCACGCTAGCGCCTGCAAAATCACGGGCAAAGAGGGAAATAGGGAATTTTTCTATCTTCTAAAAAGGATGAACGATGAAATTTAAAAACTTAATTATCTTGGCGTTTTGCGCGCTATTTTTGGGCTCATGCGCCAAAAGCCTGAGCCCAAAAGCGCCGATCGTAAAAAATTTCGACATCGCTAAATTTAGCGGCGGCTGGTATGAGATCGCCCGCATGAAGGGCGGCGGCGATCTGCAAAACACCGCGTACGAGTGCTTTATCGATAAAAACTCTACGATCAATCTTCTAAAAACCGCCAAAACAAGCTCGGGTAAAATCGAAAACGAGCAGCACGTGTTGGAATTTGCGGGCGATAAAAACGTAGGCCTACTCTATCAAAAAGGCCTGATTTCCGACTCCCTCTACCGCGTGGCGCAGGTGGACGGCGACTATCGCTACGCCCTGATCTTCGGCGCCGATACGAGCGAGCTTTACATCCTCTCGCGCACCAAAACCCTGCCCGAGCCGATCCGCATCCTATATCTCAAAAAGGCGAAGCATAGCGGTTACGACACCAAAAAAATTATCTGGACGAAGCAGAAGTAATGGCTAATCAAAAATCATGTAAAGACCATACAGAGGCTTCGCTACGGAATTTTAAAGAGCAAAATTTCGTATCGCAGAATTCCAGCTTGAAAAATTTTACGGAACATAATTTCACAAGCAATGGAGAAAATTCATCTCAAAATATCAAACGCCCAAGGCAAGAGTTGAGTGAAAACAAAGCCGGCGATGCGCACCGCGCAGATGAAGCAGACACCGACACCTCTTGCAGCAATGAAACGACTTTTGGCAGTAAAACGGCTTATAACGACGCTTGCAGCAATGACGTAGACGCGCAAGCCCAGGGCATGCTTCCTGCTTGTGCGGAATTACTGCGTGCGCGCCTAAGCGAGCAGTTCACACGTGGCGAGATTTTCGCAACGCTACAAGGCGCAAACCGCGATAATGTGCGCGCCGTAGCAATCGGTAACTTCGACGGCATGCACCTTGGACATCAAAAATTATTTGAAAATTTAGGCGAGCACGGCGCAATAATCGTAATCCTAGCAGGTGGTGGCACGAAGCTCACCCCTTTTGCGTCACGGCAGGCGTTTACGAACAAAAAGATTTTTTATTGCGATCTACGCACTATCAAAAGCCTTAGCGGAGGCGAATTTATCACACTTTTAAGGCAGAATTTCATAAATTTACAAAAAATTGTCGTCGGCGAGGACTTTAGATTTGGGCGTGATCGGGCGTGGGACGTGGAATTTTTAAGGCGCGAATTTCGCGGGCAAACCTGCGTCGTAGGGGAGTTTTGCTTAAGCGGCTGCGGCGTGCATTCAAGCAGGATCAAAGAGCTTTTATTGCGCGGCCAGTGCGAAGAAGCGGCGGAGCTTTTAGGGCGAATTTACGAGATCTGCGGACGCGTAGTGCGCGGTCAGGGGCGCGGGGCGCGGGAGTTCGTAGCGACGCTAAATCTTGATGCGAGCGGCTATTTTATGCCAAAAAGCGGCGTATATGCGAGCCTAGTACGCGCCGGAAGCAAGGAATTCGCAAGTGTGAGCTTCTTGGGACATAGGCTCAGCACCGACGGAGCTTTTGCGATTGAAACGCACATTTTAGAGGATTTTGCGGGCTTTGAAGCGGGTTTAAATTCCGCGCAAGATCGCGCGCCGTGCTGCGGGGGGCAAGCCGCACATTTTGCGCAAAATTTAGACGAAATTTCGGCTCGTAATTCGGCTGAAATTTCTACCCGAAATTTTGCGGCGAGCGAGAGCTTGGACGCCGAAAATAAAATTTTAGAGGCTGCGGACAAAAACAGCGGCGCGAAATTTGCTTGCGTGAAATTTATAAAGTTCCTACGTGAAAATCGCAAATTTAGCGATCTAGCGCAGCTTAAAAAGCAGATTTTAAAAGACGTTTCAGAGGCGGAGGCGGTACTACGAAGCCGTAAATTTTAATCTACGGCTTGTAAGCTTAAAAACGAAATTTGCGGGCTGTGCGCTTGATTTGATGCGTCTGCCCGCGTTTTGCATCTACGACGCATTAAATGAGCCGTCTGCGTCGTCCCATATAAAAGTCGTGTGCCTGCCTCCGAGGATGCTTGGTGCACCGCCTGCGTCTGCGATGCCATATGGGAAGTGTACACAAAAGCGGCGCGCAAGCCGATAAAAAGTCGTTAAATTTTAACGACGTACCGCCTACATGGCTTTAACGCACCTTGAGCTTGGGTTTATGTAAGACGAGGTAAGTGCAAGCTGCGCCGAGAATTGAGAACGATAAAAAATCTTAGTTGCACTGCGAAGCTTTAAAATTTAGCAGGGATAAGCTGCCGAGCAAGAGCCATGCGGCTAAATTATGCGCATAGTCAAACGTAAATTTTACCAAGCGCCTCCATTTACGGCGCATAAAATCGCAAAATGGGCGCGAAATTCTACCAATATAGCTTTGGCTATGCTTTTAGTTTAAGTTCGTAATTAAAGAATTTAAAGGAGCTGTTTTGGTAGCGTGAGATTTGGCGGCGTAAAATTAATGCTGCGAAAATACGGCGTAGAATTTTAAAGATGTATTTGCACGGCGTGAAATTTTAAGGCGTGTCAAGCAAGACGTGAAATTTAATCATGCATCGAGCATATCCGGGCTAGAAGTTGGGCGCAAACTGGGATATAGCTCGCTTGCATCAAAAGCGCTCATGCTGCGTTTAAAATTTAGGTATGCTTACGCGCGGGGCAAACTAAGCGCGAAAATTCCATGCGTAGCGGTCGCAAATCGAGTGTCGTGCAAGCGCAGGAAGCACGGCGTGAGAATTCTGCGCTTAGCATGCGCAGAAAATATAAATCGAGTGCTGCGCGAATAGCAAAGCAAAAAAGGAAACAGATGAAAGACGAAATTTTTAAAGAGCCTATCAAAAAGCAGTTTGAGTTTGACGCCAGCGTCGCGTCGGTTTTTGATGATATGATCGGACGCAGCGTGCCGTTTTACGAGGCAAGCACGCGGCTTAGTAGCGAGCTTTTGGCGCGGATACTGCCGCAAAAGGCACGCGTGATCGATCTTGGTTGCTCGACTGCGACCGCGCTGCTGGCGCTGTTTGCGCTGCGCCCAGATCTGCGGCTGTGCGGTATCGATAGCTCGGAGGCGATGATACAAAACGCCCGCGCCAAGGCGGCAGCGTTCGGCGCGAAGCTCGAGCTTAGCGTATCGGACGTGTTGGATGCGAGCCTCGCGGACTGCGACGCCGTGATTTTAAACTACACTCTGCAGTTCATCAGGCCGCCGCGCCGAGCCGCGCTCGTGAGTAAAATTTACGACGGATTGCGCGAGAGCGGGGTTTTTATCTTTAGCGAAAAGATCGTCTACGAAGAGCCTGCGCTGGCGCGCCAAATGATCGAAATTTACGAGGATTACAAGCGCGCGCAGGGCTACTCGCGCTACGAGATCGCGCAAAAACGCGAGGCACTCGAAAACGTGCTCGTGCCCTACACCGAGGCGGAAAACCGCGCCTTGGCGCTAAGCGCGGGCTTTAAGCGCGTCGAGAGTATTTTTAAATGGGCGAATTTTATGAGCTTCGCGGCGTTTAAATAGCGAGTAGATATAATGAGTATTATGCCCAAAAGATTTAAGTTTTAAATTGTAACAGCGAGCATTTTTTAAAATTTGCAAAGCAAACATCGCATTGCAATATAAAATTTTGCTGCACTAAAGCTATTTTCATCGATTAAATACGCCATAGCGAGCGCAGTGGCACATTTAAAAAGGATAAAATTCTTAATTTTGCGTTATTTATTCGGTTCTGTTTTAGTGATCAACCCGGTATTTTCGTCGATCTTCTCACTTGCGACGCGTCTTTCAAAGCTTGCTATAAACTCGTCGTATTCGATCTTTTTAGCTCTATCTGCTTCGTATTTTTTCATAGCTTTTTGGAAATCACTACGTTCAAAAAAATCATTCCAAATCGCGAACAAAGCAAAAGCTAAAAGTCCCCATATATAGCCGCCGATAAAGAAATTTCCGGTGATACAAAATACGGCGCAGACTATTATGTCGGTCGCAATATAGCCCACTCCGCGTCTCCCGGCCGGCAAAATGGGCTCGGACAAACGATAAGTGCCTAAGGTATCTACGCCTTTTGAGATATTTTTCAAGCATTCTTTTTCTTTGCTATCATGGCTAGCGGGAGCATAGCCGGCGATTTCATCGCCTTCAAAAATATAAAAACCATCGTCCGTTTTTATTTTAAAAACGTCCGCGCCCTGCCCTTTTAACCGAAATTGCCATACCGCTGCATAAACTGTATCATTTGAAATACCCGCATCTGCAGGGCTGTCTGTGTGAGATACGGGCTCTTTTTTCATATCAATCGCGATGCCGTGAAAATAACTCACAAAAATCCTTTAAAACTAAATTTATTCATCCGTACTGAATTTAGCCGAACTTCAAAATTCCAAATAAATTTAAACATTTCGTAAGCGAGACGGGAGCTGAAATTCCAGGCATAAAAAAAGCGTCCGCCGTTTGACGGACGCCGTGTATAAAACCGCAGCAGGCAAGCAGATGCCGCCACGAGCAAAGGAGCTTATTTATCTCTTAAATTTAACTCGCTAACGAGCTTGGAGTAAACTGCGTAGTCTTTGTTTTTAAGATATTTCATCATTCTTTTGCGCTGACCTACTAGCTTTAGCAGTCCTAAGCGAGATGAAAAATCTTTCGGATTTGCTTGCAAATGAGAGGTCAAAAGCGTGATCCTCTCGGTAAGAAGCGCGATTTGCACTTCCGCAGAGCCCGTATCCTTCTCTCTTCTAGCGAATTTCGCAACTATCTGTGCTTTTTGAGCCGTGTCTAAAGCCATTATGACCTCCTGATCGGTAAAATAGGAAGCGATTATACTTAATTAACCTAAATTTTTGCTTTCTTTGTGTAAAATGCACGCTTTGACACCAAAGGAGAGAATAAATGCTTTTTACAAAAGCAAGCGAATACGCCCTGCTTTCAATGATCTGCATCGCGGGCAAGGAGGAATCGATGGATGTCGATTCGATCTCTAGCGAGCTTGGAATTTCACGCAGCTTTTTGGCTAAAATTTTACAAAATTTGGCGCGCGCAAAACTTCTAAATTCTTACAAAGGCGCAAAAGGCGGCTTCGTGCTCGCGCGCAATGCAGATGAGATCACGCTAAGCGAGATCATCAAAAGCGCCGAAAGACGCAAGGCGACAGTATTTGACTGCACCGCCGAGGGGATCGACGCCTGCCCGAACGGTCGCACGCTATGCCGCGTCAATCTAATGTTCGGCGAACTTCAAGAGAAAGTCGATGAGTATATGGACACGATCACGCTAGCAGACATCATCGGCAAAGAGCGCAAATGAAAATATATCACCTAAGCCACACCGATCTAGACGGCTACGGCGCGCAGTTCGTCACGGCGCACTACTTGACGGACGTGGAATTTTTCAACGCCAACTACGGCAAGGAGATAAACGAAAAATTTGATCTCATCCTCGCTAGTATCGATGAAAGGCTCGCTGCAGACGCAGACGAGAAAAGCCTGGTTTTAATCACCGATCTAAATTTACTGCCCGCGCAATGCGAGAAATTTAGCGGCGAGCTGGCACGTCGCAACGCTCGCATGATCCTTTTGGATCATCATCAAAGCGGGCTTGAGTGCGCGAAAAAATTCCCGTGGTATTTCCTGGACTCTTCGCGCTGCGCCACGAAGATCACCTATGATTTTTTCAGTGCGATGTTCGGCGGCTCGCCGCGGCTGGATAAGCTCGTGCGCGTCGTAAATGCCGTGGATATCTGGCTGAAGGAGCAGAGCGAGTTTGAGCTCGGCAAGGTCTGCCTCGGCATGGTCTCGGGCGCAAAAGAGATCAATAAGATCATGTTTGAGCGGGAGAGCAGGGATTATATCTTTTTCCTGTTAGAAAAAATTTTTAAATTTCAAGACGAGCCAAACGCGCACATAGCGCTAGATAGCGCGCTGCACGGCATAAAGAAGGAATTTTTTAAAAGCGAGCGCGACGATACGCTAAGCAATCTCGTCTCGCATTTCGTAGTCGCCCGCCTAAGCGCGCAAAAGCAGCGCTTCGAGATCGGCTACCTCGATAAAAAGGGCATTTTGACCTACAATATCGGTAACGTAAGCGTCATCGGCAACGACTTTTTGACGCAAAACCCTGATGTCGATTTTTTCATCGACGTAACGAGCAAGAAAACACTCAGCTTCCGCGCCGACGGCAAGATCGACGTAAGCGAAATGGCAAAGCTGCTCCTCGGCGGCGGCGGGCACGTAAATGCGAGCGGCGGGATGTTTGCGGGCTTTAAGGACGCAAGCTCGTATGAAGCCGTAAAGGCGCAAATCGTGGATCTAATCGAGAAAAAAACTCAAATTTCAAAGGAAGAAGATGAAAACTAATGACGAAAAAATCGCCGAGCAGGACCTCATCTACGAGATTAATATCCTGCTTGACGCGATGCTGCTCTACGCGGGCGTGAAACGCGAGCGGCTCGCTGATGCGGCGCAGCTATACATCGAAAACATCGACACGGTGCTTGCGAACTCGGACGCTAGCGGTGCAGACGAGGTGATCGCCGTGGTTGAGTTTTTGCGTAGCAAACACGCGGAGTTATTCGAAAATAAAGGCTAGCTCGCGAAATTTTAAGCAAAATTTTGCGAGCTAGAATTTTACGAAGCGCAAACTTGTGGAGTAGAATTTCATTTAGCGCAAAAATTTATAGAGCGAAATCTGCGAGATAAAATTTTGCGAAATAGAATTTCTAAAATGCGAAATACGGAATTTTACGGGTTTAGATTTAAAATTTTAAAATTTAGCAAGTAGGCTTTGCGAATAAAATTTTAAGGCATGGCAGTTGCAGAATTTAATTTTAAAATTTTATGCCGTCAAACAAGAGCAAAATTTCAAGGCTTAGAATTTACGCTAAGTAATTCCGCACAATAGCAAATTTAAAATTTTAAGTGCATTTTGCGGCACGGAATTTTGCAAAAATTTTAGGCAATATGGGGCAGCTTTACTTAAAATTCTAATCTAGGTTTCGCGAGGAATTTGCATCAAAACTCCGCGCGGAATTTTGCGCTCAACTAAGGCGCAAAATTCAAATATAAAGGCTAAATCTTTGCTTGCCAGTGTGGTGCGAAGATTGCGCATATTGCGGAATTTTAAATTTAAAAGCACGATTCTGCCGTCTAAGATCAAAAAATGGCGTAGCGTCTAAGCTTGCCAATAATGACAAAGCTCGCTTTGAAAGGAAGGGAGAATTTTATCTGCAAAAGCGCAGAGATGGCACTTTAAGATACTTTTGTCATTTCTAAGCGAAAAAGATCCGCGCTGGAGGCTTTTGAGAAAGCGCGCTTGATAAAATATTATCGCTAGATATGGCGCAGGTGTAGGTAAGTACGCCCGAATGCGGCGAAATTAAAACTAACGTGGCGCTCTATCGTCGCAAAGCCAGGCATTGTAAAATAAAAAAGCTTGGGCAGGGCGCTAAGAAGTAAAATGT
This sequence comes from uncultured Campylobacter sp., assembly GCA_963515585.1. Taxonomy (GTDB): domain Bacteria; phylum Campylobacterota; class Campylobacteria; order Campylobacterales; family Campylobacteraceae; genus Campylobacter_B. The sequence goes on from CAUPXM010000010.1 coordinate 24,595, forward strand.
CGCGAAATAAGACATTTGCAGAGCAATGTGCCGATAAGATGAAGCGTCGTAAAATAGAATAGAAAGCAACGTGTCGATAAAATAGACACCGCGAAGCAGAATTCCGTAGCAGTGACGCAGGACGCGATTAAATTTTAAGCCGGCGGCGCGCTAAATTTTGAAATTTTATGAATTTAAAACTTTATGAAAGGATATAAATGAAAAAGATTTTGTTGTTTGCATGTCTCATGCTTTTGGGCTCGCAGCTTTTCGGCGACGATAAGGTCTATCGCCTAAGACTTGCTAGTACGTGGGAGGCGACTACGCCCGTTTTGGGCGCTGCTGCTGAGGATTTTAAAAACTATGCCGAAAGCCTTAGTGGTGGCAGGCTTCAGATCCGCATCGATACGCCGAGCAAGCACAAGGCAAGCTTTGGCATATTCGACTTCGTCAAAAGCGGTCAATACGATCTAGGATATACTTCGCTTTATTATTATAAAGGCAAAGACGCCAAAACTATGCTCTGGACGGCAGTGCCTTTCGGTATGACTACTGATGAGCAGCACGCGTGGTATTACTATGGTGGTGGGCGAGAGCTTAACGATAAGATGTTCGCGCAATACGGCATAAAGACCTTTTTGATGGGATCTACTGGCATGCAAATGGGTGGCTGGTTTAAAAAAGAGATCAACTCGGTTTCAGATTTGCAAGGGCTTAAATTCCGCATACCAGGGCTAGGCGGAGAGGTGATGAGCAAGCTGGGCGCCACTATAAACACGGTACCTACGGGCGAGCTATTTATGGCGTTAGAGATGGGTACGATCGACGCGGTCGAGTGGGTAAGCCCTGTCTATGATATGCCACTTGGATTTCACAAAGTGGCTAAATACTACTACACAGGCTGGCAAGAGCCTATGGGAGACTGCCAACTGCTGGTAAATCAAAAGGCGCTAGAGAAGCTGCCTGCGGATCTTCAAGCGATCTTAGAGGCTGCAGCAAGACTTGCCGGAGAGAACTTCCAAAATAAGGGCTTTTACGAAAACGCTCGCATTTGGGCGGAGCTAAAAGCGCAGTTTCCGGATGTGCAGGTGCGCGACTTCCCTGCAGACGTGATAGCCGCGCTTAAAAAAGCAACGAATGAAATCTTAGACGAGGAAGCGGCGAAAGATCCGATGTTTAAAGAGATCCTAGACAGCCAGCGCGCGTTTTTGAAAATCGGTAGAGAATGGAACAAAATAAGCACCGTAGCCTACATAAATAACGTAAGTGGCATCGCGGGCGAAAGCATAGCGAATCCAATCTCCGCAAGCCCTAGCGGTACGACAAGCTCAGATTCTGCAAGCAGCGAAAATCACGGCGCTGCGAGCGATTCTAACGCGACGGACGGCAAAAATTTAGGAGCGACAAAGTAAAGCAGCGGGCGCTATGAGCGATAAAAATTAAAGCGAGACGAATAGACCGGCACAATAAGTAGCTCAGGCGCGACAAGCGGCAGAAATTTTAACTACTTTTGCATAAAGTAAATGGAATTCTGCCGCAGCAGCTTTGGCGCAATAACTTCAATATCAGAGCCTAGTTTCATAAATCTCGTCCGCAAGCAGGCAGAAGCTTTGGCGCAATAGCTTTAACATCGCAAGCGGCGTGATCTGGCGCAGCAAAGGGCCCCCACGTGAAATAGAACGCTAAAAACACGCGATAAAATAAAATTCTAAAAATTCCGAGCTCCAAGCACGGCGGAATTCGGAATTTTAAATCTAAAATTTTAAAATCAAAATTTATGGATTTCAGACGGAGCGCGAAACTACTCCAGCTATGCTAGAAACCGGCATTTGCGACCATTAAGACTAAAAGCCGCGTCTAGCGCTTTAAAAGCCTATGAGCCTTTTGCATTCATCTATTAAAATCACAAAAATCGCATTTGCGTTATTAAAATTGCAGCGCTACTTGGCAATATAGGCTAATTCGCATAAAATTAGCCTGCACGCGTTAAAATTTAATCAATAATGTAATTTGGTAAGATTTGTCGCGATAAAATAGCCTTATTATCATGCTTATCTTTAAAATTTACTCCATTGCGCCGCTCTTATAGAGACTACATTTATTAGGATTTGATAAATCACGAATGCCCGGTCTCTGCCGTCGCATCTATTAAATGAAATAGCAGATAAATTTCTATGCCCTCTTATCGATAGTGCAACTACGCAAAAAAGCGTATTAATACCGCGAAATTTATTGAATTCTTGAAATTTTTGATCTTTAAAATATCGCAAGACGGCTAGATCGCCAAAATTTCATATTATTTGAATTGATTGTTAAAAAGTAGATTCGGAAGCATAGCCCCCGAATCTACGGATAAGATTAAATTCTTAGAATTTAATCGGATGGTGGTGGAAGTCGTCGTAAACGACTTTATTGGTTTGAAATTTAATGCGCTTAAGCTCGCGGATACGCAAAAATTCCTCTTCGTCGATCTTTTTAATCTGAATCGCTGCCTTAAACGTAGGCGTTTTGGCGATTAGATCCCAGCCGCCGCTCGTTAGCTCGTTGCAGCAGCTCTCCCAGTAGTGATAAGACATCTGAATGATACCATCCATTATACACTCGGTGATGTCCGCCTTGATCGCGATATAGCCGTAGCGGCTCCACGCGACGATGAAATCGCCCTGTGAAATTCCGTATCGTTCGGCGAGTTTCGGATTCATTTCCGCAATCGGTCCTATCGCGTCGCCACCCTGCTCTACGGTCTTAGAGCGCCTAGTCATCGCGCCTCCTGCGTACTCGTAAACCTTACGCGTAGTTAGAAGCTGGATTGGGAACTCTGCATCGGTCTTCTCGTCCACGGAGCCCGCCATTACAGGATAATCTTTCGGCATATTCATACGCTTTGCGAATTCCTCTTTGGCGCTTTCGATCTTGCTCTTATCATCCACAAATAGAACTGGGACGAAATTTCCTTTACCGTCCGGGGTAAAGAATTTTTTATCAAGATACAATGCAGGTCCGCCCATAGAATTCTCATCAGGGCACGGCCAGTGAAGTCCGTGGTATTTTTTGATGCGGTAATAGCTCATTCCGCCGTAATTGTGTGGAGCTACCCTGCGCACCTCTTCCCAAATCTGCTCTGGAGATTGGAATGTGAAATAATCTCCTAGACCTAAACGTCTGGCAAGCTCGCAGATGATAGCCCAGTCTTGTCTAGCTTGTCCCGGAGGGGCAACTACAATTTCGCTATGCTGTACGCGGCGCTCGGCGTTAGCATAAGTACCCTCCTTCTCGCCGCTGCAAGCTCCAGGAAGCACAACATCTGCTTTGCGGCTCGTCTCGGTTAAGAAAATATCTTGGATCACATACATCTCTACCTGCGAAATCGCGCGCAAGAAGTGGTTTGCGTTCGGATCGGTCATAACCGGGTTTTCACCCATCGTCCAGAAGAATTTTACCCTACCATCAAGAATTGCGTCAGGCACTTCGGTTTTATGAATGCCGATCTTGCCATTTAGATGACCTTTCGGCAAATTCCACTGGCGCTCAAACCAATCGCGGGCACTCTCGTCGGTTACAGCTTTATAGCCGGTAAATACGTTAGGAAGCATTCCCATATCGCAGCAGCCTTGAACGTTTTCTTGTCCACGGATCGGTAGATCGCCGCTGCCTAGCTCGCCTACGTTGCCCGTTACAAGCATTAAATTTGAAATGTCGCAGACCGCGCCCACGCCGTGGTTGAAGTGAGTTACACCCATACCGTGCGTGATAACCGCAGGTCGCGTAGTAGCGTAAATTCTAGCTGCTTTTCTAATATCTTCAGCGTTTAACCTAGTGTATTTGGCTACGGCTTCAGGCGAATAATCCTTAACCGCCTCTTTTACATATTCAAAACCCTTAGTGTATTTCTCAACGAATTCGTGATTTACTAAATCCTCGTCGATAATAGTATGGATTAAAGCGTTGATGACCGGGATATTATGCTCCGGCTCAAGCTGGAGGTGGATATCTGCGCGATTTGCAAATTCCGTCTTAACCGGGTCTATGACGATGAGTTTGGCGCCTCTATTTAGCGCTCTTTGAACGTGCATAGCTACGATCGGGTGACCATTTTCCGGGTTTGAGCCGATCATCATAATGCAGTTGCTGTGAGTTCCGATCTCCGTGAAGCTATTTGTAGCCGCTCCGTTACCGATTGTTTTGGCAAGACCTGCCACAGTCGGAGCGTGTCAAATGCGCGCGCAGTGATCGATATTGTTCGTGCCTAAAATTCTAAGTAGCTTCTGCGCTACGTAGTTATCCTCATGCGTACAGCGTGCGGAATAGTTTCCGGCTATTGCGTCGGCGCCGTATTTTTCTTTGACTTCTAGCATCTTTTTAGCAACCAAATCAAGCGCTTCGTCCCAGCTAGCCTCGACCAAATCGCCGTCTTTACTAAATTTGCCATTCTTTTTACGAATTAGCGGAGTAGTAAGCCTATCTCTAGAGCCTACGTAATTCCATCCGTAATAACCTTTCAAACATAAACAACCTTGATTTACGGGGTTGTCGCTTACGCCGGTTGCGGATTTGATATAGTTGTCTTCCGCAGTCAGCTCGATTTGACAGCCTGTGCCACAATAAGGGCATATGACCTTGCCTTTATTCGCCATATTTTCTCCTTTCGAAAATACTAAACATGCAAAATTACCATATATGCAATTTCGGCACAATTATATAAATTCTTACCTAAAATAAAATTGAAATTTTGCCTTAAGCTAAAAAAATTTTTTCAATTATAATTAGGAGTAAGTTGGGGTAATTTAAGTAGCAATTTAAATTTTAAAATATACTTTAATACTGATATACTAGACATTTAAAGCAAATAATCAACGAACCTGTTTAAAAAAGAAATTAGTTTTTAAATTTAAGCTTTGAAAGCAAATTTATCAAATAAATTCCAAATATCGTCAGATAAATGACGGAATTTTTTTACGGACTTAAATATAATTACACCAAAATTTTTAGTAAAAAATTTTTAAAATTCCTTAAGTCAAGGAGAAAGGTATGAAACAACATAAATTTGTAATCTGCGATTACAAACGATGTATCGGTTGCACGACGTGCATGGCGGCCTGTTACTCAAGTGCCTACGAGCGCGGCAAGCTTGCTAAATCGCGACTTACCGTGCTTAGACAGGCTTACGGCGTTATGCCTACGCAGTGCAGGCAGTGCGATGACGGACCATGCGCAAATGTCTGCCCTACCGGTGCGCTTCGCTTCGATAATAACTATATCGAATTGCACGAAGAAATTTGCATCGGATGCAAGATGTGTACGCTCGCCTGTCCTTATGGCGCGATCAGCTCGAATGCCGAGCTTATGCCGTCAGTAAATTATGCGGTCGAGCCGAAGTATTATCTCGAGATCGAAAGCCAAGCTGGCGCCAAAAGCACCGCCATCAAATGTGATCTATGCAACGGACGCGAAAACGGTCCTGCATGCGTCGAGGTTTGCCCAACTAGCGCTATCATTATGATAGATCCTAAAGAGGGTAAGCATAAATTGGGCTTTGCGATAGACTACGATGCGGCTAATGCTTTTGCAAAAGACGTATTAAACGGCGAAATCAGTTGCGTCGCTAAAAAAGAAGGAGGCGCAAAATGATAAGCGTCTATACTTTATTTATCGTCAGTGCAGTAATTAGTATCCTTTTATACTGCGCTCCAAAAACTGCCGTGAAGGTGGGATTTGGATTAGGTGCTATCAGCTGTTTTTACGCGATGTGTCATTTCGTAGCCAATATGGGCGTAAGCGATAGCTTCGTTTTGGGCGGTACTTTCTTATATGCGCCAAAATTTGCTTTAAGTCCGCTTGGAAATTTCTTCAGCTTCGTAGTCGTTTTTATAGGCTTTGCAAGCAGCGTTTACGGTATGAGCTACGCCGAGGAATATATCGGAAAAGCAAATATTGGCGTTTTTGCATGTTTATTTAATACCTTCATCTTATCTATGCTTTTAGTCATCAGCGCAGATAATGTATTTTGCTTCGCTGTTTTATGGGAGCTTATGACACTAATCTCGTCATTTCTAATCATAGTAAACGATGGCAAAGGCACGCTCAAAGCCGTTATGGTATATCTAGGTATAGCGCAGATCGGTGCATTTTGTATAACCTGTGGATTACTTATCATTGCAAACTACGCAGGCAGCTTCGAATTTGCGAAGTGGGGAAACGTAAATATGCCGATGGGTGCTTCCGTAGCAGCATTCATCTTGTTTTTGGTCGGCTTCGGCTCAAAAGCTGGAATGTGGCCTTTTCACGTTTGGCTACCGCAAGCTCACCCTGCGGCTCCATCAAATGTCTCTGCGCTAATGAGCGGCGTTATGATTAAAGTAGCGCTCTTTACCCTTGTTAAATTTACACTATTTTTACCACTAAGCATTTATTTTGGGCTTGCAGTTTTGATCCTAGGAGCAGCCAGCTCGCTTTTTGGCGTTTTATACGCGTTGTGCCAGCACGACTTTAAAGCGCTTCTTGCATACCACTCGGTTGAAAATATCGGCATTATCTTGCTGGGTCTTGGCACCGGAATTTACGGCGTCGCAGCAGGCAATGTAACGCTAGCCGCAGTCGGATTTTTAGCAGGTTGCTACCACGTAGTAAATCACGCGATATTCAAAGGCTTGCTATTCTTATGTGCAGGCTCTGTAATCCACGCTACTCATACGCAGAATATGGACGTGCTAGGAGGGCTAGCAAAAAAAATGCCTCTAACTGCTGTTGGTATGTTTATCGGTATCATGGGTATCGCAGCGCTTCCTCCGGTAAACGGCTTCGTTTCAGAGTGGTTTACCTATCAAGGAATGCTTCAAGGTGCTAAGGAAAGCGGAATTTTCATTAGATATGCCTTCTCTTTAGCAGTGGTCGCTCTTGCACTCACCGGCGTTTTGGTCGGTATGCACCTTAAGCTTTATGCAGTAATCTTCGCAGGAACCCCAAGAGATGAAAAAATTTGGGAAAATGCAAAAGAAAGCCCATTAGGAATGGTTTTAGGAATGATCATTTTGATGATAGGTTGCGTGGGATTTGGCGTAGGCGCACACTTCATAGTCGATTACATCATGCAAGCGGTAAATTCTATCACTTCCAATAGAGAATTTGTCGCAAGCCTAGGTGCTTCGTCAATCACTTCGCCTTTGGGAAGTATCGTTTCAACTCCTCTTATTGCAGTGATTTTGTGTTCTACAATGCTGCTTCCGTTTATCATCCTAGCGGTTATGAAAGCAAATCGTGACAAACCTCGCGAGACAGATCCTTGGGCGTGCGGCTTTAAATATAGCCCTCGCATGCAGATAACTGGCGGTCCTTTTACCGGCGATTTAAGAAAGATTATGGACTGGTTATTTAGAGGTCATAAACGCAGAATAGAGCAAAACGGCTACTTCGGACCGATCGAGTATCACAACCACCCACAAGACATTTGGTGGACGATGATTTATCAACCGGTAATCGATTGGAGTAAGAAGATCGCCGATAAGATAGGAATTATTCAAAGCGGCTATGCAAATTTATATACGCTTTACATCCTAATCTATCTTTGCGCGATACTGGGCGTCGGATATTTCTTGATCTAGGAGGTTTAAGATGCAGACTATACAAACTATATTTTTAATGATATTTCAAGTCGCGGTTATCGTCCTAGTCGCTCCACTCTTCGACGGTATGGCGAGAAAACTTCGAGCCAAGCTTCAGTCGAAACAAGGAAGCGATTTTTTCCAGACTTACCGCGATATTATTAAGCTTTTTAAGCGCGGCAGAACCGTTCCTGCGTGCAGCCACTGGGTATTTAGGTGGGCGCCGTTTTTCCTTTTCGCTACTTCGGCAGCGATTTTGGCGGCTATTCCTATTACATACAGCGATCCAACCACCGATAAAATTTTCGGAGCATATTCGGATATTTTCGTTATCCTATATCTAGGCGCGCTTTTGCGCTTCGTATTCGGTGCGGCTTCAATAGATAGCGGTAACCCGTTTGCCGCAACCGGCGGCGGACGCGAGCAGATGCTTGCCGTTTTTGTCGAACCTGTGATGATGATGTGCCTAATCGTAGTAATGATGGCTGCGGGAACTTCAAATTTAGTTGAGATTCAGGGGATGGTACGCAGCGGTCAGATCGGCTATCAAATTCCAAGCTTTGCTGTCGCTTCGATTGCGTTTTTATGGTGTATGTATGTCGAGACCGGCAGAAAGCCATTTGATCTTGCCGAAGCCGAGCAAGAGCTTCAAGAAGGTCTACTTGGCGAATATGCAGGCAGCGATCTAGGCTTAGTGCAAGCGGCGCTTATTTTGAAGCAATTTGCGATGATCGGATTATTCCTAACGATATTTGAGCCGTGGAATTTTAGCAATCCGCTTTTAGCAATCATAATCTTTGTGCTAAAAACCGGCGTATTTTACGTAGCAGCCGTTTTCATCGACAACTTTGGACCACGCTTCAGAATGACTTCGAGCATGCGCAAAATTTCATGCGGCGCTCTTGCCATCGCTTTTGCGGCATTAACGCTTTACGTAGTAGGATTTTAAGATGAATAGTATCGATATTTTAGCAATTTGTATGATCGTAACGTCACTCGCGGTATTCGGACTTAGAAATTTAAAACTTTCGATCGGAATTTACGCGATTCAGACGCTATTTTTGGTAAGCATATTTTTTATGCTGTATTCTAACTTCAATGCGCCGCAGCTTAGAATTTGGGCGATAGTGGCGTTTTTTACGAAGGTTATTTTCGTGCCAGGAATTTTATTTTGGCTAGTTAAAAAGCTGGATGTAATCAGCGAGGATGAGCCGGTGGGCGGCTTTTTCGTAAGCCCCGTTATTGCAATGGGATTTTCGCTAGCGATTGCGATGACAATTAATCCGATCTTGCTTAAATTCTCTCTTATTCAAGAAAGAATCGTTCTAATAGCGGCGGTAACCGTATTTATGATGGGAATTTTCGGCTTCATGCTAAGAAATTCTTTCATCAAGCAAATTCTAGCCTACTGCCTCTTTGAAAACGGCATCCACCTAAGCCTTGCGCTTATGGCTTACAACTCTCACGAGCTAGTCGAGCTTGGAATTTTAACCGATGCAATCTTTGCGGTTATTATTATGAGCATTTTGGCGGTTAGATTTTACAAAGCCTATGACGGACTTGATACGTCTAAAGCTTCGAATTTAAGGGGTTAATGATGAATAGTTTAGCTTTTATATTAATTTTTCCGTTGCTCGGAGCGCTGATATTATTCTTATGCCCTAAGAATTTCAAGCTCCTAAGCACGCTACACGTTTTGATTTCTGCGGTTACATCCGCAGGGCTACTCTGTAACGTAGGCAAGCTTATCAGCGGCAACTTTGAGGCTTTTTACGCATACGATAAATTTCTATTCCTAGATAGCCTAGGCTGCGTATTTTTAGTGCTAATCGCCGTAACGGGCTTTTTGGTAAATTTATACTCTACCACCTATATGAAATGGGAGATACAGGGCGGCCATCTGGATCTTAGCGATCTTAGAAAATACTATGCGCTCTGCCACGTTTTCGTTTTTACGATGACGCTTAGCGTTATATGCAACAACGTCGCGTTTATGTGGGCTGCAGTAGAGGCCACTACGTTAGCATCGGTATTTTTGGTCGCTATTCATAAAGACAAAAAATCTACCGAGAGCGGTTACAAATATATCGTTATCTGCTCGATCGGCTTAGCGTTTGCGCTTTATGCGACCGTTTTACTATATGCGGCTACATTCAAAATCACGGGCGACGGCGAGGCTTCGATGCTTTGGACTAGCATTATGGATCACGCCAAAGGCTTAAACAAAGATGCCGCTAAGCTTATCTTTATATTCGCTCTAATAGGCTTTGGAACTAAAGCAGGACTTGCTCCTACTCACACTTGGCTTCCTGACGTTCACGCAGAAGGTCCGGCTCCTATTTCAGCATTACTTTCGGGTGTGCTTTTAAAATGTGCGATGCTAGCGATATTTAGATATTACGCGGTAACCGCCGAAGCGGTAGGGCCAGACTTCGTTAAGCACGTGATGCTGATCTCGGGCACGATCACGCTATTTATAGCAGGAATTTTCCTTGTTCGTCAGCACGACGTAAAGAGGATGTTTGCTTACCACTCGGTCGTTCATATGGGTGTTATTGCATTTGCGCTAGGCATCGGCGGATATTTTGGCTTGCTTGCCGCGATCTTTCACTGCTTAGCTCACAGCTTTACCAAGGCTCTTGCATTCTGCTCTACCGGTAATATCGCTAGAATTTATGGTCACAAAGATATGTCTAGAATGGGCGGTATGGTAAAAATCGCTCCGCTTACTACGATAATGTTTGGTGCTGCGGTTTGCTCACTCGTAGGTGTTCCTGCGTTCGCGATCTTTGTAAGCGAATTTAACGTTTTCAAAGGCGCGATAGCCAGCGGTCAATACATAGCCGTAGCATTATTTGCGATCGCGCTCGTAATTATTTTCATCGCGGACTTCGCACACTTTAATCTAGCGAGCTTCGGTACGCCTAAAGGTGAAGTGGTTTATGCTAAAGAGATGAGCTTGTTTGAAAATTTACCGCTAATCTTGCTTTGCGCTTTAGTGATAATTTTCGGCGTATGGCACGTAGGTGATTTTTGGATGCTCGTCGAAAACGGCGTTAGAATAATGATGAGAGGTTAAAAATGAGAGGCGATAAATTTATAGAAATTTTAAAGACTAAAGTCAAGGTCTTAGAAGTTACCCGCCAAGCCGAGGATCAAATCACCGTTTTAGTGGATAGAAATGATCTGCCGCTTGCGGTTAAGACGCTATATTATGACATCGGCGGTTTTATCAGCACGATGATCCCTAACGATGAGCGCGAGCTAAACGGAAATTTTGCGCTTTACTATGCGATATCTATGGAAGGTGGCAAAATGACCGAAGCGGAGGATTTCGCCGCAGATGATAAATGCTTCATCACCGTTAGGACGCTAATTCCCGGATCGGATCCTACATTCCCGTCAGTTACTCCTTTAGTGCCTGCTTGCGTATGGTACGAAAGAGAAGCCTTCGATATGTTTGGTTTAATCGCCGAAGGCTTGCCTGATAAACGCCGTTTGGTGTTAAGCGACGATTGGCCAGATGGGCTTCATCCGCTTCGCAAAGACGCGATGGACTATCGCTATAGACCCGATCCTGTAGATCATAAAGACGAACCTAATGCAGAGTTTTTATTTCCTAGCGGTGATGGCGTAGTAGATGTTCCACTTGGACCTCTTCACGTAACGAGCGATGAGCCGGGACACTTTAGACTATTTTGCGACGGCGATGAGATTATCGATGCAGACTACCGCTTGTTTTATCAACACCGCGGTATGGAGAAACTAGCTGAAAACCGAATGAATTACGATCAGATGGGCTATCTTGCAGAGCGCGTCTGCGGAATTTGCGGCTACGCTCACGCGATTGCGTGTATTGAAGCAGCAGAGAAAGCCATCAAGCTTGAAATTCCGCTTCGTGCACAAGCCATCCGCGTAATCTGCCTTGAGATCGAGCGCCTTCACAGCCATCTTTTAAATATCGGTCTAGCCTGCGAGGTAACGGGTAACTACAACGCCTTTATGCATATCTTTAGGGTGCGTGAGTATTCTATGGAGCTAGCTCAGCTCGTAACCGGCGGCCGCAAGACCTACGGCAATGTAATTATGGGCGGACTTCGCCGCGATATGACCGATAACGAAATCCGCAAGAGCATCGAGATCATCAACAAGCTCGATGTTCAAATTTCTGAAATTTGGGACGCCGTTATGGAGGATAAACGCCAAATCGGTCGCTGGAAGGGTGTGGGCGTATTAGATCGCAAAGTGGCGCGTGATTTTAGCCCGGTAGGTCCAAATATGAGAGCTTCCGGTTTTAAACGCGACAACCGCTACGATCACCCTTATGATTTCTTCAATAAGATAGAATTCGAAGTAGCCGTAGAGCACGGTGGCGATGTATTCAGCCGTGAAGTCGTAAGATATAAAGAGCTTAAACAATCGATCCACATCATCAGGCAGTGCTTGCATCAAATGCCGCAAACTCCGATAATGATCGATCCACAGACTATGATCAGACCGGAAAACTACGCTTTAGGTCACGACGAGGCGCCGCGCGGCGAAAACGTCCACTGGATCATGCAAGGAAACGCTCAGAAGGTTTACCGCTGGAGATGTCGCGCCGCTACGTATAACAACTGGCCGAGCTTACGATTTCAATTCCGCGGAAATAACATCTCCGATGCGGCGCTAATCGTATGCTCGATGGATCCGTGCTACTCATGCACCGAGCGCGTAACTTTAGTCGATATTAATAGCGGAAAGAGTAAAATTCTAACCGAAAAAGACCTTAAGAAATTTTGCCAAGACGGCAAGGTTAGCAAAAAGGATTTAAGATGATGAAATTATTCGACATTACCGAAAAATATGGTAAGGCGACCTATGCTTATCCGTTTGAGCCATACATTGTGCCCGAGAATTTTCGCGGGCAACCTGAATACACCTATGAGCTTTGCATAGGCTGTGCTGCATGCGGTATCGCCTGCCCATCTAATGCGATCGAGCTTAAGATGAACGAAGCCCAAACTAAACTAATTTGGGAATTTGACTGCGGGCGCTGCATATTTTGCGGTCGCTGCGACGAAGTATGCCCTACGGGAGCGGTAAGGCTAGGCAATAGCTTTGAGCTAGCGGTAAAATTTGATAAAAGCGCACTTATCCAACACGGCGAGCTTGAGATGGAAAAATGCAGCTGCTGCGGCAAGCCGATGACCCCAAAAAGGCTCATCAATTACACGCTAGAAAAGCTAAGTACGGCAAATTTGCTTCCAGGCAGATTAGAAGAAGCTAAAAAGTACCTCTATATCTGTCCTGAATGCAAAAAAGCTCAAGCGGTCGAAAGAGTGACCAAAGGTATAGAGGAGGCAATAAAATGAGTTTGTATCAAGTCCCCGAAAATATTAAAAACGCAAACGATCTAACCGCAAAATTGGAGCTTTTGAAAAATATCAAACGAAGCTTCAGCGTTTATCGTATCGACTGCGGAAGTTGCAATGGCTGTGAAATCGAAATTTTTGCTTCTATCACGCCGATGTGGGATCCGGAGCGCTTCGGATTTAAACTTGTAGCTAACCCTCGCCACGCAGATATCTTAGTCTGCACCGGTCCGGTTACTCGACAGATGTATTATCCGCTGCTCCGCGCTTATGAGGCTGCACCTGATCCAAAGATCGTAGTAGCTCTTGGGGCCTGCGGAAGCACTGGTGGAATTTTTCATGACGCATATAGCGTATGGAGTGGTATCGATAAGATTGTACCGGTAGATGTTTATATCCCGGGCTGCCCTCCGCATCCTGCTAGCATCATCTATGGTCTTGGCATGGCGCTTGGCATCATCGATCAAAAGCTTCAAAAGAAGAGCTATGAGCAAGATAGCACTCTTCCGCCACCGGTTAAGAGTTCAGTTATCGGCGATATTTTATTCGAGCGCGATCTGCAAGCTGAAGCTAAGAGGCTGATGAGCTATATTTTCGGAAGAGTTTTATTTGCAAAATATATGGATGCGATCAAAACCTCATCTGACGTTCACGATCCAAAAGCTTCTCGCGAGGCTTTACTTAACGCTATCCACACCGAAGAGGATCCTAGATATGCGGAGTGCATGGCGCTATTACACAACGACGTATATCTAAAATACGCCCGCGCTACGGAGGAATTTAAGATCGATCCGCAAAAAGAGGTCTGGAGCAAACGATGATTGAGGTTTTTAAGCTTACAAAGCGGCATATGGACGAAAACGAAAATTTACCCAAAGAGCTAAAGGATATCAAGGTTTTTTCCACCTGCGTCGGTCACGGCGTAGGTACGATAGATTTTAGCGAAAAGGTACTTGAGATAGACGATGAAGAATTTAAACGCATCGTCGAAAACTCGGGCGACTACGTTAAATTTAAGATCGGCAACCTAAGCAAGTATTTCGAGATTGAAATTTTTGCCGAGCACGCAGCTAAGCTAATCCCTCAGCTTTGCGAATGTGAGCTTAAAGATCTGCTAAAAAATATGCGCGAAGGATACTTCGTGCTAAGGAAGGATTTTTGATGCGAAAGGCGTTGCTTTGTATCGGCAATCCCCTTCGCGGCGACGACGACGTGGGCAATGAAACAGGGCGAATAGTCGAGGCGAATCTAAAGGACTGGCGCGTTTTTTATGGGCAGGATGTGCCCGAAAACGAATTTGCGGCCCTTAGGAAATTCGCCCCTGAAATTCTGATCGTAGTAGATGCAATGAGCGGTTTTGATGAGGATAAGATCGAATTTTTCGACCTCAGCAACGATCGCGACTATATCTACTCGACGCATAACCTACCTACGCCGGTGCTTCTAAGCTATCTGCGCAAAATTTGCCCAAAGACGTTGTTTTTGGGCATTAGCGTGCTGCTCGATAATGTCCTTGATTTTAAAGAAGGACTGAGCGAGAGCGCAAAAAAAAGCGCGCAAAAAGCTTATGAGCGTATCTTAGAAATTGATTCAAATTTAAATGAGGAGGAGTAAATGTTAAATCCTTCAGAAACCGCGCAAGCGGTGTCTAGTTCGATGCAACACAAGGCGCATACCCCGCTAATTAGCATAATTTTTCTAGCTATAATGGCGGGCGCTGCAATCGCTATGGGCGATATTTTCTGGGCTCACTCGACCGTCGGAATGGCTGAAAAGCAATCTATTGGTTTATCGAATTTCATCGGCGGTATTACCTTTAGCTGCGGTCTGATGATGGTGGTTTTTTATGGTGGGCATCTATTTACCAGCTCGGTTTTAACGGGCGTACCTGCCGCCGACGGCAAATTACCGCTAGGTAAAACTATTGGCTATTGGGCTATAGTTTGGTGCTTTAACTTCGTAGGCGGCGCATTAATCGCATATATGTATTATTACTCAGGACTTCCGCTTAAATATGACGGCTACATCTTGCAACACTTCATTCCTGCAGCAGCAGGCAAAATAAACGCGCCTTTTCATGAGCTATTCATCCGCGGAATTTTTTGTAACGTGTTTGTATGTATGTCTATCTGGACTGCGACCAGCGAGAGCAATCTATCGGGTAAATTCTTTGCAATTATGTGGATGATCGGCGCATTCGTAGCTTGCTCGATGGAACACTGCGTTGCAAATATGTTTATCCTAACCGAAGGTATCATCGCTAAAGGCCACTATCTTGCGGCTGCAGGTGGCGATGTAAATGCTCTTGCAAGCTCGCTTCACGGCGTAACGGCAGCTCAAATAGATTCAATAAACTGGGGAAATTTCATCGTTAAAAATATGATCCCGGTTACGCTAGGCAACATCTGCGGCGGTCTATTTTTCGTAGGCTTGGTCGGATTTATGGTCAATAAATACGATATGAAAAAGAAAGACTAATCTATCGCGCTTCAGCACGATATAAACAAAATACGGCGCGGCACTTTGCCGCGCATTTTTAATTTCTTAAATTTTAAAAATTCCGATGCGTAAAATTTCATTTGATCCAAAATTTTAGACGAAATCCTAACGAAATTCGGGATGAAATTCTAAAACCAAGCTCTTGATAAAAATTTTACGCTGTAAATCTAGGCAAAATTTTGCGCCGTAACTTTAGACAAAATTTCGCGCCTAAGCCGTAACGTAAGCCGCATAAATGCTTTAAAAACTCTAGCCCGCGCCTAAACACAGTAACTAAGCAATCTGTCGTAGTCCAGGATCAAAAACTCGTGCTGGCTGATTTTTTGAATTACGTTATCTTTTACAAGCTCGTTAAACGCGGTACTCGCGCTTTGGCGCTTGAGCCCCACGAAGGATGAAAGCACCTTTAGCGAAAAGGGCAAAAAGACGTATTTGTAGCCATTTTGATGAAAATTCTGCTCGTTTGCAAGCTCGATCAAAAAGCTCGCGATGCGCCCTTTTGCATTTTCAAAAAGTATAGAGCGTGTGATTTTGCGCTGCAGCAGAATTATCTCTGTTAAAATTTTTATATATGCCTCGCAAAAGCTGCGATTTGCCAAGATCTCTCCGAGTCCGCTCGCATCGATCGTGTAAATTTCGCTGTCCTCTAAAAACTCAAGCGCGCAAATTTCATTAAGAATGGTAATATTGTCCTTGTTTAGGTAATTGATGATGAATTCTTCGCCGTCTTCAAAAAACGAAAGCTTCGCCTGTCCACTTTTAAAAATAAAAACTTTAGGCGCCTCGCTATAAAAAACATAGCCTTTTTTGATGACTTGGTGCTCGAACATTGCAAGCTCCTCGTCGCTAAGCGTGGCGATAGCCTCGGTTTGCAGTAGTCCCAGCCGCGATTTTTCCATATAACCTCCAAAAGCTAAGAATTATACAATGAAATATTTAGACAAAGATAAAGCTGCGCGGATTAAATTTACCATCCGCACTATGGCTGCGTATCTGGGTCGCCAGAGCTAATAAATTTTATATTCTAAATTTTACCCGCGCTTTGCATCGCGTAAAATTTCAAAAATTTATTGAGCCTTATGCGGCGAAATTATAGCCAAAACCCGTGGCGCGAATTTAAAATTCTGTCTTTAAATAAAAATTAATATCATTTTATTGAAATTTTATTTAGCAAGGATATAATAATGCATATTAAAAATAAGCGGTATTTTGCTCGCAACGATACCGCAAGAAAGGCACTTCATGCAAAAGTTAAATTTTAAAGATAACGTTTCCGAGACGTTGCTAATCAACGTTTATATGCGCCACTTGGATTTCAAAGACGCGGATCCAATCCTAAATGATCCCTTTTCGAGCGCCGCGGTCGAACAGATCGATTATGATTTTGCAAAATTTAACGACGCGCGCCTTAGCAAGACGGGCACCGTGATCCGCGCGAAATTTTTCGACGACGAGACGCTGCGACTCGCGGCGGAGCTTGATCGCCCTATCATCGTGCAGCTCGGCGCCGGGCTCGACACCCGCCCGCTTAGATTGCAAAAAAACCTACCGAGCGCCATATTTTACGATCTCGATCTGCCCGACGTCATCTCCGTGCGCGACGAGCTGTTACCCAAAGCAAAGAATAATTTCAGCCTGCCCTACTCGATGCTGGATCCCTCGTGGATGAACGAGCTGGTCGCAAAGCACGGCAGCGCGGGCTACATATTCATCTTGGAAGGGGTGAGTATGTATTTTGAAAAGGAGGAATTTAAAAAATTTTTTATCGCGCTTGCGCGTAAATTTCGCGGCTACGTGCTGAGCGACTTTATGAGCGAGTTTTCGGTTAGGAAATTTGACTCCAAGCGCCACGATGCGATGCGGCACATGCAAAACGCGCCCTTTAAAATGGGCATTAGCGGCGGCGCAGAGGTGCAGGGCTGGGATAGTGCGCATATCTGCTTCGCCAAAGAGGCTGCAATGCTGAAAATGTATAAAAGCCACTGGAGCCTCAAAGGGCGCCTATTTAGCCTGATTCCCGCCTTTTGTAACGCTTGCAAGATGTTCGTTTTCAAAATCGGCGGTGATGAATAATAAGGCTTAAAATTTCAGTTGATTGCTTTTCAAATTTCGACAGCTAAGGCGGGAATTCTAAGCTGCTTATCTGGCAAGCTGGCATGCAGAGCAAACGGCACATACCGCTTTGCTTAATGCTTGAGTAAAATTATAAAAACGCTTTAAAATTTCACTTAAATTTCCCTCGATTTATAGGAATTTAAGAGTTTTTAAAATATATTTTCGCATCTTAAATTCACGGAAAAGATCATGCAAAATTTTCTCGACAAACTCACCGCCACAATCGACGCGATCAACTCCTTTTTGTGGGGTCCGTACTTTCTAATCGCCCTACTTTGCGGCACCGGCGCGTATTTTACGGCGCGCTTGCATTTGGTGCAGATTTTTAAATTTAGAATGGGCGCGCGCAAGCTTTTTGGCAACTTCTCCCTGCACGGCGAGGCTGCGGGCAAAAGCGGTATGAGCTCGTTCCAAGCCGTCGCCACGGCGATCGCGGCGCAAGTCGGCACGGGCAACCTGGTAGGCGCCAGCACCGCGTTAGTGATGGGCGGACCGGGCGCGATATTTTGGATGTGGTGCGCAGCGTTTTTAGGCATGGCGACGAATTTCGCAGAGATCTGCCTGGCTCAAATTTACCGCACCAAGGACGATAGCGGACATATGATCGGAGGGCCCGCGTTTTACATCAGCCGCGGACTTAAAAGCCCCTTTGCCAAGCCTTTAGCGGCGTTTTTTGCGCTAGCCATCATCTTTGCTTTAGGCTTCATGGGTAATATGGTGCAGGCAAACTCCATCTCAGACGGCTTTAGCGGCGCATTCGGGATTCCGAAGTGGGTGAGCGGCGCGACCTTATCGCTCATCTGCTGCGTCATCTTTTTCGGCGGCGTCAAGGCAATCGCGCGCGTAGCCGAAAAGGTCGTGCCTATAATGGCGATCTGCTATGTGCTCGTCGGTCTCGTCATTATCGGCTCAAATTTCGATAAAATTCCATCCGTCATCGCGCTCATATTCAAAGCTGCGTTCGATCCATCGGCTGCCTGGGGCGGCGCTACGGGCGCTACGATCGCCACCGCAATGAGATACGGCATCGCGCGCGGGCTCTTTTCAAACGAAGCGGGCATGGGCTCGACGCCGCACGCACACGCCGCGGCGAACGTCAAACACCCCGTAGATCAAGCCGTGCTCGGCATAATGGGCGTTTTCGTCGATACATTCATCGTGCTTAACATCACCGTTTTCGTCGTGCTTAGCACCGACGTAGTCACCTTCGAAAACGGCAAGGCGGTATTTTCGGGCATCTCGCTGGTGCAGGAAGCCTTCGGGTCACAAATTTTAGGTCGCAGCGGCGGCTACGGCTTCGTGGCGATCTGCCTGTTTTTCTTCGCATTTACCACGATTTTGGGCTGGTATTACTTCGCCGAGATCAACGTGCGATACCTCCTGGGCGCAAAATTCGTCAAGCTCTTGCAAATTTTAGTCGTCGCATTCGTATTCATAGGAAGCGTGCAAAAGATCGACCTAGTCTGGGGGCTAGCCGATATGTTTAACGGACTGATGGTGATCCCAAACTTAATCGCGATCATCCTACTTAGCCCCGTCGTCGTGCGGCTTTTGAGCGACTTTAACGACGGCAAAAGCTACGACGCGAACGACTACAAATAACGCCGCGCGCTAAATTTCAAGCCCGCACTTGGAATTTAGCGCAAAATCGCCGCAAAATTTAGAATTTTAAAATTCTTTTCTAGCTAAAATCCTAGCCTAAATTTTATGATCTAAGGAGAATTCATGCAAATTTTAAGGAGCGAAAAATGCTCGTTTTAAAGGCATTGCTAACCGGGCAACCGCGCGCTTACGGCGACGAGCGCGCCACGCAGCCTCTAAAAAGGCGCTGGGAGACGGCGATTTTTAAGCAAGCTAGAGCTGGCGAAGTGCGCGCAAACAAGCTTGGATTCGAGGGCGACGCGGTAGCCGACACGCTGCATCACGGCGGAGAGGAAAAGGCAATTTTTGCCAACTCGTTGCAAAATTACGCTGCGTGGGAGAGATTTTTGGGGCTCAAAAATATAGCCTACGGTGCAATGGGCGAAAATCTCACGATCAGCGGACTACACGAACAAAACGTCTGCATCGGCGATGTGCACCGCATAGGCTCGCTGGTGCTACAAGTAAGCCAGCCGCGCAAGCCCTGCTACAAGCTCTCGATGCGCTGGGGTAACGCGGAGATGACGGCGGAGATCGCGCGCAGCAGACTTACCGGCTGGTACTACCGCGTGCTAGAGACCGGCTCGTGCCGCGCGGGCGACGAGATCTACGTCGTAGAGCACGACCCCGCTAC
Organism: uncultured Campylobacter sp.; assembly: GCA_963515585.1. Lineage (GTDB taxonomy): Bacteria > Campylobacterota > Campylobacteria > Campylobacterales > Campylobacteraceae > Campylobacter_B. The sequence continues at coordinate 44,415 of CAUPXM010000010.1, forward strand.
GATGAGCATAATGGAGCTCAACCGTCTATTTTACGGCGATCGCCTCGATGAAAGGCTGTTAGCAAAATTTAACCTACTTACGACGCTTACGCCAAAATGGCGCGAGGATATGCGCCGCAAGCTAGAAGGCAGCTACGACGACGGCTTTATGCGGCTATGAAATTTAGCCTCGAAGCGGCGTTTTAAAACAGCAAAGTAGCGCCGCGCCTTGTTGTTTTAAAACACACTCTTGGCGCGGATTTCAAAATACTTTCTAAGCCGCCGATGCTAATTTCAAGACACTTCTTGGCTACTCAATATCGGCTTACAAAAAATATTTTCTTGATGCAAGCTGCAAATTCAGACTAAATTCCAAAGACGAAATTTTAATTTGATCCGCGCTGATCGCGCGCAAATGCGATCTATTTTCGCACTCTGTTTTGCAGTGCGATACAGGCTGCAAGCAAAATTAAAGACGCAAATTTAACCGCGCTTAGAATTTAATCTTTTATGAAATCTAAATTTAGCTGCACATTCAAAGCCGCAAGCGCCGCTCTTTGTAAATTTTAAAATTTAAAAGCGGTAAATTTAATCCCCTTGCTACGCAGCGAATTTTTCCAAAATTAAAAATCAAAAAGTGAACTATTTTTACTCGCGCAACACACTCATCTCGCACATTTAGCGGCGTGGCTCTTACGCTGCAAACAGCCTCCTCAAAACTTGTAACGCGCGCCAAATTAGACATGTCAGATGCTTCGCCAAGCGCCTTTCAAAGCTCATTTATAACGCTCGATATAAGTAGAATTTTGCGTGGAATTTTGCGCGGCACGGCAATAATTACGACCTTTAAGAGCGCACACCGCAGCTCAAAAGCCTATTTCAGATTTTAAAAAACCGCATGCCGTAAGGCTCAAAGTCTGTTCCTGCACTCAATCGACTACCGCAATCCCCGCATCCGCGCAGACTTTTCGCGCCTTTTTAGATATGCCGATGCCGGTCGTTTCGATTCTCTTAAGATTAACGAAGGGTGCAAGCTCGGCGGCGTCAATGTTTTTAATGTCGAAAAGCTCGTCCTCGCCGTCCCAATCAGGCGCGATTTGCAAATAAATTTCGTTTCCGCCGTCAAGATATAGCTCGCTCACCTGCTCTGCCAAATTTGCAGGAACCGGATAGTCCTTAAACCACTTTTTGGCTTGCGGCAGCGCGCCGAAGTCCGCGTACGGATCGATGCCGCGCTCCTCGCAGTACTCAAACACGTCAAATTTAGGCTGTAGCAGGGCTTTTTCATACATCAGCTCGTTCATCACGGCGATTTTGAAATTGAAATTTTTAAATGCTAGCGTCTCGCCCGTCGCGCGCGGAAGCTTAAATTTATCGCTCGGCCTCGGCTTTACTTTTTTCTCTTTTTGATTGATGCAGACGCGCCCTATCGGCATTTTCGCAGCTCGCACGATGTCTGCGATCTCGTCTGTATCGCGTTTAGCGAAGCGCTCGGCAAAGTCCATCGCGCCTATGCGCTCCTGCACGGCCTCGGCTAGAGATAGCGAGACTTCGAATTTGCCCAGGCTAAGCTCCAAAAATATATATGCGCCGCGCAGCTCCTGCTCTGGCACGGCCTCAAGCGGCGGCCTGCCCTCAAGCGTGAACGCGCCGTCGTAGAGCTTGCGCGGAACCTCGTGCTGCACGCCCTTTGCGACCTCAAGCATCAAAACTATCTCGGAAAGCTTCGGCTCTGCAAGCTCTCCTGCGCGCACGAAGGCGAAAATCCCCGCCTCATCCCAAAAATAGCGGCTTTTGCCATCTCCGTCATCGATCACGCGCGGCTGACCTAGGGCTTCATTAAATTTAGCCAGATCAAACCCGCAGTTTACGCCGCCGATAAAAACGCCGTCTGAGCGCACATCGACGTCAAATTTATCCTTTTTAAAAATGCCAAATAGTCCCATTTTATCGCTCCTGATTTTGCCTTAAATTTCGTTTTAAAATTTTTCCAAAAACCCATAAAAATCGTCTGCAAAAAGCCTATCCTCGCTCTGCGCGTAGTCGCGCACATAGACTTTGTATTCACACGGCGCATCGTCTGCCCGCTCGCTTGCTATCTCATTCATCGCTCCGTTTGCTGCATCGTCTGCCACTTCGCTCATTGTCACGCCCGCTGTTTTACACGTCGTTTCATCTGGCGCTTCTGCATTCATATTGCGCGCCACATCCGGCGATCTCTCCGCGCGCGCTTCGTCGCCAGATGCCCTATTTTCCGCACTGTCGGTTACAGTCGCGCCCGCAGCTTCGCCGCTCGTACTCTTCGCCGTCTTGCCGCACGCCGTGTTTGGCGAGCCGTCCGCCATGTCGCTTGCGGGCGAAATTTTAAAATAATACTCCTCGTCCTCGAGCTGCAAAAACACGAGCTCGTCCGCGGCGAATAGCCCGTTTTTGAGATTTACCTCATACGTGTAGCAGATGTCGGCGTCAGCGCTACCCGCAAACTCGGGCGGCGCGATCGTTTTTAGCTCAATCCGCGCTGACGCTAGCGTATCTTAGTAGCATCTGCTTGTAGCTCGCAGGCAGCGCGAAACCGAGCCGCCGCTGCGCCTGTGCGATCCACGCGAGCTCTATGTCGCTGCGCCCTGCAGCCGCGATATTTTTAGATCTTTGAATAAGTTTTTCTATCATTTTGATCCCGTTTGACCGAAAAAATTTAACGCCTTAGTGCATCAGACGTGCTGTTTATATAAAACCACGGGCATTTGGCACGGCTTTGAAAATCTAAATTTAAAAGCTCGCGCAGCTTCAAAACCAAAGCGAGCCGTTTAAATTTCGAGCAGCCCGCGCATAAAATTTTGACCGCAAACGCGAACCGGCAGAGTTCTAGCGATCTAAATTTAGCGCTAAGCCCTAGCCAGCGCTATTACTTCGATCTCCACAAGCGCGCCTTTGGGAAGTTTGGCGACCTGCACCGTGCTGCGAGCCGGCTTGTGCTCGCCGAATGCCGCTGCATATATCTCGTTCACCGCGGCAAAATCGCCCATATCCGCTAAGAAAATCGTCGTTTTGACGGCATCCTGCAGCGTCGCACCCGCTTCTTTTAGGATCGCGGCGAGATTTTGCAAAACTTGCCTCGTTTGCGCCTCCACGCCGCCCGCGACAAACTCGCCGTCAGGCTTAAGCGCGATCTGCCCTGAGGTAAAGATGAGTCCGCCCGCCTTGATCGCCTGAGAGTACGGCCCGATAGCCTGTGCCGCATCGGGAGTTGAAATGATCTGCATAATAAATCCTTTGTGAAAAATTTCGTCCATTTTATCGCAAAATATTTTAGCATTGCTTTAGACGGCTGAATTTCGCTAGCGAGGTTGCGGGTGCAGAGGGTACGACGGTGCAGCTAAAATTTAATAGACAGAAAGGCGGCGGCACGGTAAAATTAATAAGCGCGGGGCGGCTAAATTTCGGCGGGTGAGGCGAAACAGATACGCGGCAATGCGACAAATTAAATGGCATGGATAGGCAAAATTTCGCCTACATTAGCAGAATGAAACGGCAGACGCGGCAATGCGGTTAAATTTATCGTGCAAATACAGCGGACAATATGGCTAGAAGCTAGCGCGAAATAGCGAGCCGCGGCGGCGAAACGGCAAATTTAAAAGAGCTAACGGGCGCAACAAAACAGAGTGTGAAAGTGCGGCCAAATTTAATATATACGGGCACGGCGGCGAATCTGCACAGCAAATGGTTAAACTGTCTGCACGAGCGCAGGGCGAGTAAAACGGCTCGCTAACGGTGGCGTGTATTTTAAAAAGCGAGTAAGCGGGAAAGAGGCGTGCACGACGGTGCCCGATTAAATTTCATCAATGTGAGCACGATAACGTCGCGCGCTCGGCAATACGACGACTCTATCGGCGGCGGGCAGACCGCATGAATGCATGGCGATACGACGAAATAGATATACGGGTGGTGCGGTGGAATTTAACTGGCGCGAATGGGCGAAATTTCACTTAAGTCGTTACGGCAGTAAATTAAATTCCTTGCGGTAGCAAGATCATCAATGTCTCGACCGGCAAAATCAAACCGCCCATGGTAGTGATACGGGCGGCGGGGCGGTAAAAGCAGCGCCAAAATCGCTACCATCGCAGCAGAAAGAACAGCGCCGTCATAAAAAATCAGTGCGACACCGCGCAACGCAATTAAAATCCTCGCAGTAGCAAGCGCGGCAACGAAGTCGTCGATGTAGCGGAGCAAAATCGACGATATCGAAACAACAAAATCAAGACCTCACGACAAGCAAGACCTCCGACGTAACGCCAATAGAATCAACATCGCAGCAGCGGGAAATTAGCGTAGTCGCGACAAGATCAGCGCGAAGCTACGATATAATCGACGCTGCAGTAGTAAATTGGCAGTGTCGCAGTAAATTTGGTGCGACACTGCGGCAAGATGGCACCGCAGCAGTGAAATCGACACTGTCGCGGCAGCAAGATCAGCGTCATTGCGGCAAATCGACCAGGACTCATAAAATTTTACGCTAAATTTTATACGAAATCCTGTATAAAATTCTATGATTTTGGCTTGAAATTAACCCGCGATCGGCCCTCAACCAGTCTATAATTAATTTGCAATCAGTCCGTAAAGTAGCTTTAAAATCGTGGCGGCAACGACGAGCAGAAGCATCTTGCGCACAAATTTCACGTCGCATCTCATCACGAGGCTTGAGCCCGCGAAGCTGCCCGCGATCTGTCCGACCGCCATCACCGCTCCGACGAGCCATAAAATTTGCCCGCCGATGATAAAAACGCCCAAAGAGACGATGTTTGAGGTGAAATTTAAAACTTTCGTGTGTGCGACCGCCTTTTTCATATATAGCCCTAAAATTCCCACGAGTGCAAACGTCCAAAACGAGCCCGTACCCGGGCCGAAAAATCCGTCGTAAAACCCTAAAACAAGCCCAAAAATCGCGTAAAAGCTCTTTTTTGACATCTTGGGTTTGGCGGGCGCTTCGCCTAGGTTCGGCGAAAAAATCATATAAAAGAAAAGCGCCAGCAGCAGGATCGGAATGAGGTAGTTTAGGAATTTCGCATCGATTAGGAGCAGGACATAAGCGCCGACGAGTCCGCCTACGAACGTAAAAATCACGCCGCGCAAGATCTCCGCCGCATCAACATAGCCCTTGCGGATAAAATTTAAAGCGGCGGTGAAGCTTCCGAAGCTGCCTTGAAATCTATTTGTGGCGATCGCTACATGCGGCGGAACGCCCACGGCAAGCAGCGCAGGCAGCGATATCAGCCCGCCGCCGCCTGCGATCGAGTCGATAAATCCGCCGAAAAACGCCGCCGCAAAAAGCACCGCGAACTGCCAAAGCTCAAGCTCCATTTTTGTCCTTTTCTCAAATTACGCAGACGGTCACTCGCGAGTATCTGCTAAAAATTCCGCGCAATTACGATCGCAAAACAGCCCATGCGCCGTAAAACGCATACGAGCGCCTGTTATGATTCCATAAAATCCAAAAAATCCCACGGAATTCTAGCAGATTTTGCCGCACGACTCCTGCTTAAATTTTATAAAATTTATCGCGCGATTGCCGTTTTAGTGCTATGCAATTTATCGAATCGCGCACGAGCTGTAAAATTTCATAAAATTTAAGTAGCGCAAAGCGGCAGAATTTTACCAAAATTCTGCAAGACAGCCCTATAAATTTATGCGGCTATCCGTAAAATTTGTGAAATTTTACGAAGCGATCTCTTGCTAAAATTTTATGAAATTTCGGCGCTCTGTACCCAAGACGCACGGCAAATCCATAAAGCCAGCTCCACTTATGCGGCAAAACAGCGCAAAATTCCGCCACGCACCCGCATTGAATCTCCATAAAATTTCATCCGTTCGTGTTAAGTAAAATTCCGCCGACTTACTCCACGGTTTTGTTTAAATTTGCGCCCAGTTCTGGTAAAATTTTATCTATCTCGCCGCTCTGTCCGAGGCGGTACAGCGCGAAGTCGTATTTGATGGGATCGCCCGAATCGAAGCGCCTTAAGCTTTGCGTAAGCTGCAAGACCGCCTCAAAATCGTAACTCTTGCGATCGATCAATCCAAGCTTAAGTGAAACTTTATGCGTGTGGGTATCGAGCGGGATGAGGAGGCACGATTTTTCGATCTTTTTGTACAGCCCCAGATCGATGTCGCTGTCGCGCACCGCCCAGCGCAGGAAAAGATTGTAGCGCTTGTACGGCGACGTAGGCTTTTGCGCGAAGCCACGCCCGAAAAAAAACTTATATCCCGGGCTGCGGTAGGGATTTAATTTGTAAATCTCGCCGATTAAAAAATTTATCCCATCCTCGATCCGTCCGCTTTTTTGCATGCCGCAAAGCACGCTCTCTTCGATGCTGAGGCTGTTTTTAAGCCGCTTTAAAGTTATAAAAATTTCAGCGACGTCGCACGAGCTTTGAAATCTATATTTTTTGCCCGCAAGCTCCGCGCCAATGCGCTCATCGCTCGCGTCCAAAAGCGAAAAATCAAGCGAGCGGAGGAATTTTAAAATTTGAGCCGCGCTCCCGTAAGCAAACAGCGCGCAGATAAGCGCCGCGACGTCGTTTCGATGTCCCTTTGCGACCTGCAGCGGATCGGGCGCGCCGAAAAGATCCGCGTCGCAATTTTTCAAATCGGCGTAATAATCTAAAATTTGCTTTAAATTTTTCATTTTGCGTAGTAGCTCATCGTCGTAGCGCCGAATTTGCGCGATTTAAGCAGCGCGAAATCGCCGATTTTAGGCGGCAGCTCAAGCTCGCTCATATGCTCGATCGCGATTAGCAGCTCGCACTGCGCGGAGCCCAGGCGCGCTATCAGCGCTAGCACCCGCTCGTAAATCCCGCCAAAGCCCTGCCTGATCGCAAACGGCGGATCCAGATATACAAACACTCTGCGCGGGGGATCAGATATGGAATTTTCTTTGGAATTTGCGGTATAGCTTTCGCTAAAATTTACGGCAGAGCGTTCGCCTAAACCGTTTGCGGCAGCACTTTTGCCTAAACCGCAGGCAAAATTTTCGTGGGAATTAGCGGCGAAATTTTTTCTTGAATCATGCATTAAATTCGCGTTTGGACGCGAATTTTCTTCGTAGCTAGCGCCAAAATTGCCGTCAGAATTCTCATTAGAATTTTTTCTTGAATCGTGGGTTAAATTTATGCTTGAATGTAAATTTTCTCCGCAGCTAGCATCAAAATTTTCACTCAAATTTAAGCTTTCTTTCTCTTCGCAGCTCACGCCTAAGCCCGCACCGTGATTTACACCAAAATTAGAGCTCTTGCCGCATATTGAGCTTAAATTTAAGTTGCAATTAGCGGTCTCGGTGCCGCTAGCGTCGTATTGAGAAGCGCAGTTATCGTCAACCTTTTCGCTAAAGCTCGCGGCGTCCGTAGCTAGCGAATTCACGCGGTATTTTATGCTAGAAGCGCCCGCACAACCGCCAATCTGAGCACAACCACCAAAGCTCTCCATGCCTGCGCAATCAGCATTTGTACCGCTCTGTACGCCATTTTGAGCGCTGTCCTCCATGCTTCTTCGCGTGCCGCATTTTGCCCGATCTTTCACGCTGCTTTGCGCGCCACCTTCCGCTTCTACGCTTTGCGCGGCGCGGTATCCGTCCTCGCCCCGCTCTACGCTACTAAAGCTTTTGCGACAGCCCTCTTTTTCGCCGTCTAAATTTTCGCAGTAGGCGGCGTCGGCAGTGCGGTTTTTGAAATTGTTGCTGCTTAAATTTAGCGAATTCGCATCCGAGCGTCCGTTCATATCCGCTTGCAGCCCATGCAAAATTTCGGGCAGTCGTTCGAAGCAATCGCCCAAAATCGCATTTGCACCGAGCCCAAAAAGCTCGAAATTTTTCCGCATTATCTTATGCGCGGCGACATCCTTTTCGATCGCATAAACATTTTTTGCGCCGTTACTTAGCGCTTCAAGCGCCATCGCACCGCTGCCGCCGAAGCACTCGATAAACGTCGCGCCGCGCAACTGCGCTCGCCACGTATCGAAAAACGAGCCCTTTACGATGCTTTTCGTGCTGCGCGTACTCGAAAGCGCGGGCAGAGCGAGCTTTTTGGCCTTATAGATGCCGCTTGAAATTTGCGTAAAGAGTATGCCGCCAAGCTTAGAAAATTTAGCCATTTTGCCTTCTTAAAATTTCGATGATTTTTGCCTTGAACTCATCAAATAGCGCGCAAATTTCCTCTTCCGCTGCATCGTATTCGCTAAGATCCCGCTTTAGCGAGCCTTGAAAATCCTCCAGCTTCGATAACAAGGTATTCTTTGAAAACGGCAGCGTCAAATCTCCGCCCTCGCCGATCAAAAATAGCGCTTTTGCCGAGCTTTGCGGCTCATCGCTTATCACAAAGTCGCAATCCTGCGCACTTGCAGCGCAGTCCTTCAAAAACAGCTCCAGCGTCTTTTGTAAAATTTCGCAGTCGCAATCGATAAAAGCTTTCATCAAAGCCCCTTTTTAAATTTTATCATCTTAAACTTCTCGCCAAACTCCGCGCGCAGGTGATTGAACTGCAAAAGCGCATTTAGGTAGCCCTTCTCGCCGCTTTTTTGCATAAAAAGCTCTAAAAGCTGGACCGCGCCGAAGTCCATCAAAGCCGCGATCTGTCTTTTAAAATCCGCCGTCACGGCGCCCGCGTCCTCAAACGCCGCGCGTAAAATTTCAAAATTTACGTCGTAGGTAAGATCGCTTTTGCCGTAAAAATCGCTCAAGTTTTGCACTTCAAAGAAGCTAAAAACTTCGTGATTTCGGTAAATCCGCAGGCTAAAATCGCCGCTAGCGCCCATCTGCCCGTAATCAAAGGCGATGAAATAAAACCGCTGCGCGCTGGCGCAAATTTCGCGCGCAAAGCGAAAGTATCCGATCGGGATTTCGCCGCGCGATATGCTGAATCTGCGCGCGAGGGTTAAAATTTCACGTTCTTTTATGGGAGCAAATTTTGCCGCGCCACTTTCGATAAAAAGCATATTTTCGCCGTCCACCACCTCGCATTTAAAGGCGTCGAAAAGCTCGTTTGCCACAAAGATCGCATCTTTAAATTTTGCCTCGTGCGCGCTTGCGAAATGCTTTGGCACGATTTCGCCGCCGAAGCTATCCGCAAAGCTCGCCCGCTGCAGCTCGCGCAGGCGCTCGTGCGGCTCGATAATCGCAAAGCTAAATTTATCAAGCGCCGCCGCACCGCCCAGCGTAAAGATCGCTTGCGCTATGTCGCAAAGCAGCCGCCCGTCGTGCGAGCCGATCTCTACGATAGCGATTTTGGCGCTATTTTGCGATTTTTTTGCAGGCGCAGCGTCTAAATTTAGCTCGCTCGCCGCAAGGTTTTGCCGCGATGCGCCCGAGCTTGCCGCCGCATCTAAGCTTAACTCTTGCGTCGCGCTAAAATCCACGCTTAGGCGTAAAATTTCGCGCGCGATGCAGATCCCAAAGAAGCTCCCTACGCTTACGGCAGTGTAAAAATCGCCGCTCTTGCCGATTTTAGCGGCATTTGCATAGTAGCTCTCGTTTAGCCAGCTCTCAAAAAAATCACTAAATTTCACGCCCGCACTATCTCGTCCAGGCTCTTGCGTAGGCGCGCAAAGCCCTCTTTGATCTCCGATTTTTTGATATTTAGCGCAGGCAAAAATCTAAGGGTGCGCTTGCCGGATTTTAGGATCAAAAGTCCGTTTTGCAGGGCTTTGTTAAAGATCTCGCCCAGATTTTTTTCATCGCGTAGCACGAGGCCTTGCATCAGACCGAGCCCTACGCGCTTTTCGATCAGGCTAGGATAGTCTGCGGCGAGCCCGTCTAGTTTTTTGATAAATCTTTTTATAGTCTTATCAAGCTTACCGCTCGCTTTTAAAAATTCCAGCTGTGAAAGCACCGCAAGCGCCGTAGAGGTCGCCAAAAAGTTACCGCCGAAGGTGCTGCCGTGCTCGCCCGGAGCGAAAATGTTTTGCTGCGCCACGCACGCGCCGATCGGCACGCCGCCCGCAAGACCTTTGGCAAAAGTGATGATGTCTGGGCGGATACCGTAAATTTGCGACGTCGCAAACTCGCCCGTGCGATATACGCCGCACTGCACCTCGTCGGTGATCAAAAGCAGCTTTTTCTCTTTCAAAACCGCCGCCAGCCTTTGCACGCTCGCCTTATCCAGAGGCTTGATACCTCCCTCGCCCTGAACGAGCTCGATCATCACGGCGACGCTATTTTCATCGATATGCGCGATGATATCCTCGATATCGTCGAAAAATTTAAACCCGGGCATATAAGGCGCAAAAATTTCCGGATGAAATTTCTCCTGCCCCGTAGCTTGCAGCGTCGCTAATGTACGGCCGTGAAAGGAATTTCGCAGAGTTAGAATTTCAAATTTCTTATTAGGGAAGTTTACGGTGCCGTATTTACGCGCCATTTTGATCGCAGCTTCGTTCGCCTCCGCGCCAGAGTTACAAAACACGGCGTAGCTGCGATACCCCAAAAGCTCGCTAATCTTTTGAGCCAGGGCTTCTTGAGGCAGAATTCTATAGATATTCGAGCCGTGGATGATCTGCGCGGCTTGCGTGCCGATCGCTTCCAGCACGATTTCGTTTGCGTGCCCCAGGCAATTTACGCCGATACCCGCGCCAAAATCCACGTAGTCCTTGCCCGCTTCGTCATAGACTATCGAGCCCTCGCCTCTTACCAGCGCTACGTTTACGCGCGCGAAATTATCCATTAAATAGTTCATTGTTTGTACTCCACTTTAGGCAGATGCCAAGATTTGTAATAAGCCACCATGCGAAACGCAACCCCCAAAACCAGCAAAATAATCACCGAAAAGGCGCCGCTAAGCCCCAACCCATCAAGCACGAAATATATCAAACCTACGCCCATACTTATCGTGCCGTAAAGCCCGGTGCGCAAAAACCACGGCACTTCGTTCAGCAGCACGTCGCGCAAGATGCCGCCGCCCACGCCGTTGCAAAACGCGATCAGCACCACGCCGAAAACGTTATGATTGTAGCTTAGCGCAACCATCGCCCCTACGATCGAAAAGCTTACGACGTCGATCGCATCGGTTAGAATAAATAAAAATTTACCCTCCAAATCGCGGTTCTCGTAAAGTTTGGCAAAAATGGCTACGGCGCTTACCGCGAGCACGATGGTTACGGGCGCGTAGTGCGTGAATGAGTAGATCTCGCGGCTTACCAAGGTGTCGCGCATGATCCCGCCGCCAAGCGCCGTCAAAAACGCCGCGATAAAGATCCCAAGCCAATCGCAGCCCTTCTTTACGCCGAATAAAAACCCGCTAAGCGCCGCCGAAGCGATGCCTATGCACTCCGTAAACTCTAAAATACTCATATCTCAAACCGCTAAAATCCTTTTAAAAACGCATTTTACAACAACTAAATATAAATTTGGGTAAAGTGCGACGAGAGGGAGAAATTTAGGCGCGACGGTATAAATTTAAAGCGGCGGGTAAAATTTGAGCGCGGCGAATTAAAATTCTACGAGATAGAATTTTGCGAAACAGAATTTCGCTAGATAAAATTTTACGCGGCAGAATTCTACAAGGCTAACATACGGCGTCGCGATCGGGCGTAAATATAAAATTTAGACTTGAAATTTCTTGAAATTTATAAATGCCCGCGAGATAAAATTTCACAGAATTTTATCGCGGCTAAAACATACGGCGTCGCGACCTGGCGCAAATTTTAGCTTTAAATTTACGGCATGTGCGCGCTAGAAAGAATTTAGCGCCAACGAGACCGGCTCTATATTTGAAGCTAACGGCGCATAAATTTTGATTTGAAATCACGCCTCGTTTTTGGCGCCGTGTTTTGCCGCTATAAAATTTCATGAAATTTTACGACGACCTAGCCCGCACGGAATTCTACGTAAAATTTTAAAATTTAGCGGTCGAATTCTGCCTGGAATTTTACGCCGAGCCCCGCTAGATTAGCGCAGCCTCTCTTTTAAAATTTCCCAAATACCGGGCATTGCCAGCAGTCCGTTGTGCGGCGCGGCGGCTATTTCGTAAAATAGATCGCCCGCCTTAAGGAATCCTGCAAGATCATACGAGTGATGCACCGGTATCAGCTCGTCGGCGGCTCCGTGGATGAGCGTGATCTGCGTGCCGCGTGCCGCTTGCAAAAATTCCGCGGTAGGAATCTTGTAGCGGATCAAGAATTTCGGCACGAAGGGGATCTTTTCGTGCGCAAGCCACTCGAAGCTAAAATATGGCGCGAGCAAAATCAGCCGCGCCGCGTCCCACTTCGCAGCCTGCTGTGCTGCGATGCCGCTTCCGATCGAGTAGCCGATCATCGCGAGCTTACTTGGCGAATGCTGCGCTAAAACGTAGCGGCTCATCGCATCGGCACTCGCAAAAAGCTGCTGCTGCGATGAAATTTTGCCGTCCGATTTGCCGTAGCCCGGGTAATCGAAAATATAAAAATCGTATCCCAAAGCCGCAAAATCCGCGCCGTATGCGCCCCAGCCGCTCACGTCGCCGAAGTTGCCGTGAAAGAACAAAATCGCGCCTTTAGGCTCTGCTGCGCTAAATTTCAGCCCGTTTATCGACCCGCTCTCAAACGGGATATTGATCTCTTGAAATTTTATCGCAGCGGCGTTTGCGTTATTGCCTGCAGCGCCTCCGTTTTCTTTTACGGCACCAATCGCCGAAGCGTCTTCGTCCGCGCCGCTATCGGGCGCGTTCACAAGTCCTGCAAATTCGGAATTTTCAAAGCTAAATTTGAAGTTTTTATCTAACGGCTCGCCCAAAAATATCAACCGCTCCTGAAAGATATAAAGTCCCGCCGCGATCGCCGCATAAAGGCACGCCGCGATAACGCACAGTCTAAGTAAAACCCTCATCGCCGTCCTTTAAATTTAAAACCGAGACGCAAAAACGCGCAAGACGCAAAAAAGCGCCTCGCCGCTAAACTTTAAATTCGCTCAAAAACCACTGAAATGCCAAGATCAGTCCCGGCGCGCGCACGATCTTTTCGTCGAACATAAACTCCCGCGCCTTGGCCGCAGGCAGGTAGAAAAGCTCGATCTTCTCGCCGTCCACGCCGCCGCCGCTACCTAGCTTCATCGATTCATCGATGCACGCGAAATATAAAATTTGACGGTTTGCCGCAAAGCCCAGGGCGCTGTAGTAGCTCGTGATAAATTTCAGATCTTTCACGGCATATCCCGTCTCCTCGAGCACCTCTTCGATCGCCGTTTGCTCCTCGCTGATGCCCTTATCTAAAATACCCGCGCAAAGCTCGTAGGTGTAGCCCTTTTCGGGCGAATTTATTAAATTTTCCTCTTGATAAAACCACACGCTGGGGCGAAACTGCTTAACGAGCAAGAGCGCGTCGCGCTGCGTATGGTAGAGCAAAATCGAGACGCTATCGTGCACCTTGACGCAGTCCCACGCGCGCGCTACGCCGTCCATTTCGAAATTTAAGCGAAAGGGTTTAACGAAATTTGAGCTTTTAAGCTCGGAAATTTTAAAATTTTTTATAGTAGTATCCATGTCGCAAGTCCTAAAAAGCTAAAAAATCCCACGATATCCGTTACCGTGGTAAGCAGCACGGAGCTGCCGACGGCGGGGTCGATATTTAATTTTTTAAGCGTGATCGGAATGACGGCGCCGAAAAGCCCCGCGAGAGTTAAATTTAGCACCATCGACATCGCAATCACTAGCCCCAAAAGCTTAATGCCGAACCAAAAATACGCCACAAACCCCATCAGCGTGGCAAAGATAAGACCGTTTATGAAAGCGATTGTGATTTCGCGAAAGAGAACCTGCTTTTTGTCTTTAAACGCTATCTCGCCCAAGGCTAGGCGGCGCACGGTTACGGTAAGCGCCTGCGTGCCGGTGTTGCCGCCCATGGAGGCGACTATCGGCATAAGCACGGCGAGCGCGACCAGCTTTTCGATAGTGGCGTCAAAAAGTCCGATGATCGTAGAGCTTACGATCGCCGTGCATAAATTTACCGCTAGCCACACAGCGCGCGCGCGTCCCGCCTTAAAGATCGTAGTCTCATCGTCCTCCGCTTCGTCATCGACGCCCGCGAGGTTGTAAATTTGCTCGGTGGCGCGCTCTTGGATGAGATCGTGAATATCATCGGCGGTGATACGCCCGATAAGCACGCCGTTAGCATCGACTACAGGAATGACGTTAAGATCGAATTCCTCAAAGTCCTTGATCACATCGTCGATCTTGTCGGTATCGGTGGCGAAGTGGATTTTGTTTTCGGCGCCAAATTTTTGTGAAATTTCTTCTAGCGTGAGCGAAAAATCGTATAAAATCAGATCGGACGTCGAAAAGGTAGTAAGCAGATGCCCCTTTTTATCAAGCACGAAGAGCTGAAAGACATTCTCGATCTCGTCCTTTTCGCGCATAACGCGCAGCATCTCGACCGCCTGCCCCAGGGTCTGATCCTGCCTCGCGCTAAAGACCTCAGTCTGCATATACGCGCCCGCCTCATCTTCGCTATATTTGGAGATAGTAAGAATGTCGTGGCGATCGTCCTCGTCAAGCCCATAGAAAATCTGCTCGGCCTTGTTCTCGTCGATTTCGCCGATATTTTGCAAAAGCTCCGCCTGATCGTCGCTTTCGAGCTCCTCGATCGCTTTGACGATCTTTTCGTGAGGCAGAGTTTCGATGACGTCTTCGAGCATATGCTCGGGCATCTCAAGCGCAGCATCGGCAAGATCCTCAGGATCTAGCTTTTTTAAGAATTCTACGTATTTTTCTTCGTCGTGCTTTTTTAGAGTTTTTAAATGCTCCGTAAGATCGGCGGCACTCAGCTCATGCTCAAGCGTATCGCCTAGATGCGCATCAAGAAGCGCCTTAGCTTCCTCGACGTCGTCCAGCTGCTCTTTATTTTCCATTTTCAGCCTTAATTTATCGTGATAAGCGACTCGTAGTTTTCAAATTTAGCAGGGTTTTTCGAGCCGTCTTTAGCCGCAGCCATTCTGGCGTCCATATCTTTGACGAGAGCTTTAAATTTAAGCTCTTCGGCGCTTATGACGTTAGTTTTTTCAATCTTGACTACCTTAAGCGGATCTATAGCCTGCTTATTTTTATAAAGTCCGAAGTGCAGATGCGGTCCCGAACTAAGCCCGGTCGAGCCCACATAGGCGATTAACTGACCTTGCTTGACACTAACGCCTGCTTTTGTGCCGCTAGCAAAGCCACTAAGATGTGCATAAAGCGTGCTAATGCCGCCGCCGTGGTTGATTTCAACGGTATTGCCGTAGCCGTTTTTACGCCCTACAAAGCTAATCTTGCCCGCTCCTGCGGCATTTACCCTAGTGCCTTTGGGCGCTGCATAATCCACACCCAGATGCGCGCGATATCGCTTTAAAATCGGATGAAATCTTTTAGGGGTAAAATACGATGAAATTCTAGTATAAACAAGCGGTGTAATCAGCAGAAAAGATTCGACCTTTTTACCGCTTCGGTCGTAGTATTTATCATCGAAAAAATATAGCGATTTGGGCTTTTTATTTTCCTCGATCATTCCTGCGGTGATATTTACTCCGCCAAAAGGTTTGCCAAGGCGCGTCTTTTGCTCATACAGGATCACAAGCCGATCGCCCTTTTGCAGCTTTTTAAAATTTACCTCGTTTTTAAAAACAAGCATAAACTCATTCGCTAAAGCTGCATTGCCCGTAGCCTTGATGATATCTTGATAGGGCGAGCTTTCGATCTGAATTCCTAAAGAGTAGCTGTTTTCCTCATAAACTATCGGAGTATAAACGAATCTAAAAGTGCCGAATTTATCGCGGTAGATGTGGATCTGAAGCTCCTCGCTGACGGGGATTAGCAGCTGGGAGACGCGACCTGCTGGATCACGCAAAATTTGACACTCCACGCCAGCTCGTACCTCGGCGGCAAGCTCCTGATCCTCTTTATCCAGGTCATAATATACAGACGCGGGAATGCCCGCAGTTTCCATAAACTGCAGCAGACTCACGCCATCGGGCCAGGCAAACTTCTCTACGCTGGGGTTGTTCGCAAAAACTACGCCTATCCACAGAAAAAGCAATATAAAAATTCTAGTCATATAAAACCGCTTTGAAATATTATTTTAAGGCGGGATTGTAACGAAAAAACGCTTATATTTCGTAAATACCACGGAATTTTATCGCTAATTTCAAAGTTTTATGTATAATTAGCCGAAATTTTATTCAGGAGCAGAATTTTGAAAAAAGCTTTACTTATTTTAGGTCTATTTTTAAGTGCGGCGATAGGGGCGGAATTTAATATGCCGCGATACGAAACTGCCCTACTTAGCGTAAAGGATGGTTCGGGCGAGATCACAGATAGCCCTACGATTGCCGTAGGCAGCAGCGGAGTAGTGATGCATAATTTCGGTAGCGGCGCAAGCTCCATCATCGCACGTGCCGTCGTGACGCAAAAAAGCGCAGGCAAGGCAAAGGTACGATTTGAGGTTTTTGATATGTTAGCTCAAGAGGCGCTGCCACTGCCTAAAATTTTACCCTCAAGCGGCGATAAAGTGATCTTAAATTTCCTCTATGACCGCGCCATAATCGTCGCGCCTAATGCTGAAATTTACGAGCAGGTTATCAAGGCTTTTCCAAATATAAATTTTATCCACCCAGATCTTGGCGGCGCCTATCTTAGCTACAATCACAAGCCAAATCCTAGCCGAGACGATTTTCGTAAAATTTGCGCGCAAAATAGCGCCGGACTGATTTTTATCGCGATGGATAAACAAGGCGTATTTGCCGACTGCGGCAGCTTCAAGCCTTTGCGCACGTTCGCTAGCGGCAGCGTAGCTTATTATCAGCTGCCATTTTACTCACGCGTGGGCGAGATAAAGACCGTCATTTGGGACTTTACTAACGGCCCGATCAGCGATTACGACAAACACTACCGCTATTTGCTGGGCTTAGATGGCGACGAATAGCGCCGCGCGAGCGTTTTTTATAAATCTATTAGGCGCGGATAATGCCTATTTTGACGAGGCTCATTGCACGGCATACTGCTACGACGCGACGAAAAGGCGCTGTCTGCCGGACGGAGTGCTTTTCCCGCGAAGTGAGGACGATGTCAGTCAAATTTTAAAATTCTGCAACGAAAATTTAATCCCTGTAGTTCCAAGAGGCGCAGGTAGCGGTTTTACGGGTGGATCTTTGGCCGCAAACGGCGGAGTGATTTTGGCATTTGAAAAATATATGAATAAAATTCTAGAAATCGACATGCAAAATCTACTCGCCGTAGTCCAACCCGGCTGCATAAATATCGATCTGCAAAAAGCAGCTGCAGCGCGCGGGCTATTTTATCCGCCCGATCCCGCAAGCCAGGATTATTCCACGCTAGGAGGCAACGTCGCCGAAAACTCCGGCGGTATGCGCGCCGCAAAATACGGCATCACCAAAGACTACGTAATGGCACTGCGTGCGGTACTGCCTAATGGAGAGGTGATCCGAGCGGGCAAACGCACTATCAAAGACGTCGCAGGCTTCAACGTGGCAGGAATTTTAATCGCAAGCGAAGGTACGCTTGCCGTCATTACCGAAATCACACTCAAGCTCATCCCGATGCCAAAGCTTAAAAAGACTGCGATGGGCGTTTTCCCTAGCGTAGATGCAGCAATGAATGCCGTGTATAAGACGATGGCTGCCGGTATCACGCCCGTGGCGATGGAATTTTTAGACGCGCTGTGCATAGCCGCGGTCGAGGAGAAATTTCACAAGGGCTTACCGAAGGGTGCGGGCGCGATTTTGATCTGCGAAACAGACGGCAATTTAGAAGCAGTGCTTTTGGAGGAGCTCGCACTCATAAAAGAAATTTTCGTTCAAAACGGCGCGAGCGACTTTCGCATCGCAGAAAGCGAAGAAGAGCGTGCGGGCATTTGGTTTGCGAGGCGCAACTGCTCGCAGGCGATCAATATCTACGGCACGCTTAAGCTAAACGAGGACATCACCGTCCCGCGCTCGCAGCTGCCCGAGCTACTGCGCCGTATCGCGCGCATCGGCGATAAATACGGCGTGCGCGTGCCCTGCTTCGGGCACACGGGCGATGGCAACGTCCACACCAACGTCATGGTCGCCGACAAAAAAGATGAAGCTCAAGTGCGACGCGGACATGACGCAATCACCGAAATTTTCAAAGCTGCAGTTGGTCTTGGCGGTACGCTCAGCGGCGAGCACGGCATCGGGCTAAGCAAAGCAGAATTTATGCCGTTAGCTTTTAGCGCAGCAGAGATGGAGCTATTTCGCGCGATCAAAAGGGCTTTTGATCCAAAAGGCATCTTAAATCCCGGAAAAATGGGGCTTTAAATTAGGATCGTCATCCAACTTATTAAAATCGATTTATCCCGCTTACCCTATCTAAAATTTTACTTTCTTACAATATGCCTGCTTAAAATTTATCTTGCTTGCAATTTAGCTTATTTACAGGCTACTTCGAGTTAGTTTTAAGCTTGATCTACCCATTTACAGATCGATTTTGCTTGCTTTGCAATGAATAATTTTACTTGTTTATTGATAGATTCCATCCACTTGATAATTGATTTTACTTACTTCGCAGATTGATTACCTCGTGCGATCTTCTTCGGATATTTTTGCCATACCAGCTGTGATTGCATAGCTACTCGCTAGTTTGCGCATTTTTTCTCTTTCAACGATATATAATTTAGCACCATGATTATGATGAAATCCCTATATCGCGATGGGTAAGTCTATGATAAGTTAAAATTCTGTCAATAAAATCCACAGCATAGATTAAATTCTAAACTTCCAAAATACTGAAATTTTAAAATCACTATCCATCGCCATTATCGCGATATGTGGAATTTCAGCAATAAAATTTAGAAATAAAATTTCACAGAATTCCATAAAATCCCATAAAGCTCCGCAAAATTTCTAAGTTAATTTCGATTCTGCCTTCTTTCCGTCGAGCTATCCATACTATCTATTTAGTAGCATTAGCCTCGCTTGCATTTATTTTATTCATCGCGGCTACTACATTGCAGCTAAACTCCGCTCCCAGCTTGCAGGCTTTGTCGTAGTAGATCATCGCCTTATCCAGATCCGGCTCGCCAAATTCCTTCTTTGAATACGCTAGCCCGACCCTTTGGCATCCCTCTGCCAAAGCAGCATCGCAAGATTTGAGGAAAAACTTAAGAGCGCCCTGATAGTCTTTCTCTTCGTAGCTAGCAACCGCAGCGTTCAAGCAGCCCTCGCCCAGCCCCAAATCGCATGATTTGGCAAAAAATGCGAACGTATTTTTCTTATCGGCATTTTTATAAGAGATTATCGCGGCGTTGTAGCAAGCTTTGGCAGCTCCCAGCTCACACGCTTTGGAATAAAACCGCGCGGACTTGCCCTTATCTTTCGTAGTTTTATATAAATTTTGCTCGTCGTAATATAAATCTCCCGCGATAGCACAGCTATTTTCTAGCCCTGCTTCACAAGCTTTTTCAAACGGCTTTTTTGCTGCCTCATAATCGCGCTCCTCAAGCAAATATGCTCCGTAGTCTTCGCACGAATTAGCCCTACCGACGCCACATCCGACAAACGAGACCCCCTGCGGGAAAAATATCTGCGCGAGCAAGTAGGCTGCTACGATTAGCGCGGCAATCGACGCTAAAATTTTCATTTTTGCTCCTTTTAAATTTTAAAAATAATTATAGCAAAAAGCGAGGGATAAAATTTTAATTTTTGATAATAGCTGTGAAATTTGCGGCGAATTATTGTAAAATTCCTATTAAAATCCCAAGCAAGATTTTAAATAAAATTTTAAACGGAGCTTTGAGCAGAATTTTAAAAAGACAAATTAAAATTTTACTTGCAAGATTGTTTTTATGACTGGCTTGCCTCAATTTTTACTCGCACGTCTATGCGGCATCCACGGCGCCTGCAGTATTTATAATAATAAAGCATTTAATCCTGAGGTATGAAACGCCTACAGCCTCTGCAATGGTGATTTATCAGAGCGACAATCTAATGCGTAAAATATTTTGTCGCATACCAAGCCCATGGTGAGCATCTTGCCGTGCCCTAGAAAACTTTTGAAAATTTAGCATTGCTGCTTAGAAATTTTAAAAAATTTTACGCCGCCAGCCTTTAAATTTTATCTTAGAAATAGGCTTGCCTATCCCAAAATCGCAGGCGTAATGCACCTTTAGGCATTTTTTGCTCCGATACCCAGGCTTATAGATTATATCGCACCGCTTAGATATGTTGAGCCTGAAAATAATCAAGGTCGCGCAGTATCTGTATCGCGCATGTAAATTTCATCTATGTAGGTTGCGACTGAGATTTCAGCCGCGCAAGCCCAGCTCGTAAAATTCTGATAGTTTTAAAACCCAAATGCCACGTAGAATTGCTTTACTTCAAAATTTATTAGCTGCAAGCCGCGCTCCCTAGCGCTCAAACTCTATCACGGCCTCCTCCTCGCCGAACCACATCACGGAGTTTTTTATATCGCAAAACCGCGCCTCATCCGCCATCAGCTCCGCTAACACCGCTCGCGCTACCTCGCTGTTTCGTGCATCCGCAAACGCCTGCACGCTCTCATACCATAGCTCGCCCATCGCGTCGTAGCCAAACGCCGCCGTCTCGCGCTCGGTGCTCTGTCCCTCTGGGAAAACGGGCATGGTTTTTGCATAGCGGACGATATTTAGCGCCTTTTGATTATCCAAAACCTTTTGTGAATGCGCCGCCCAGTGTGCCACAAACTCCTGCTGCGTGATACCCGGCGCTTTTTTTACCAACATCGTGATCTTAAACATAACCGCTCCCTAAATGAAATTTATCTCAAATTTACACCCTGTTCTATGATGCATCCGCGTTTTTGCAATTTTGCTTAGCGTTCTTTGCGTCTAAATAGACCTTGAAAAAAACTTAAAATAGCAGCCGTGCGCGCAAACACAAATCGCCAAAATGCATAAACCTCACTACTTAAAGTTCAAACCGCCGTCAATCTCGCTCGGTTTAACCGCCTAAAGCGTCATTTACGGCTACCGCCAAAATAAATTCCACAGACTCTTTGCAGGCAAAGCAAAATTATATCAAGCTTTAGCGGGTAATGAAATTTTACCATTTTCTAATGAGCATAAAATTCCGTCTGTTTTAGGCGAGCAAGTAAAATTCCGCAGGCCTTCAAACGGCGACAAAATAGACGAGCGACGATTTCCTCTTGCGCCGCCGCGCGCAAATTACATCACTGCACACGCGTCTAACCCTTACTCGCCAAAAACCTCTGCAAAATTATCGTCGCGGCGATGCTATCAAAGCGCGCGTCCTTGCCGCCGCCCTTAGCGCCTTTGCTCGCAAACTCCGCCGCCTCGGCGCTCGAAAAGCTCTCGTCTTGAAATTTTATCTCGCCGTCAAAATCCAGCAGCGAGGCGAAGTGTCGTATGCGCCTGCTCATCTCCTCCTCGCTCGCCCCGCCGCGCGGCACGCCCAGCACGAGCACGCTGGCGCCCTTTTCGCGCAACAGCTCGCTCAGCTCGCGCGCAGCTTGGGTTCGGTTTTTGCGCAGGATCGGCTCGCACGGGAGCGGCGTCTTATCATCCGGTGCCGCCGCCACGCCGATACGTTTAAGCCCAAGATCGATCGCAACTATCAAATTTCATCCTTTTTAGTTCGGCTTTGGCAAGCCGCGCGGGTTTGTTTTAAGCTCAAGTGCTACTTGCGGAAAGTAAAATTTTACCGAGCCACCTTTTTCTAAATTTAAACTCAGGCCTCGCAGACTACGCGCCGTGTAAACAAGCCGTGCTAGCGGGCGGCGCCGATCAAACCGCAGCGAGCAAGCGCCTGCCGCCGGCTACTTTGCCACGATCTTTGCGCCTAAAATTTCGATCCTGCCTTCAAGCTCGTATTCGTAAATTTTATCTCCGAAGCGCTCGATCGCCGCTTGCAGATCGGAATTTAGCGCTAAAAATTCCATCACCTCATCCTGCGTGCGCTCAGTATTTTGCGACGTCTGCGGAGCCAAAGAGGCGACAAACTCGCCAAAATCCGCGATCAGTCGCGCCTGAGATTTTGCGAGCAGATCATTCGTGCCTGCGCTCTCGTCCATGCGGTGCGGCAGCACGTACACGGGCACGCCCATCTCGCGGGCTAGGCGCGCGCTTTGCAGCGAGCCGCTGCGAGGCTCTGCTTGAGCGACGATCAGCGCTTCGGACAGTGCCACGACGATACGGTTGCGCTGCAAAAACTGAAATCCGCGCGCGCTCACGCCGTCCTCATACTCGCTAAGCGCGAGGCTACGCTCATAAATTTTGCCGATCATGGCGGCGTTTTGCGCAGGATAAATTTGATCAAGGCCGTTTCCAAAAACCGCGATCGTGTTTGGAAACGCCCCTTCGTGCGCGGCTATGTCGCAGCCGATCGCCGCGCCGCTTACGACGCAAAAGCCCGCATCGCTCAAAGCGCGCGCGAGGCGCAGGATCAAATTTTTACTATAAACGCTCATCTTGCGCGAGCCCACGATCGAGATGCGGCGCTTTTGTAACATCGCCGGCTCGCCCCTAAAATACAGCTGCGCGGGCTCGCTCGCACCGAGCCTTTTTAAGCTTGGAATTTTAAAACCGAGCTCACTCGTAGTACTCATAAATTTCGTCCAAATAGACCAAATCGACCTCGTCTAGGATGTCGGCGCTGTTTGCAAGAGCACGGAGAGTGGAGCTTTTGGGATGGCCGATAGCGATGGCGTAACCCTGTTTTTTAGCAAGCGTCACGGCTTCGCGCAGCTTTTTGCGCACCGCGGCGACGCTGTTTTGATTATCTAAAAACACGTCGCGATGCACGTATCGCATTCCGAGTCCATTCATCGCCGCCTTAGCCTTAGTAGCGGGGCTCGTGCGCGAGTCGATAAATAAAAATCCATGCTCGTTCATCGCGCGCAGCAGATTTTGCATCGCGCGTTCGTCGGCGGTAAATTTGGAACCGGTGTGGTTATTTATAAATTTAGCGTTCGGAAAGTCCGCGCGCAGCTTGGCTATGACGCCGCGCAGCTTCTCATAATTATCCGAAACTCGCAGCGTCGCGGAGTTATTTTTAGCAGAGCTCGCCTCCATCGGCAGGTGGATCGCATAATGCTCAAAGCCGCGAGCGAGCGAGCGCGTGTCCTTGCGCTGATACTCGGGCGGGAAGATGGACGGCGTCACTCGCACGGGAAGAGCGGCGATCTTTTGCGCCTGCTCGCCGGTGCCTACGTCGTCGATGATGATCGCTAGCTTTGCGCGAGAGCCTGCAGGCAAAGCTTTGCGCGGAGATTTAGAAAGATCGTCCGCGCCGCTAGAAACGTGGCTTTGCGCGGTAGAATTTATGGAATTTCCTGGAGCGGAATTTACTACGGTAAAATTTACGTCAGATCCGTCGCTCGCCGAATTTGAGGCGGCGGAATTTGCGGAAGCTATAGAATTTACGGAATTTTGCGAATCGCCGTTTGCGGAATTTTGTACTGATGGATTCTGCCGTGCGGGCTCGATACTCATCTTCGGCGCGGTTACGTTTTGCTCGGCGATCTTATCGAGCTCCTTTTGAATCAAAGCTTCCTTCTGTGCAGCGCTTAAACGCGGCTTTTTACCGCGAGGATCGGAAGTGCTCTCGGGAGTTTGTTTGCGCGAGCTTTGCTGCAACGCGGCTTTATTGCCCGAAAATACGAGATCCAAAACCGCGTAGGTAACCGCACCGCTTAAAAAGCATAAGATTATGACAAAGGCGATCGTTGCGTAGTTGATCGGGCGCTTTTTGCGGCGCCCGCGTGGATTTCTATTAGCCAAAGCTCAGCCGAAATCAGTTTTTATCTTTATTTACGAGCTTACCCTTAGCGATCCACGGCATCATTGCGCGAAGCTTATCGCCGGTTTTGGTAAGCAAGCTGTTTGCCGTAATGTTGCGCTCGGCGTTCATCCGTACATAGCCCGCCTTGCGCTCAAGGATAAAGTCTTTTGCAAATTTACCGTTTTGGATCTCCTTTAGCACCTCTTTCATCGCCGCTTTGCTGCTTTCGTTTACGACGCGATTGCCGCTTACGTAATCGCCGTATTCTGCGGTGTTTGAGATCGAGTAGCGCATATCGGCCATACCGCCTTGATAGATGAGATCCACGATCAGCTTCATCTCGTGCTGGCACTCAAAATACGCCATCTCGGGCTCATATCCAGCCTCTACGAGGGTCTCAAATCCCGCGTTGATGAGCGCGCAAAGTCCGCCGCAAAGTACAGCCTGCTCGCCGAAAAGATCGGTCTCGGTCTCTGCTTTGAAGGTCGTTTCGATGATGCCGGTACGGCCGCCGCCGATCGCACTTGCGTAACTTAGAGCAAGCTCTTTGGCCCTGCCGCTTTCGTTTTGCGAAACGGCGATCAGCATCGGCACGCCGCCGCCGCTTACAAACTCGTTGCGAACGGTGTGGCCCGGGGCTTTCGGAGCGATCATAATGCAATCGATGCCCTTTGGAGGGACGATCTGTCCGAAGTGGATATTAAAACCGTGCGCGAATGCGATCGCGTTGCCCTCGCTTAAATTCGGCTCGATCTCGGCTTTGAAAATATCGCCTTGAAACTCATCAGGCGTTAGGATCATTACGACGTCCGCGGCTTTCGTAGCTTCGCCGACGCTCATTACTTTAAAGCCCTTTGCCTCGGCCTTGCTCCAGCTCGCGCCGCCCTTTTTCAGGCCCACGATGACCTCTACGCCGCTATCTCGCAAATTTTCGGCATGAGCGTGCCCTTGCGAGCCGAAGCCGATCATAGCGACCTTTTTAGCCTTAATCAAACCCAAATCGCAATCTTTGTCGTAAAAAACGTTTATTGCCATAACGCATCCTTTTTTAAAAATTTAGGCGAGATTGTAGCTAAAATTTGCTTTTACGTAGATAAACCGCGCGCCGCAAGGGCGGATAAAGAAATTTTAAGCTATCATTGAGGCATAATTTAGCTTTAAAAGGAGCGAAAATGAAAGCGGGATTTATCGGCGGCGGAAATATGGGCGAGGCGATGATCGCCGCACTTTGCAGAGCCGGCGGGCAAGATTGCGCGGCGGGCGGAGAAAATTTTACAGAGGATAAGGAAAATTGCACGTCTGGCGGAGAAAATTGCGCGCACGACGGGCGGAATTTTATGCCAGATACTCAAAGCTTTGCGGCTTGCGGGCAGAATTCCGCAAATTTAGAGCAGAATTTTGCGAGCCGCGAGCGCGATTTCGCCTGCGCGCAGCCCGCCTCCGATACGAAGCTTCAAGTCCTAGCTTATGCTAGAAGCAAAAACGAAGCCTTGCGTAAGCGCTACGGCGTGCAAATTTTACAAAGCGAGACACAGCTGGCGCACGAAGCGGATATTATCGTGCTCGCGACCAAGCCCGCCAGCTACGAGGGGATTTTGCGCCTGATCGCGCCGGAGCTTGCGGGCAAAATCCTGCTTCTTTTGGCGCCGAATTTCAAGCTGGAGTGCGCCCAAAATATCGTAGGTGCGGACGTTTTCGTGGCCCGCGCGATGCCAAACGTCGCTGCGGGTATCGGCGCGTCGGCTACGGCGCTGTGCTACGGCGAGTATTTTGATGAGACCAGTCGGGAGGTCGTACGAGCGCTAGCCGCTAAAATCGGCAAATTTTACGAGATAGACGAAGCTGGCTTTGCCGCATTTACTGGGATCGCAGGGAGTCTGCCTGCGTATGTGTGCACCTTTATCGAGGCTGCGGCGGATGCGGGCGTGCGGGGCGGACTACCGCGGGCGCTATGCTACGACGCGGTAGCGGCGGCGGTAGAGGGCACGGCGCGCCTGCTACAAAGCGGCAAGCGCCCATCGGAGCTCAAAGACGCGGTCTGCTCGCCTGCGGGCACGACAATAGAGGGGCTCGCGGCACTGGAGGCGGCGGGGTTTCGCGCAGCGGTGATGGCGGCGATCGAGGCGTGCATCGCCAAAGCTCGCAGTTAGGCTTTTGCTGCACCTCGCCAGTTTCGGATTTCAAATACGGCGTGTTTGCAGGCGCGCTAGCATCGAAATTCTGTGCGGGCGCTCTCTAGCAAAATTTTGCCTTATCTTTAAATCAAACGAGCTTGCGGCTGCGGCTGCGGCGGAATTTACGAGCTTTATGGTAAACGAGCCGGCAAGCCTGCATTGCATTTAAAATTTTAAAATTTAGAGATTTGTAAAATTTTAGTTCAAAATTTCGCTCTTAAAACTCTAAATTTGCAGTATTATAAATTTAGCGCTCGCAAGTAGGGCAAAATTTTGATTTTTAGCGGCGCGAGCTCGGCGTCCATAACCATTAAAATCAAAATTTAGCGCAGCATAGGTAGATACGCCCGCGACTGCGAACTTGAGAGACAAAAACGTAAAAGCGGAACATAAGAGCTAAAAGAGTGCGTCCTGTACTGCGGTCTTGCGAGATACAAATGCAAGCTGCAAAATTTCATCGCTCGCGTGAATAGAAAACCAAACAAGCCGCGCCGAAGCGTATTTTACTACCAAAGCAAGCTGCAAATCAAAACACATTCCGCCGCCCAAGCAAGCATTAAATTTAAACTGCGCTTCGCCGGCGAGCTGCAAACCAAACCTGTGCGCCAAATCCTGTCAATCTGTGCAATAAAATTTGACTTTCATCCGGCCAAAACTTCGCATGCAAAACCGCAATAAGCAAGATCAGATAAATTCCTTCTCCAAAGGCTGCATCGCGTTGCCGTCTGCGTCGAAAAGCACCCGCCCGCAGACCTCGCAAACCTCGTCCCTAGGAGAGGGCTCGTCCGCATCCAGCTGCCACGCGGACATCTCGCCGCACTCGCAGTTTATGACGTAAAGGATCTGCCTTTTGAGGCGCTTGCCCCACGGCGCAATATCCCAAAACAGCTCTTCACGCTTGCCTAGCTTTTTAAAATCTTTCTCGGCGTCCTTGTGCGCGACGAGCAGATAGTAGGCATCACTATGAAGATCCAAAGCAAACAGCCTAAAATCGCTCTTCTTCAGCGCCTTTTGAAACTCGTTCATCAAAAATAGGCTCGCATCGCCGCGCTCGAAACCCTCTTTTTTCGCTTCTTTTTCGAGCTTTGCGTAAATTTTATCGCACTCTAGTGACACGCCGCTTTGCAGCGCATCAAGCCTAGAGCTGATAAATTTGCCCACATCGCCCGTCTCGTCCTCGCCGGCCCAGTCAAGCATCCAAACAAGCCCTTTTCCGATAAGCGCATCCAAAAACTCGCCGTCATTCATCTCGCCCGTTTTCCCAAAACTGCCCGTCTCGCCCGCCGTCAAATGCTTTAAAACGCAGCACTGATCTTTCGTCATTTTCGCTCCTTTTGATTAAATTTACCGCCTACGTGGGTCTGTTTAAATTTTACTCTCAAAAAGCTTTAAGCTTACTTTTCATAACTCTTTACGCTGCAAATTTAGCTCGCGGCGGCGGGTAAAATTTGCGCTATAATTTCACAAAAGCGCTAAAATTCCAACCGAAAAGGACACAAATGCAAACGGATCTGCAAGAAAAGATTAAGGAGCTGCAGCGCAAGATCGCGCGCGAAATCACCTATTTTAAGACGGGCGGCGTGAGGCCGCGAGGCGCGATCGATGAGTGCTGGATCGGCCGCGTGTTCGCCTGCGCGGCGGATGAGGAGCTGCCTGTGGATCAAAACGGCGCGCCGATGCTCCCTCTGGCGCAGTTTTACCTGCCCGCGCTGCCCTATGTGCCGCAGGTCTTGGACGGCGTCAAGCTGCTTACTGTCTTCATCTCGCAGGATCTCATCGATAAATCCCCTGAGGATATGGACGGCCTGTGGGCAATCCGCGAGTATAAAAATGAGGCTGAGCTCGTCATAAAGGAGCTTACAAATCCTCGCTCGCAGATAAGACTCTTTCCTTTGCAGCCAAAATTTGCCGCGGACGATACGCCCGTTTGGGACGGCGGCGGGCTGGATGCGGACGCCATAGATGAAATTTTGCGTCTTGAGGAGACGGAGGGGCTCGAGTATTACGACGACATCGCCTTGGAGTTTTATAACTGCACGAAATTCGGCGGCTACCCCTCCTTTTGCCAGTCCGGAGTGAGCTTCGACGAGGGTTTTCAGTTTGTTTTCCAGATCTCAAGCGACGAAAAGGCGGGCTTTAACGTCATTGACGGCGGCAGCTTGATGTTTGCTAAAAACCCGCGAAGCGGCGCGTGGAGCCTGTATTACGATTTCGATTAGGCGCGCGAAGATAAATTTAGCTCGCTCGTAAAATTCCGCCGCTTCAAACGGACGCTGGGAGCGAGTAAATTTACGATGAAATTTTATCGGCGTGCGGCTTTGAGCCCGCTCGGTGCGGATTAAATTTTAACGGCGGCGCGCCCGATCTTGATTAAATTTAAGCCACCGAAAGACGAGCCGTATGGTTACAGGCGAGCCGAATACAGCGATCGAGCCGTAAAAAAATTCGGCGCCGCAAAATTTTAAAATTTATAGCCCGAAATTTTGGCTTCAGCTTGGAATTTAAGGCGCGCTTGAAATTTTAACCTGCAAATTTAAAGGAGCGAAAATGAACGCAAACGAGCTTGCAAACATCTGGCGCAAGCCTATCTACCTGCCCTATCTGCAAGAACCGCTCACGCCCGAGGCGCTGCGAGCTACAGAAGAGGAGCTAGGGCACGCCCTGCCGCGCGAGCTAGTCATGATGCTGAGCGTGCAAAACGGCGGCTATCTGCGCTACGAGCTAGAGGGCTACCCGCTGGACGCCGTCAGCGGCATCGGCGAGGCGTATCCGTCGCTTACGCGCTTTAGCTGGGGCGAGGAGCGCGAGTGCGTGAGCTTCGAGCTTGACGGGCTGGTGCCCTTCAGCGGCGACGGGCATTGGTATCTGTGCCTGGACTACCGCGCGAGCGAACGGCCCGCGGTCGCTTACATCGATGTCGAATGCGACGAACAAAGCATCATCGCGCAGGATTTCGCTTCGTTTTTAGCGCTTTTGCGGCTCGACACGAGCGGCAAGATCGCGCTGCAAACGGGGCTCGATCTAGACGGCACGAAGGCGCGGCTGGAGGAAATTTTGAGCGTTCGAGCTAAAGCCGCCGATCCGCAGCTTTACGGCTTTAGCGTGTATAATTTCGCTCGCAATAGCGGTATGCTGAGCCTTAGTCCGAACGAGGTTCGGCTCGGATTTGCCAGGCGGGGCGAGCGGCGGTTTAAAGAGCTTAAAAACTTCAGCGAGCCCGCCCTGCGCTATGCTGAGCTGGACGTGGGCGCGATGATACTGGACGTTTTCAAAGAGGAGCCGATGGGCGAAATTTTGCGCGAGCTAAAGGATGTGGGCTTGTGTGCACAGAGCCTAAAAGACGCGATCGGCGCGTAAGCTTTTGCGATTATTAGTGAGTTTTGTACGGGCTGCGGCGCACGCTTGTGCGATTATAATGCGGACCTGCGCTCGTAATTTAGCGCAGAAGCCCGCGCTGCAAAATCTGCGCTCGCGACGAACGCAAACTGCGCACTAAATTTACAAAAGCACAAAAGCCCTCATCGCGGTAAAATTTTAACTCACGAATATTCAAGCTGCACCGCGGGCATGTAAAAAAACCTGCAGGCGAGCTAAAATACGGCGCGAGCAGATACAAAATATATGCGCAGGGAGGCGCAAAATGCGCAAGCTATCGCGAACGGCGAGCGTAAATTTAACCCGCTGCGGCGGGTAAAATTTCGCTATAATTTTGCCAATTTAACAAAGGAGAAAACGATGAGCGTAGAATTCCGCGTCAAAAACAAAAAGCGACCGCTATTTATGGGGTATTCGGACGCCATGAGCGTTAGCAAGGCATTGGATCTGCTGCCCGATCTATCGGTATTTGGCATAGACGAGAGTGCTGATGGCTTTGACGAAAGGGCGTTTTTGAAATCGCCTTTGAGCGAGCAGGAGTGCTTGATTTTGGGCGTGCGGGGCAAGAGCGGGCGCGGAATGGAGCTAAGATATGATGAGGAGCGGCAAAGCTACGCCGTGCGCGTAAATACGCCCGCGACGGTATTTGATTGGGTTTTGGCGATCTCATATCTGCAGGCGCTATCCAAGCAGCTGCAAAGCGAGATCGCAGATGAAAACGGCGAAATTTACACTCACGACACGGTAGAAGAATTCGACTACGAGCGCGATATAGCGGCGGGGCTACATTCGATAGATCAACACTTAAGCGGCGATACGGAGGTAAATTTTTGCTACGGGGTGCAGAGGCCTTTTGCGATAAACCGGGCGATGATGGATGAAATTTTAGCCTCATACAACCCCTCTGCCGAGTTTAGCAAGCGACTAACCGAGGTGCAGTATCTCGACGCTTACAGCGCGCGCCAGAGGTTTTATCGAAATGGGGATGACGGCACGATAATGGGCTCATACGCGCTCATGCAAGACCTGCCTACTATCTTGCCCTACAAACCGTTTGTGGAATGGCAAAACACCGAGATGCTGAAAAATAACGACGTAGCGCGCTGGCAGATCGCGCTCATAGGCATAGAGGGCGACGAAAACGACGCAGGTAACTACCGCGCGATCGCCGAGCTGGAATACGACGAGTTTATCGCGCGCCTGCCGAAGCAAAACTACCGCTTCATCGATGCGAGCTATATTTTGGTGGGTGGGCTAAACGCCGAGCAGCTAAAGGCGCTGGCGGGCTAAATTTTACTTGCTGTGAAATTCTGCAGGTTTCATCGAAGCTTAGCGCTGCAAAATTTAAAGCCATCGAGGATTGATGCCGCAAAATTTAAAGACGCGGAATTCGCGGTAAATTTCGCGGCGCACAAAATTCTAAAAGACGGAATTTTATCGCGATGCAAATTTAAGAATTCCACCACGATAAAATTCCGTCGCGGTAAAATTTAGAAAGGTTAAAATGAAAAAGACCTGCTACGATCTAAAAATTTACGATAACGGCATGATGCGGGGCGTACTGCAAGAGGACATTGAGGCATTGCCGTTTTTCGGCTACTGGCAAAAGATGAGTCTTGGCTCGACGCAGGGCATATACATAGACGAAAGCGGCAAAGAGCATAGGCTCGTCTATCTGCACGACTGGGAGAGATTTTGCAGATTATTCGCTCGCGAACAGGAGCTACTTAAGCGCGCCCCGGTCGGTAGCGAAAATGAGCGATCCGAGCTGTAGCGGATCTTGGTCGGCGGCAGAGAATAACGGCGATCCTGGCGCAGCGCAAGCGAATTTTATCCGCCAAATAGCGTCGCGCGTTAATCAGCCAAAATCGCCGCTTCGCTTAAATCTGGGTTTAAATTTAACTCGTCTATGATAGATAAAAGCTCTGAAATTTCATTTTTGATTTCAGCGGCGTCCTCTAAGCTCGGCGGCGGCGAAAAGAGCGTTGTTTCAAACTTATTTTTCGCTCCGTTTAAAAATAGATAAAGCTTATCGTCCATAAACGCCGCGCTAACTCCCATTTTCCCCGCGAATTTTTCCTTTAGCTCTCGCAAACGCTCCATAAATGCAGGCGTCAAAAGATACCTCGCCTCTACTTCATCATCCGCAAAGACCCTAAATTCTTTGCTAAAAAACACGTCGTCCATCTGCTCTTTTTCGCCTAAAAATCTGGTGTTTAGCGTGCGGCTCGCGACTATAGTTTGCCCGCTAAATTTCTTGTAAAACTCGCAGACCAAGACCGAGCCGCTAAATGCCTGCATATCCTTCATCGCCTCCCATACAAAAATTATCGCGGATAGCAAATTTAGCGCCGCCGAATCGCTTAGCTCCAGCGTCGCGCCGTTTGGGATGCGGATCGCTTTGCTGAGGCTAAATTTGATGCCGTTATAAATGCCGCCTATTTGATCCTCGGCGCAAAACTCATCCGGCGAATAGATGCCGATTTTGCGAAATTCTTTACGGCTGATGCCGGCATTCGGATCATAGTTAAAATTTGGACCAACCTCGCGGATGGCGGCGCGGACGAAAACGTCTTTATAAAACGCTTTGTAATCCCCCAGCTCGCTGGTCACTCGGCTCGCGTTAGCCATTAGCGCGGCGAGAAAAAACGGAATATAGATAATGATAAAAAATAGCGGTGCAAGGCGATTTTCAAAAAGATGCCATACGGCAAACCCGCCGCCTACGGGCAGCGCTATTATAAATAAAATTCCTAAAAACAGATACTTTATAAATGCTAGCCGGCACTCTTTTTGCTTTTTGGCGGTGGCAACTATGGCTTCGTTTAGATTCAAAATTTTACCTTTTTCTAAATTTACGCAGCGGATTTCGCGCATGGAGTGAATTTTAGCAAAATTTACACTGCAAAAATACGGCGAGCGTGAGTAAATTTTATTCGGCGGATTAAATTTATGAAATTTACGCCGCGGCGGCGATCTACTCGGACGTGCGTTGATTCAGCCACGCTCTCAGATTGTCCGCACCCTCTTTTAGTACCCCAAATCCTGCGGCGGCAACACAGACAAAATTAATTAGAGAGCCCCTCCCGCCGACGTTTAAAATCCCAAAGCCTACGATCCACAGCGCCGCGCCGAAACCCAGCGTGCACACGGCGGTCGCGATCCCCAGCTTGCGGCGCAAAGGGCTTGGTTTGCGCGCTACTTGAACCCTCGTAATCACGTAGCTGCCCGCGTATCCTCCGCGGATGAAATACGCGCGCGCAAGCTCGCCCTCCTCCACGGGGATATCGTTAAACTCGCCGCGCAGCTTCACGCCGTCTATCTCGAAAAATACCCAAATTTTGCTATTTCCTCTTGCGGCGTGGACGCGGAGATTTCGAACCTCGCCCGTGATCTCATATTCCAATTTGTCTCCTCAAACATAGCTTCGCGCTTTGCTTCCGCGCCGTAAAATTTTAAAGTTGAACCTCTACAAGCACTAAATTTAGAACTAAGCCTTAAAAATTTTATAGCAATAGAATTCCAAATAAAGCTCGCCGCTAAATTTAGCTAATCGCATGCATGGGCTTTCTGCGCCTTGCAGAATTTCGCACGTCGTAAAATCTCGGCGAAATTGCGCGCGCTACAAAAGCTCACAAACCCGTCGCGGCAATATCGCAGACAAAGCCCATCGAAAAAACTGATACCGCGCGACGAGTAGCGTAGATAGACGGTGCAAGGCAGATAGCACAATAGACGCCATATGACAGACGGTGCACGGCGAGCAATACAAAACAGGCGGCGTGCACGGCAGGCAGTGCAAATCGGCAAATGTGCGCCGGGCTACCAAGCGCCTACTTCTTTAAAATTTTGTTTTTCATGAATTCGTAGAGCTGGCAGGATTTTTTATTGCCCGCGTCGCAGCCCTTTTTGACCCATCCAAGCCCCTTGGAAAATCCGCGCAGATCCCCCTTGACCACATACAAATAGCCTAAATTATTGCAGGCATCGCCGTAGCCCAGCTCGCAGGATTTGGTGTAAAACTTCTCCGCCTTGTCGCGATCCTGCGGCGCGCCGAGGCCCTTATCATACGCAACGCCGGCGTTATAGCAGCTATCCACTAGCCCGCCGTCGCAACCTCGCTCAAAAAAGCTCACCGCCTTTGCAGGATCCGCCGCAAGCCCAAAACCGCCCATGAAATAGACCACGCCCGCATTGTGGCAGCTCTTGGCATAGCCCAAATCGCAGGCCCTAGCGTAGCGCTGCGCGGCGGCAACGAAGTCCCTACTCAGGCGCCCTCGCTGATATAGGTTGCCTAGCTTGTGGCAGGCTACGGCGACGTTTTTATCGCACGCTGCGGCATAAAATACGCCCGCTTGCGTCGCATTGCCCTCGCCGTCGTATAGGGCACCCAAATCAAAGCAGCTATCTTTCTCGCCCGCCTCGCAAGCCTTAGCAAGAGCGAGCTTGGCGCCATCGTAATCTCCGCGGGAGAGCTTGTCGCGCCCCAGCTGCGCGCAGCTTACGCCATCGCCGCGGTAGCACTTAAACGATAAAACGGGCGACGGCCAAAAAAGCACCATAACCAATATGCAAACGGCAATCGAAAGCGCCGCTATGTCGATGATCTTTCTCATATCTATACTTTTTGCGGCGATGCGCCGCAGGGCTTAAGGAGCACTCTTGCAGGCAAATCCCGCCAAGGAGAATTTTTACGAATTAAATTTCATCGTATGAAATTTAATCTGCACAAAAATTTTAGTACCTCAAGCCTTATTTTAAAATTTTACTTCGAACTTCCACGCTGCAAAATTTTAAAATTTTGAAATTCCGCAAGCGGTAAATTTGCAGCCGAATTTTAAATTTTACGAACAGCACCCGGCGCCGTAGCAATATCGCAAAACCGCCCGTAAAATTCTAAAATTGAAATTTTACGAGCCGTAAATTTAGAACTAGCTTTAAAATTTCATAGCTATAAATTTTAAGTAAAATTTCGCTTTGTATTTTAAATCATAAATTTCGTTCGTGAGATTTAGGGCGATCGGCGCGAAATGTAGCCTGCGCGGCTACATTTTCTCTTTCGCGCTTAGGCCCATCAGAGCAAACGCCGTGCGGATACTAAGCGCTACGAGAGCGAACAGCTTGAGCTTCGCATCCTCGTTCTCGCTGCCTACGACGCGGTTTTCGTTGTAGTATTTGTGAAAGTCCGCCGCGAGCGCCTTTAGGAAATCTGGCAGCTTCTGCAAGCCGCGCGAATTAAAGGCGTCGTTTAAAATTTCATTCAAGCCAAGCGCCGCAAAAGCTAGGCCGAGCCCCGCTTCATCTAGCGCGCCAAAGTCCGCGTCCAAGACGTCTGCCTCACGCTTGCCCGCTTTGGCGAAAATTTGATTGACTCGCGCGTGGGCGTAGTTGATGTAAAAGATCGGGTTGCTGCTGTCCTCGCGCGCGAGCTCGTCCACGTCGAACTCAAGCGGCGTCTCGCCCTTTTTGCTGATGAAGATAAATCGCATCGCGTCCCTGCCGATCGCAGCGAGCACGTCGCTCATCAAAATCGCGTTGCCCGCGCGCTTGCTCATTTTGTAGGTCTGCCCGTCTTTGAGCAAATTTACCATCTGCATTAGGATGATCTCAAGCCTGCTTTCGTCGTAGCCCAGAAAATGCACGGCAGCCTTTAGACGCGCGATGTAGCCGTGGTGATCGGCTCCCCAGATGTTTATGCAGCGCTCATATTCGCGCTCAAATTTATTGTTGTGATAGACGATGTCACCCGCAAGATAGGTCGGGCGCGCATCCTCGCGGATGACGACGCGATCCTTTTCGTCGCCGAGCTGCGATGAACGGATCCAAATTTTACCGTCTTGCTCATACATCTTGCCGCTACGCTCGAGCTTCTTAATCGTAGGCTCAAGCTCGCCGTAGAGGCTCTTTTCGCTAGCCCAGTTTTGGATATAGATGCCCGCGTCTGCGAGATCTTTTTGGATGATCTTTAGCACTTCATCCTTAGCAAACTCCGCGAGCTGCAAGATCCGCGATTCGTCGCGGAAAATTTCATCGCCGAATTGGGCGCGCGCAAGGGGGATGATCTCGTCGATATACTCGCCGCGATAGTATTTCTCGGGATAGCTCACGTCCTCGCCCGCGAGCTCGCGCGCACGAAGCGCGATCGAAGTGCCCAAAAGCTCGATCTGATTGCCCGCGTCGTTGATGTAGTACTCGGTATCGACGCGGTGCCCCAGATAGCCTCCGATGCGCGCGAACGTATCGCCGTAAACGGCGCCGCGCACGTGCCCGATATGAAGCGGACCGGTCGGATTGGCGCTGATGTATTCGAGCAGAATTTTTTGCGGCGCGGCGGCGGAATTCCGCGCCTCATCGCAATTTGGCACAGCAACGGAATTTGACGCCACCTCGGAATTCTGCGAAATAAAATTTTGGCTAGCGGCGGAATTCTGCGATTTAGCGGTGTCGTTGCCGATCGCAGCTAGATTTGCAGCGGAGCTTTTGCTAGCAAGCTCGCCCGCGCAAATCTTTTCCGAAGCTGGTAAAATTCCGCGTCCGAGCTTCGCGTCGTTTTTCGCAAAATTGCAGCCCAGTTTAAGGGCATTTTCAGCAAGAGCGCCCAACACGGCGGGCTTTAGATGAAAATTTAGATAGCCGTTCACCGCCGTGGCGCTTAGAATTTCGCTATCTTTAAATTTATCCGCAAGCTCCTCGGCGATGAGCTTTGGCGCCTTTCGCAGCTCCTTAGCCAGCGCGAAAGCCTCGGGCGAGGCGTAATGAGCCAAACTTTTATCTTTGGGTTTTTCTAAAACGACTTCGCGAGATAAAATTTTAAAAATTTCATTTAAGACTAAATTTTTCAAATCCTTTACGCCTTTTTAGTATCGCTGATTTCAGCGTCTTTAACCTCTTGCTCCATCTTTTTCTCGACCTTTTGCGGTTCGTCGTCCTCTTCCATCTCTTTTTTGAAAGTCTTTATGCCCTGTCCTAGACCCTTTGCGAGCTCCGGGATCTTTTTCGCTCCAAACAGCAACACAACAACAATCAAAACAATCAGCCAGTGACCAATACTCATAGAACCCATTTTTTCTCCTTTAAATTTTCCAAATTTCGATTAGCTTGCCTATGTCGCGGCTCGCCGTTTCTAGTTTGATAGTTTTGTAGATTGATCTTAAATTTTCATACGCCGCTTCCAGGCGGTCGTTTATTATGAAATAATCATACTCGCCTAGGCGCTCCATCTCCTCTTGCGCGTTTTGCAGGCGTAAAGCAATATCGGCAGGATCATTATCGCCGCGAGCGCGCAACCTATCTCTAATCTCCGACAAGCTCGGCGTAGTAATAAATACACTAGTAAGTTCGTTTTTAGGTACTTTTCCGCGCACGATCTCATATCCTTGCACATCGATGTCAAAAATCACGATCTTGCCCCGCTCAAGCTCGCTCGTAGCGGCTTTTAGCGAAGTACCGTAGTATTTGCCGTGGACCAACGCCCACTCTAAAAACTCCCCGCGCTCAATGCCTGCGCGAAACTCACTCTCGCTTATGAAATGATAATTCACGCCGTCCGCTTCGCCCGCGCGCATTTCGCGCGTCGTAGAGGAGATTGAGAAGTATATCTGCTCGCCAAATTCTGCGATAAGACGCTTTATGAGCGTGCTTTTGCCGCTGCCGCTAGGACCAGAGACGAGCAAAATTTTGCCTTTCACTATCTATCTCCAAACGATATGTCGATATTGATCTTAAAGTCCTTTAGCGCGTCTTTGGCGTCCTTGCTACCCGCAAATTTCTCGATCGTGTTTGCGATGCCCGCTTCCAGATCATCGCGCAGTTTGGTTTTCAGCTCCTCGGCGCTCGGTTTTTTACCGTGCTCGTTACGCAGCGGCTCGCTTTTGGCGCTGGGCTCTAACTCGCTTGCCATAAGGCTAGCAAACTCCGCCGCAGCCGAAGCGGCAAGCTCATTCGGCATAGCTTGCGCGCCAAATTTCATCTCATTCATCTGCTCGGACACGCCGAATTTATGCGCTTTAAATTCTGTGCGCTCCGAAGCCTTTGAAGCATTAAATTTTATCTGCTGCGCGGCGCTCTTTGCGGGCTTGCCGGATTTAAATTGCTCGCTATCCGCAGAGTTTGCAAAATCGCCCTCCATAGCGCGCAAAAATCCATCTGCAAACCCGCCGGCAACGCTACCAGATTGTTCGCTTTGCTTCGGTAAATCTGAGGCATCTAATATGTGCGGCAAGTTTAGCTCCGAAAAATTCGGCGCAGGAGTAGAATTTGTAGTCCCGATATTGCTAGAATTTGCAGAAGCTGCAAAATTTGCGCCAATTGAATTCCATGATTCATTATGAGCAGACATAGGCGTATTCTGTGCAAGTCCGCCAGTAAATTCCATGCTTTGAAATGGAACGGCGTTATAAAGATTTTCGCGAGGTATATCGCCCGCACCCGCTAACGCAATCGGCGTATCTGAAGCGACCTCGTATTGAGACGAAATTTGCGTTTTTTGAAAATCCGTAGCCGCTGTATTTTTATCATGCGCAGATTTTTTATCCTCTTTTTCATCGGAAGCAAACGCAGCCGCGGCAAAATTATCATATCCGCCAAACTCCTCCACGGGCATGCCAGCGCTATCGAAAAGCCTAGAAAAATCCATATCAAATCCACTATTAACAGACACGCCGGCTGCATCTTGCACTACTTGCGAGGCAGAATTTTTTTCATCTGTTTTATAGGCAAATGAGCCGTCTGACTCATGCTGTTTAAG
Source organism: uncultured Campylobacter sp. (assembly GCA_963515585.1). Taxonomy (GTDB): domain Bacteria; phylum Campylobacterota; class Campylobacteria; order Campylobacterales; family Campylobacteraceae; genus Campylobacter_B. The sequence continues at coordinate 82,423 of CAUPXM010000010.1, forward strand.
CGTAACGTCCGCAGAGTCTTTCGCTTCCTCTAGATTAGACGCAGCGTCTGCCTTTTTTTCAACAGCAGTTTCATTAGAGCTGCCAGCTCTTTGCGGCTCATCTTGCTGAGCAAGCGGTAAAGTTTCGCTTGCCTGTGTGGCGGTATTTTCATCTTCTGTCTGCGATTTATTTGTTTTGAAATTCTTAGGATTTTCATCATCTAACGCTGCTAGAGCTATCGGAGCATCATCCTTTGCGAGCGAAATTTCATCTTGAGGCGCGTGATTATTTTCAGCAGGCTCGCTTGTGCTGATACTATTTAGCGGCACATCCTCAGGGATATCGCTAGCAGCTAAGTTTAGAGGCATATCGTCTGCGATATTATCCGCAATCTTTTCTGCAACGGCGTTAAGCGGCGTATCATCGGCGATGGTGTCCGCAAGAGCTGCTTCATCTGCAAGCTGCGAGAGCGGAATATCATCTGCGATCTCGTCCGTGCGCGGCATATCGCCTACCAACTGCGAAAGCGGCACATCATCTGCAATCTCGGGCGCTATATCGTTTGCCAGCTGTGAAAGCGGTATATCCTTGCCGGAGTCATAAAAGCTATCCACGAGCTCTTCAAAATTACTGCCCGAAGCGGAATTTGCCTGGTCAATCGCGTCGATCTCTTTCATAACGGAGCTTGCATCGGCAAATTCCTGAGCCATCTTCTGCTTGGCTTGGGCGCTCATCGTCTGCAGCGAAAACTCGCTGATAAACGTGATGAGCTCAAGCGGCGAAAAAGGCTTGCTCAAAGTATACCTAGCCCCGCTCGGAGATACGTTTTTGGGAGTCAAAAATAAAGTTTTATGAAGATCAAAATTTGAAATATCGTCGCCCGATTCGTAGTTTTTTATAGCCAAATCATATTCGCTCTCGTCCGCGCTATAATCCACCAGATCCGCCCCGATGCGCTCGCAGCAAATATTTACGACACTTGCAACCTGCTCATTGTGATTGTCAAGTAAAATTTTCATTTATGGCCTTTTGGAAAAATTTTACCTATTTTAAGATATTTTTGGTTATTAATTGCTTATATTTCTGCTAAATTTCGATCGTTTATGCGATAAACTTTGCTGCATTTTTGCGCCAAGCCCTCATCGTGAGTGACCAAAACTAGCGCACCGCCGCTGTGCGAAACGTAATCAAAGATCACGTCCATGACCTCGTTTGCGGTATCTTTATCTAAATTTCCGGTCGGCTCGTCGGCAAAGATTATGCGCGGCTTTTTGCAAAGTATGCGAGCGATACTCACGCGCTGCTGCTGACCGCCGCTAAGCTCGCCCACGCCTTGAGCAAGCGTGTTTTCTATCTTAAGCTTTTTTAAAATTTTCTGATCTATCGCATTATTCGTAAGTTTGGCGGCGAGTTCGATATTTTCGCCAGAGGAAAAGCCCTTAAAAAGGTAGTGAGATTGAAATATTATGCCGAAGTCGTTGCGGCGAATTTTAAGCCTCTCATCGGAGCTTAGCTCGTAAATACTGCGCCCGCCGTAGATCACTTCGCCGGAGTTCGGCTTTAAAAGAGTACATAAAATATGAAGCAAGGTCGATTTGCCGCAGCCGCTAACGCCCAAAATGGCGATACTCTCACCCTCCCCAACGCTTAAACTTACATTTTCAAAGAGCGTATAATCATACGCGTGAGTAAGATTTACGCCCTTTAGAAGTTCCATATTTAGCCGATTTGAGCCGCTACTTCGGCAGCGAAGTCTTCGCTCTTTTTCTCTAGACCTTCGCCCACTTCGAAGCGGACGTATTTTACGATCTCGATCTTGCCGCCTAGTTTTTTAGCTTCTTCGTCAATCACCTGCTCGACCGTTTTCTTATCGTCCATTACGTAAAATTGCCCTAGCAGCGTGAGGCGCTGATCGATTTGAGTATTGTCGGCGATGAAGCGATCGATCTGGCCCGGTAAAATTTTATCCCAAATTTTTTCAGGCTTATTTTGCTTGCGAAGCTCGTCTTTTAAAACTTCGATCTCTTTGGCTAAAATTTCGTCCGTTAGATGCGCGCGAGAGCCGAACTGCGGGATCTTATGAAGCGGTTTGCCCAAGCGCACAAACTCCTCATTTTCCTTCTCAAACTCGCCTTTAAGAGCTAAGAATTCTTTTTCGATAAAATCGGGATCAAGCTCTTTATAGCTGATAACCTGAGGTTTCATCGCGGCTGCATGCATGCAGAGATTTTTTATAAGCTCCTTCGCACCCTCCGCAGTTCGCTCGCTGTCACAAGCTGCTGCGATGATTACACCTACGCGGCCGTTTGAGTGCAGGTAGCCGTTTACCACGCCGTTTACGCCCGCCTTAATCGTCTCAAATCTTCTAACGACCAAATTTTCACCGATCGTAGCGATCTGGCTTTTTAGATGCTCATCGAATTTAACGCCGTCGATGATGCTGGAATTTAGCTCATCAATGCTGCTAATGCCTTTACTTTGGATATGTAGAGTAGTATTTTTAACTAAATTTATAAAATTTTGATTTTTAGCTACGAAGTCGGTTTCGGAATTTATCTCGCTTATGGTGGCGATCTTGTGATCCGTGCCCACTTCGACGCTTACTAAGCCCTCGCTAGCTAGGCGATCGGCTTTTTTAGCAGCCTTTCCTAAGCCCTTTTCGCGAAGCAGATCGACGGCCTTATCCATATCGCCGTCTGTTTCAACCAAAGCCTTTTTGCAGTCCATCATCCCCGCTCCGGTGCTTTCGCGGAGCTCTTTTACCATTTGCGCGCTGATTTCCATTACTCTTCGTCCTCGCTTACGTCAAAATCCTCTTCGCTCATCGCCTCGGCTACGACTTCCTCTTTCTCCTCGTCGCTGACGGCTTCGCTCTGCTCGACATCCTCGCTCGCATCTTGATCGCGAAGCGCCTTGCCTTCGTTTATCGCCTCAGCCATCTCTTGGCAGAAAAGCTGAACCGAGCGGATCGCATCGTCGTTGCCAGGGATCGGGAAATCGACTACGTCCGGATCGCAGTTTGTATCCAAAGGCGCGATAACCGGCATTTTTAGGCGATTAGCTTCTGCTACGGCGATCTTTTCTTTTACAACGTCGATGACGAAGATCATATCCGGTAAGCCCTTCATATTGCGAATGCCGCCTAGATAAAGCTCGAGCTTCTCTTTTTTGCGGCGAAGCATTAGCGCTTCTTTTTTAGTTAGTAAATTTATCGAGCCGTCCTCTTCCATAGTCTCGATTACTTCGAGCTTGCGGATCGATTGTTTGATAGTGGAAAAATTCGTCAGCATGCCGCCTAGCCATCTGTGGCTTACATAAGGCATGCCGCATTTTTCGGCGTACTCTTTTAGCGTCGCGCCGGCTTGTTTTTTGGTACCTACGAAAAGTATGGTTTTACCCTCGGCAGCCGCGTCGCGTACGATATTATAAGTGTAGCGGAAGTAGCGGATAGTTTTTTGTAGATCTATGATGTAGATACCTTTTCTCTCGCCGAAGATGAATTTTTTCATCTTCGGATTCCATCTGCGTGTTTGGTGTCCGAAATGAACGCCGCACTCTAGCAAATCTCTCATTGTTACCATGAGTTTTCTCCTTGTGGGTTGCCCCGAAATTTAGGTTTCTCCTCCACACCCGTTAACATTTGTTTTTGACAAACGCAACCAAATTTTAGGATTGGTGTGTGTGAATTGAAGCTGAGATTATATTTAAAAATAGCTAAATTAAAGCTAAATTTAATATAATCCAAGCGTAGGCGCGGTTAAATTTTGCGCCGCAAAAATGAGATGACCGCAAAGGTCGCGAGCAAGATTATTTGTCAAATTTAAACTCGCCAAATTTAAAAAGCGGCATCTGCTTCAAATTTCACTCAAAAAATCCCTTTTTCACGAGCCTGCCCTCTTTTACACAAAACTCCCCTTTCGCGATCACGCTATCTAGGTTTAAAGCCTCGTCAAATACCGCAAAATCAGCGTCAAAGCCTACTTTTATCTCGCCTTTGCCGC
>CAUPXM010000011.1:0-76995 GCA_963515585.1 uncultured Campylobacter sp.
AGCTACTATAGGAAAAGGAGAGCTTATAGTAGGAGATAAAGATATAAGCTCTTTACAGGAAAAACCGCCAAAAGATCATAGATAAAAGAGCCCGAAATATTTCTCTCGGGCCTACGCCCTCTCCGCCAAACATTTCGCTCTCTGCAGGGTATTCTTTCCCCTTAGAGCTAAGCTTGCTGATATCAAAGGCTAGATAAAGGCCGTTGTTTTTAAAATACTTATATTCCAAGGCATCTCTTATATAAAAGCTGCTATATCCAAGCAGGTTCATCTACCCGTTAAATCCTCTAATTTAGATTATTATGAAGAGTAAAAATAGCATTGCGACATATTGCATAAAAAACTCGGGCTGGTAAATCGGCAATGATAAACGTCATAAAATAAACAAGAGAGGTTTAAAAGATCTGCTTACTTTTTGTAATTTTATACAGTGTATTACAATTGTACTGATGCTATAAATTTGACAATAGGTTATCAAATATGATAATATTGCAACTATGAAAAACGAATCATGGAAAATTACATTTTATGACAAAAGTGTCGAAGATGAGACATTGGCTTTACCGGGTACAATGCTGGCTAATTTGCTTAGGGTACTTGAGATGGCAAGAGAGATTGGGCCAAATTTAGGTAGACCGCACAGTGCCCCTCTTGGGAACGGGCTGTTTGAGTTTAGAGCAAAAGGCAAGGAGGGTATCGCAAGAAGCGTATTTGTTAACGTAATAAATAAAGAGATAGTTATTTTGCATACCGTGATTAAAAAATCAGACGCTATCCCCAAAAAAGATATGAAGATTATTATGCAAAGAGCAAAGGAGATAAAATGAGACCGACTTTCGAAGATTTTAAAGAAAAAGCGCTAAAAAAGAGTGAAGTTAAAAAAGAATACGATAGACTTGAAGTTGAATTCGAGCTAAAACTAAAACTGATAAAGATTAGAAAAGCCGCAAATTTGACCCAAGAGGAGATGGCTAGTAGAATGAATACTAGTAAAAGCAACATCTCAAGATTAGAGAGCCTAAACTCTAAAATTTCACCAACAATCTCTACTTTAAATGCCTATGCAAATGCTGCAGGATATAGGCTTGATGTAAATTTTGTTCGCTAGGGAAAGCTGCCATGAAAATATTAACATTAGACGGTGGTGGAGTTAGGGGTTTTCTAACGGCTTGCATATTAGAAAATATAGAAAAAATTTTAAATACCAAAGATGAATCAAAAAAATCACTGGGTGAATACTTTGACTTAATTGCCGGAACGTCAACCGGTGCAATAATTGCTGGCTTATTGGCAATAGGTAAAAGAGCAGACGACATAAAAGCTTTATACCAAAAGGATATTCCTGAAATTTTTTCAAAAAAAACAAAAAGATTTTTCTTCACACCTGGAACTAAATATAAAAAAGATATCCTTAAGCAAAAAGCCAAGGAATACTTCGGTGAACTTACATTTGAAGATGTAAAAACGCATTTACTTGTAACTGCTGTAGATATTGTAAGAATGGAACCGAGACTATATAAATCAAAATATAATGATTCAAATATTTCTAGATCAGACGAGAAGCTATATAGTGCGATTTTGACTTCAGTCTCTGCTCCAACCTATTTTGAGGTAGAGATGGATTTAAAGCACTCTACAAATTTAATAGATGGTGGCATAGTTGCCAATAATCCATCCTTGATAGCACTCTCTGATGCGCTTTCGTTTTGTGATAATGATATAGGTACTAGCGGAATAACATTGCTTTCGGTAGGAACCGGTAAGTTTTCAATGCTTCCATATAACCCTAATAGTTTAAAAAATACTATAATAAAATGGCTATTGCCAAATGCTCCACTGGTAGAAATTTTACTCAATACTCAATCTGAGTTAGCAGAATTTCAAACCAAAACTTTTATGAAACAGCTAGGTTATGAAAACGGTTATAAAAGGATTAATCCTCAACTAAAAATGAAGATGGGGTTGGATGACGCTAAAGATATAAATAACTTATTAAATTTTTCTAGTTTAGATGGTAGTGATACTAATTGGATAATTAAAAAATTATTGTAAAAGGATGTAAAATGGTCGATTGCAACAGCGAGTTAAATAAATTCTACAACGAAAAAGTAAGACTTGGTAACTTGTGGAATACTCTTGGAAAGTATAGAGATATAAATTTAGATAGGCTAAAGAATGGTTTGCGGAACAATAATAGTCCTGCTTATAACGATACGATAAGTCAGGGGTCGTATTCCATGAGGACAATAGTTCAACATGTTAATAATGATTACGACATAGATGTAGGCGTTGTCTTTGATAACTCAAAAATAGGAAATATGACTTCGAAAGATATCAAAGATATGGTTTATAGGGCGATACAAGATGATAGATTTCAAAAAGCACCAGAGGTACTAAAAAATTGTGTTCGTGTGTATTATAGCGAAGGACATCATGTTGATATGGCTATATATAGAAAAAAGGATGATAAGCAAGAATTGGCAAGTTCTGATTGGGAGGAATCGAACCCAAAAGAGATTGTTGAGTGGTTTGATAATGCCGTCATAAACAAAAGCCCAGATGATAGTAACGGAAGACAACTTAGAAGAATAGTTAGGTTTTTAAAATTTTGGTCTATTAGTAGGAAAACCTGGGATATGCCTAGCGGATTAATTCTGACAATATTGGCAGTAGAATGTTATGCGCCTATAAAAGCTCGTGACGATCAAGCATTTTATGATACTCTTAAAAAAATAAAAAATAGACTGCAATATAATAAATCTATTTTAAATCCTTTAAATTCAAAAGAAATAGTAAATAGCGATAAGCATAAAAGAAGAGTAGAAAATTTATACAATGAGTTGCAAGCTTTGTTTGATGAGTATTTATCAGAATTGGAATTAACAAAGGACAAAAAGAAGGTATTGATGATATGGGGAAAATTTTTTAATAGTGATTTTTTTGATGAATATATTAAGAATTTATCTTTCTCGGCAATTATATCAACTCCAAATAAGCCATGGCTAATATAGTTTTACAATCTTGTAGCCTAGAAAAAGAAATAGTACTTTATGATGCCGAAAAAGAATGGTTGTGTAAAAATTATCCTGATCTTAAAATTTTAAAAGATAGAATAGCTGGTAAAATTTGTTTTTATAGATCATATAACGGTATAAAAATAGTTGACGATTTTTCTATTGTTATTTTTTTAAAAACACACATTCCATCGATAATTCCAAAAGTGATTAATTTAGATGATAAGATAAAAAATATTGCTAAAGCTATAAATAAAAATACGGATGAACTTCATATGAATAGTGACGGTTCATTTTGTTTAACGGTATATCCGAAAGAAAAATCGTTTTTTGCAAATGGTATTTTTAATATACAAGATTTTTTTATAAATTTATTGGAACCATATTTGTATTGGGTTAGTTTCTATAATAAATACGGCAGGGCACCTTGGGGAGAGTATTCCCATGGTGTGCTTGGATTATTGGAATTTATAGCTGAGGAAAATTTAAACTTTAGGAGCATGTACAAAATAATAAAATATAATGGAGAAATTAATTTTAGAGATATTGTTGGTATATGTAGACAGAGTAGTTGCTTGTGCTGCAAGAATAAATTTAAAAAAAGCAAAATAAGGAAGTGTCACTATCAAGCATGGTGTGGTATTAAAAAGGTAAAACAAGCTTTATTCAATGAGTTTAGACAACTACTTAACTACGGCCATCATAACTATTGATAATTTTAATTTTTTATAATAACACATAAAAGACATGCAACTAAAAAATAATTTTTAGCTCAACGAAACTTAAGCGGACTCTCTCTTGTATCTTTACTGTTATCTAAATTCGCATTCTTTTGGATGTAGTAAAAAATTCTCTTTCTTTATCACTTTAAATTTAGATAATTTGTGCTTAGCATAACCCCAGAAATTCTCAATGCCATTTATATGGTTTTTTATCATTAGCAAATTCATTCTTTGAGTGTTTTGCTCTGTAATGTGCTTTAGTTCCATGATCCACTAAACCGCCACAAGCTTTCCGGCAATCAGAATAAATCACGCCCCCCCATCAAAGTCACTATATACGATAATATCGGTATTGGTTCGCTAGCCATAGCAGTTTTGACTATCTGAGTATAAATTCTGCTGTCCCTTTTAAACATACCGTCTGTTTATAGCTATAAGCAAAGCGAAGTAGAAATAACGGGATTTCGTTTGCTATGTATCTACCTCTTTTGCTCCTTACCCGTTTAGATCGAAAATAGCTTTCGTTTTATTTCGAAGCGAAGCTTCTAGGCGAGATTGTCAGCTGGGAACTTTATCGCTTTAGTTAATTTTATATCTTTGATGCTTCTATATTCTCTGCAAAATACTTCAGAATTTCTCTAAATTTTTTCTAGAATTCGGAAACGGGCTATATATTTGTTTTTCATTGCGCTCGCCGTAACCTAATGGTCCTTTGCTTGGGATTAAGCTAAAGAGAGCCAAAATAAAAGTATGAAAAACATACAAATTGATAAGCAGAAGAAGGCGTAATGCAATAGCAAATAGGCAAGCAAACAGAATAAATTTCTTAAAGAGGTCCGTTTCATTTGCCGTTCCATGCGTTTCATTTTACGCTATGAAGCGTGCCGCATGCAAGCTATAAATACCGATAGAATGGGGCTATCCGTCAAGAGGCGATAGGCTCTTGACGGATATTTATAGTGTGTCTTTCCGTCGCATTTCACTTTATTGCACCTATTTGAGACATTTTAACACGTTATAGGAGTTCTCTTTTGAGGGCGGTATTTTTTGTATATTACAGCTACACGTAAATTTGAAAATATACCCGCGTATTTTTTAATCATCATAACTATAAAAGCTATAAGCTTAAAAGATATTGTTTCTTTGTGATTGCAATGCTCTATGACTTCTTTTAAATATTATGAGATGTTTTAATACTATGATGTGCTTTAATACTATATGACATGAAGCGTTTTATATTCTTGTCCTTGTCCTCGAAAAGCTTCCTCTGCTTTTTGGAGTAGGCTTTAAATTTGGGTATAACTTTTTAATGTGCAAAATTTCTCTGCTTGCATATTAATCTTAATAAATTTGCTTTAAATTCCCGTATGACTTTTAAGAGATTCACTATTGGGTAATGTTTAATCGTTTAGGACTAGTTTGTATATTTGAGTATTGCCGTCGTTAAAGCATCGTCACCGTTTATTAGAATTTATAGCACTTTATAATGTTTTTAATCTTAGTCTGGTTTAAAGTACTTTGATATTTAGTCCGGCGTCTTTTAATCTCAGTCTGGTTCTTGGTTATAGCTACTTAGATATGTATAATGCAGCAACTGCCGGCGGTAGTATATTGTGCCTATATCGTCTATCGTCATTGGGGTATTGCACCGATATTTGTAATACGATGATTTTTACGTATATCTCAGTTATTTTATACGGGCTGCATAGGATTTGACTATATACTTCTTACTTAAATTTATGTCGCTTTGTTTAAATTCTGCTTGATATTCATAGGCTCTTTGCCGTGTATGTTTAACCCCGGCTTTTAGTTTCTTATAATTGTCGAATACTTCCCGCCTATATTTGGGCATTGAGTGTTTAACTCAACGCTTTATCCACTTTGAGTAGCAGACATCTCGTGCTTCTTTATATTCTTACTATGCTTTATTCGCTTGGTTTGCTTATTCTTTTAATGTTTTTACTGCCCTCCGATATATTTACGATCAAGCGGATCCGTGCGGACATTCTCTGTTTCTTTATTACGCTCGATTTATTTGCTATTATGCCTTACTATTACAGATTTACTTGCCTTTATTAATACTTTTATCATCATTGATCTTTATTAATGCTTTAGGTGCTTGATGTATTGAGTTGCTACCTCAAATGCTACAGCTGCTTCAAATGCCGTACTTTAAGCTTTACTTTGAAATAACATTTAAGTGCTTTAACACCTTAACACCTTGATGCTTTAATGCTTTAATCGCTACAACTATTAAGCCTTGATGCTTGCTTTTAGTGTTATAGTGCATAAAGCTTTTAGAATGTCTACTTTATCCTTTTATTCACTATTTGGTCTTTTCATCGCTCTTTTATATTCCTATATTATTTGTTTTCTCCATAATCTGATGGATGGCTGCTTTGACGTTTGTTGGTATGTGAATAAACACTTTAGCGTTCTTTATTATTCTAGCTACTCTTGCCGCGCTAGATTTGCCCCCCCCTTTTTTTATTTCACTACTTTTTATCTATTTGCTTAAATTTTGAATCATACCCTCTGTATTTTAGAAATTTTGGCAATGTGTAGGAAATTGCATCGCTTGCCCATGCTTTTAAAGAATTTTAAAAGACTATCGAACCAAACCTATTCTATCAAGTTTTCCTACCCATTATAATTTAAAGAAGCTTAAAGGCTTTTAGGCACTTTTTAGCTAAGAAGGAAAGCTCAAAAATAGTATCAATAAATTTCGACTAAGTAGTTTTTAAGATCTTTCTAATATAATCTCCGACGCATAAGGACAAAAATAGTGTCTTAAGCTTTATCTATTGTATTCTTTATACCAATAAGAATATGTTTTATGGATAAGCGTTTAAAGCACTAAGTAAAAATTGTGTTTAATTAGCCTCCTTAAGGGTTTAAGTCTTGAGCTGTTATAAAGCTTAAGCTAAATTTCTTAAGGTCTATAGGTTTTAACCCATTTTTGCTTATTATTTAAAGTCTCCTTAAGAGATAGCAAATTTCGTTATATAGTCTTTAACGACTATAGAGCGATATTCTGTAATCACGTATTATGGGGCGTTTTTAAAAGTTGCATAGATACTACACGGGACACCAATACTTTTTTACATACAATTATAGAATTCTAATCGGTGCTTTTTAATTAATACGCTAAATTTATAATTACGATGCTTTTGTAAATGCAAATTGGGGCTACTCGATAGTAATAAATGACTTTTTCGATAATGTATCCAAGCGATAGAATTCGATGCATAGATAAAATAGTCATATCAAAAAGCAAAAAATAATTCTATCTTTGATACCGCAATAGCCAAATGTCATCCTTACTCTTTAGTAAAATAGCATTGCTGATTTAGCGCCAATATATATTTTGCTAAGGTTCGCGCAATATGATCTTTCATATAAAAAACGCCTTAGTAGGGAGTTTTATCAAAGCAGTCTTTACATTCAGCCGTAACGCCCCAATATAGAAATAAATTATTTAAAATTTATCTATTTTCGGAATTGCAGGTTTTAAATTTATCATAAACCAATACTACAAAGGTAGAAAGCATAAGTCCTATTATTGCAGATATTGCTAAAATGATTAGTTTTTTAGGCTTTGCTGGGCGATCAGATAAAACTATATTAGAAATTATATGAGAAGTTTTAAAATTAAAATCAGAAAGCCTACTTTTTATAATGCTCTTTTTCTTCATTAAATCAGGAATTTGTACTAGAGTTATAGCACTAATTTCGTCACTTATTTTAGGTATATTGTCGTTTAAAATTTTATCTTTTATATTCATTAACTCCATCAGTTTTAATTCGCCAGCATCGCTAAGCTTTTCTCTCTTGTTCAGCATATCTATTTGATCGTCTATTTTGGCTATCTGAACACCTTTTAAATATTCTATTCGTTCTTTTAAATTACGAATTTTATCATTTTTTAAATAACTTATCTGCGAATCAATACTTACCGATTGTTCGCGTACAGCCTTTTTATATTCATCTAAAACTATAGCATCTTCTTTGCTTAAATCTGCCACCATCTCATCTATATGTTTTTTTAGTAATTCGTTTGATTTGGCAAACGCCGTTATAATAAATATATTGGCGCTATCTTTATCGGCGACGATACTATCAACCGTTACGTTCTTGTCCTTAATATCCTTTAGTCCATCAATATATTTTACTCTAAGCTCATGCATCCGAACGGATCTTTCGGTTATATACTGTGGCATACCAGTTTCATTATTATAATAGGCGGTTTCTACCAACGCCGTTGCTTTATACCACGGAGTAGCAAATAGAATGTACAAAAGCCCAATCGCAATAAATCCACAAGTTACTATACAAATTTGCTTTTTATATTTCCATATCTTTTTTGCCAAATCTAGCAAATCAATCTCATCATCTTCACAATAATTCTGTTGCATATTTCTTCTCCAAATTTAAAATTTAAATTGCGCCCTCGCGAACAAGGACCACCTTAAAGGTTTTTATGATTATCACGATATCGTTCCATATTGACCAGTTTTTCATATACCATGTATCCATGCCGGCCCTGGTCGCAAAATCCACATCGCTGCGCCCGCTTACCTGCCAAAGCCCCGTAATGCCGGGCTTGACGGCCAGGATGAGATCTACGTATTCGCCCATATCCTTGCGCTCGTATTGTGCGCATGGGCGAGGACCAACGATGCTCATTTCGCCCTTTAGGACGTTGATCAGCTGCGGAAGCTCATCTAGCGAACTTTTTCGCAAAAAATCGCCCAGCTTCGTGATGCGCGGATCGTGCTCGTATTTATGATATTTTTCAAAATACTCCACCTCTTGCGGATTTTGCTTTAGATACTGGGCTAAAATTTCATCACCGTTTTCTTTCATCGAGCGAAATTTCAGGCATCCAAACGGCTTGCCGCCAAACCCCATCCTTTGATGCGAAAAAAATATGCGTCCCTCCGGTTCTTTTAGCTTCATCATTAGCGCGATTACGCCAAAAATCGGCACCAGTAAAGGAAGCGCCAAAATGATAAGTGCCAAATCAAGCCCGCGTTTAAGCGCTAAATTTAGAGGGCTTTTCAGAGAATTTCGTATCGCAAAGAGGCTGGTACGCGAGGCAAAAACGCTGTAAATATCTGCCTGCGTAAAATCGTATGAGCGCAGCACGGGGGTGAATAAAATTTCTTTGTTTTTTCTGATATTATGCTCGATAAGCTCGTTCAAGGCACTCGCTTCGAGCCTGCTTCCGCCAATAAATAGCACGTCGTAGTCCCTACCTAGCGCCCTTACATACCCCAAATACGCGCTTTCTAAGACGGCGTTTTCAAACTCCTCGCCCTCGCCTAAAATTTTCGCCCTCTTTCGCCATAATCCAAATTTAAAAAGCTTCCTTTTCGTTATGAGCTTAAAAATCGGCAAAACCACCGCCATAAAGGCAAAGCTCAAAATAAAACTGGCGCGCGAAAATTCATAATTGACTTTGATTAAAGCAAGCAGCGCGAGGCTTAGCAAAAGCCCCAAAAAACAGCTTTTTACTAAAATTCTACTCTCGTGCCAAAAATCATACCGCCTCGAATAGATCCCCTGATAGAAAAATAGAAATATCATTATGACGTAGGACGGCGCAAAGCCTTGATACCTGCCGACGTCCAGCAGCACATTATCGCCGTAAAGCAAATTTTTAAGCACCACGGCAAGCCCGAAGCAAAGCCAGATGCCGAAAATATCGACCGCCAAGATTATCAAAACGCAGAGTTGCTTTTTCATCCTAACTCCTATTAAAATCATCTTGCAGGCGCACTATATCGTCCTCGCCGGTATAGCTGCCGACTTGAGCTTCGATTAGCACGACGGGGATTTTGCCTTCGTTTGCGAGGCGGTGAACCTCGCCCATTCTAATGAACGTAGATTCATTCTCGCGCAGCAAGAAATTTCGCTCGCCCACGGTCACGGTCGCAGTGCCGCTAACGACGATCCAGTGCTCGTTGCGATGGTAGTGCTTCTGCAGCGATAGCCGCTTGCCGGGCTTAACGACGATGCGCTTGATCTTGTAGCCGCGCTCGTCTTCAAGCACCGTGTAGCTGCCCCACGGACGGTGCGTTGTTACGTGTACGCGCGCTAGATCGCTATCCTTTAGCCGCTCCACCACCTGCTTTACCTTTTGGGTAGAGCCTTTTTTGCATACGAGCAGAGCGTCTTTAGTATCGACGATAGCGAGATCCTCGACGTCTACGGCGGCTATCGTGCGGCCTGAGCCAATGATGAGATTGTTTTTAGAATTTAGAGTAATATTTTGCTCGCTTGCAGTGTTGCCGTTCGCGTCTTTAGGCAGCTCGGCGTCCAAGCTATCGAAGCTTCCCAGATCGCTCCAGCCGATGTCTGCGGGCACGACCTTAGCAAGGCTCGTGCGCTCCATAACCGCGTAGTCGATGCTATCTGCGGGGATCTCTTGCATATCGCCTAGTTTAATTCTAATCGGATTTTCCGCGTTAGAATTTTCGTGTGCACGAACGCAGGCTTCGTAAATTTCGGGGCTACGCGCTTTTAGCTCGTTTAAAAATACGCCAGCTTTAAACATAAACATGCCGCTGTTCCAGTAAAAATTCCCCGCCGCTATGTAGCTTTGCGCTGCCGCAAGCTCAGGCTTTTCGTGAAATTTCAACACGTCCTCGCCGCTAGCTTCGATATAGCCGTAGCCCGTATTTGCATCCGCTGGCTTGATACCAAACGTCACCAAAAATCCCTGCTTTGCAAGCTCGCGTGCGCGCAAGACGCTGTTTTTATACGCCGCTTCGTCTCTAATGAGATGATCGCTCGGCGTTACAAAAACAATCTCCTCGGCCTTTAAGCTCAAACACGCAAGCGCGATCGCAGGAGCTGTGTTTCTGCCGACGGGCTCGAGAAGAAATTTTACGCCGCGCGCACCCAAAGCCTCAAGCTGATCGAGCGCCAAAAAATACTGCTGCTCGTTCGAGACGACGAGCGTGCGCTCGCATAGCGGGGAGTTTCGCTCATAGCTCATCATAAAAAGCGAGCGATCGTCAAAGAGGCGCACGAACTGCTTTGGCATAAGCGTGCGACTGATGGGCCACAGCCTCGTGCCGCTGCCGCCGCTTAGGATTATATTAGTCATTTAGGCCGTCCTTAAATTCCTCATATTTTTTCTCGACGTAGCTTTTGATCTCGGCCTCAAAGCGCGCGCGCGAAAATTTTAAAGAATTTTCTCTGATTTTTGTAGGCTCAAATTTATCATAATTTTGCTCAAATTTAGCTACGGCGGCGAGTAGCTCCTTTGCGTTTTGCTCCATAAAATACAGCCCGCTCTCGCCATCGCGCACCGTCTCGCGAGCGCCGCCGCGCCCAAAGCAGATCACCGGCGTGCCGCACGCCTGCGCTTCTACCGGCGTAATGCCGAAGTCCTCCTCGGCGGCAAAAACAAACGCCTTTGCCCGCCCCATTAGATCCGCCATCGTTTCATCGCTCGCAAAGCCCAAAAGTTCGATATTTTTACCCGCTTTTGACTTGATTTTCGCCATATCGGGCCCGTCTCCGATGACGAGCAGCTTTTTATCCGTTTGCGAAAACGCCTCTACGATGAGATCGATCTTTTTATACGGAACCATGCGCGAGGCGGTGAGGTAGAACTCCTCTTTGGCTTCGCGCAGCGTAAATTTATCCACGTCTACGGGCGGATAGATGACGTCGCTGGACTTGCCGTAGGTTTTTTGGATACGGCGCGCGATGTAGCGGCTGTTTGCGACGTAGTGATCCACGCGGTTTGCGGTGCTCGCGTCCCAAAGTCGAATTTTATGTAAAAAATACTTCGCCAGCACGCCCTTTAAACCGTGGTCCAGCCCGCTCTCGCGCAAGTACTGATGATACAGATCCCACGCATAGCGGATCGGCGTGTGCACATAGGCGATATGAAGTTGATTTGAGTGCGTCAGGACCCCCTTTGCGACAGCATGTGAGCTAGATAGCACGACATCATAGCCGCTTAGATCAAACTGCTCTATCGCGAGCGGAAATAGTGGCAAGTAGTTACGGTATTTGTCCTTTGCAAAAGGAAGCTTTTGGATAAAGCTCGTGTGGGCGCGCTTGCCTTTTAAAATTTTATCCCGGTCGGTGCCACTTAAAAAGTCGATGAGGCTGTAAATTTCAAAATCATCCCAAATATCGGTAAAACTCTCGATGCATTTCTCCGCGCCCGCATAGGTGCTGAACCAGTCGTGGATAAGGACTTTTTTCATTGCGGCTCCCTAGTTGATCTATTTTCAAATATCTGCTCGTAAATTTTTTCCACTTTACGAATCATAGCGCCGATATTAAATTTATCTTTAAAATTTAGCAATGCTTCGGCTTGCATTTTACCGTATATTTGCTCATCATTTAATAAAATTTCTATATCCCGGCACGCCTGCTGTGCGCTCTCAAACAAAAATCCGCTTTTGCCGTTTTCTACGACTTCGTTATTTCCCACGACGTTTGTCGCTACTATCGGGATGCCGAGCGACTGAGCCTCTATAAGCGCATAAGGAAGCCCCTCCCACCTGGACGTAGACAGGTAGATGTCCGTAGCGGATAGATACGCGGGCACTTCGTCGGTAAAGCCCGTAAAGATTATATTTGCGCCGTCTTTTTGCGCCATAAATTCAAATTTTACCCTATCGTCGCCGTCGCCGAGCCACAAAAAAACGATGTCTGGGTTGTCTTTAAAATTTTGAGCTATCTCGTACGCCAAGGACATATTTTTCTGATAATCGAATCTCGAAATAGTTGTAACTACCCCTTTTCCCGATAGATTAAATTTTATCTTGGCATGATCATCTTTTAAAAGAGCTTTTATACCGTTATATACGATCTCGCACTTACTTTTTTTAAATAGTCTAAGCTTTAAACAAAGGCTATTTTCGCTATTTGAAACATTTATAAATTTATCGGTAAATAGCGTTAAAAACCGCTCCAAAAAAATATATACATTCTTTTTCAAAAAGCCGTATTCTCCAATATGAACGCCGTGTAAAGTATGGACTATCTTTAGCCTTGGATTTAAAATTTTAAGCATCCGCGAATAGATGCCCGCACCTTTGCCATGAGAATGAACTATCTCTATATCGTTATCTTTTATAAATTTATTTAGCCCAAGGAGCTTTTTTACGCTAAATTTTCTATGCGGCAGGGCAAATATATCTTTAACCTTTTTTGACTCGCTCCACATATTATAATAGGGCTTATCTTTCGGACAAGCCAGAAAGATCTCCATATTGCTGGATAAATTATTTATAAGCAGATCGACGTGTTTAGGACCGCCGCCGTGATCAGCCCTAAGTGATAATAAAAGTATTTTCTTCATTTTAAAACCTTATAAAAATATATCGATCTACTTTTGTTTAATAGAAGCATCAAATTTCCCGTTTAATGCTTTATCGTTAAAGTTATATATCAATCCGGTAATCATCCAAAAAAACAGCTTCTCAGCATTTCCAAAAAAATGATCATTAAAAAAGCTTATAAAAACAAAAGCAAAAATATATGCTATAAAATATAAAAATATATTATCTTTCATTTTTATATATAATAACCAAGCCATCTTTATTATATGATATAAAAATGCATAAAATACACAAAAGCCAAGTACTCCAAGCTCTATAAGTGCTTTTAAATATTCAGAATGGGGTGCAATAATCTTTGCGTTGCCAAAAACATACGAAGCCGCTCCAAGACCATATCCAAAAGGATTAGCAAAGAAGAGAGAGATAGCATTATCCCAGATTTCATATCTAGTTATAACACTAGGTGCACCAAAAGGAGTATAATAAAGCCAGGAGCCGTATAAAGACCACACGCCTGAAAGATATGTGATTGTCGCAAAATAATATAATATACAAATATTTGCAAAGAAATATATATGAAATAATATAGGATTAAATTTAATTTTTAAGAAAAATAGCATAGAAATAAGGATAGCTACAAATACTAATGGATTTTTAGGAATATGAAAGCAAGATAGAGCTACAAGAGCCAATAAAAAAATATATTTATATTTATTCCTAAAAATAAAAGATAGCACGACAATAGAAATGCCATATATGTATAAAGTCTGTTCCCCCACAAAAAATGATCTTGTTCTAATTTCTCCATCCGATTCAAATAAGTTACCCAACAAATTAAAAGCCTCTTTTTCGAAGTCAGCATAGCCAAATATCTCATTAAATACAGCATAAAAAACCGATAATATAAAAAAAGAACCCAGCCCAGAAATAATAAAATTAATTTGAGTTTTTGATCTAATACAATTTGAAAAGAAAAAGAAGGTTGCAATAACTGGTAAAAAATATGTTATAAAGGCAACAGCTCCGATTTTAATATCAAAAAACATATAAATAAATAATATGCAAATAAAAATATTCATATATATGGAAGTCTTTTTTCTAAAAGAAAAAACAGCTATAAATAACCATATTAAATAAATTAAAGCCTTATATATATACGCATATGAGCCAAAATAAAATAGGCTAAATCTATCAACAAAATTATTTAAGCAATACAAAGTAAAAGCTATTATATAGAGAAAAGTAAATTCAATATTTTTTGTATTTTTACGTTCCAATCATTATCCTTTATGAAATTAGCGGCTTTATCCATTCTATCCTTATCTGAATGCATAGATTTTTCTATATTAAGCATAAAATCCTTCTTCGAATTAGACAAAAAAACCAAATCTTCAAGTTGCTTTAGTTCTTGCCAATTAATTGCAACAACGGGAATTCTGGCAGCAAAGTACTCATATACCTTTAGCGGATTTATACTATTTACTAAATCAGGATAATCCTTAACATTAAAAGGAATTATGCCTACCTGCGAATTATATAAAAACGCGGGAATTTTAGTGTATGGGATAGAGCCTAAAATATGCACGTTTTTTAGTTTTTTGAGTAAAGATAGATCTTTTTGCTCCGGACCTATTATAATAAAACTATAATTTGGCAAATTTTTAGCACAGTAATACACTAAGTCCACATCAAACCAATCATGTATTGCCCCTACGTAAATTACCCTAGGCTCAGGAATATCTTCAAGCTCCTGCGGCAAAGACCTATCCGCCGCTTTAAAAAAATCAAGATCAATGCCATTTGGCACATATTCCATTTTAGATTTATCTTTTATTTGATCGTATTTTTCTTTTAAATTTTTTGCCGTATAAATGACTGCATCTACCTTATTTGCGATATTTATCTCGGCATTAAACTGCGCATCAGAAACCGCACCAAAACCTTTTGCGTAATCAGCTATCCTTAAAATAGATTTTTTATAAGTTATAGCATCTAGTAAAAAGCCGAACAATGGGCTATCAAACCACAATATATCAACCTCATTAAAACCCCGCTCCTTTATAAAATTTAATAAATTTGGATACGTAAAATTTTGCCAATTCTTTAAAACGAAATTCGACGATAGAAATAGCTTGTTTTGAGGAGTAAAAAGGGAGCGCGGAACATAATAAAAAATGCCCCCCGCACTTTCGCCGCCTTTTTTATAAATTCTTTCCCGCTCTTTTAATTCGTTACTATTTGCAAAAATTTTATGTATCGGCGAGATAGGATTTGAGATAAAAAGCACCTCATATCCTAGCTTTTCAAACGCCCTGGCATAATGATGGCTACCGACCTGAAACGGCGAAGTATAGTAATTCGCAACAGCCATTAAAACTTTTTTAGACATTTTTCATCAACTTTCCATATCCATTTGAATATAACTCAAATTTACTATAATAAAATTCCCTATTTGCCATATCGATAATCTCCAATTTGTCCTCTTTTATCTCAAATTTTCTAATAATTTTTACGCCTTTATATTCTGCTGCGAGACTTATAAAATTTTCTCCGAAACCCGCCACTTCGCACCTGCATTCCGCAAACATTCCAAATAATCCGATCGCCCCCTCGCCCCAACTATTTTGTTCCAAATCACCGACGATCGGCACGTTGTGTGCCCTGACACTTCGAAATTCATTTCTCCTGCCGGGGATCGGCGTATAAAGATAGGTGCCGGGATCCCTCGCTATGTCGCGGCCGTCTATCCACAGCTCGTAGCTTAGCTTGTCGTTGTGCGTGTGTCCGCCGTGATCATTCTGCCCGAGCGGCGTAGCGCAGATAGAGAGGTAAAATTTGCTGGATTTGAAGATAAAAATTCCGCTGTCCGGATAAAATAGATTTTTGATCTCTTGCGAATTTGAAATTTTAAATTCCATGCTTTTTCGGTGCGGCAGTTCGCCAAATTTCACGCCCGAGGCGACCTGGCTTTTGTATGTTTTATCGCCTACTTGCAGCGTGCGCCCGGCAAGAGATCGAGCAAAACTCCTCTCAAAGCGCATATCGTTTTTAAATATCTCATCGTCAAAAATTCCGCCCATGCAGCTAATTAGCGTGGAATGGTTTAAAATATTTTCGTCCCAAAACGGCTCGTCGCCGCCCTCAAAGCCGCTTAAATTTAGATATTTTCGCGTGGCTTGTTTGTTACTCAAAAACTCGCCGTTTGGGCTAAATTTAAAAAATCTGCCGCTATCGTTATCGCCGAACTGCGGCACTTCGCCGTTTGGCTTTGTGATGTCTGCGGTAAATCTGCCGATTTTATACAGCCTATCCACAAACCACTGCGGCAGCGCTATTTGACCGTTTAGAATTCTAATTTCCTGCTCCTCGAGCGGCAAGAGCTTCGGCTTTTTACGCCAAAGCTTTGCATCGCAATTTTTTAGCGATGAAATTTTCTCGCTTTTTAGACCCAGCATCATAGCCGTAGCATACGCCATTAGCTCGCCGCTTAAGCGGTGATAGCTCGTAGAACTCTCGAAATTTCCGCCGTCTTCGTAAAATTCCTTTTTCATTTCGCTGATTACTTCTTGCACGGCCAATGCCAGCCACGCGTCTATCTCACCGCCGCCGTTCAAATACGCGCAAGCTTGCAGCAAGCCCGCGATATCGCTTAGATAGTGATTTGACGTAAGATGCGGCGAATATTCCAGATTATTTACGATATGAAGCGCATGCTCGTAGACGCTATTTGAAAAGGTCTGCTTGAAATTTTGATCCAAAATTCCACCCTCATCCATCTGGCAAAACATATCGTAAGCCGCCAGCATATTGGCGACCCTGATACCCACGTCCATCGTGCAGGTCCAATTTACGCCCATTCTAGGCGGATTATTGCTGATAAAATCTAAAATTTGGTTTTTAAATTCTTTTAAATTTTGTTCCTTTAAACTCGGATCCGCCATCGCAAAAATAGCAAGCTGCGGCAAGTGCTGGAACCTTGCAAGCTCCCACGGCACCTTTATATCGCTGCCGGGCTTATGGGCTATGCGCTGATCTTTGTACCATTTTTTTTCGCTCCATCGAAAGCCGCTTTTAAAATCCTTTTGCCAATCGATCGGCTCGTAGCCTTCGGACGCATTCGCGGGCGTCGCGACATTCATATCGTATTTGTAGCTCTCAAGCCCGAGCGCCGCGCTATCATAGCTATTTTTTACCCATCCGCTACCGAGTAGATCAAATTTATGCTCGATGTACATTTTAGATAGATATCTTACAACATCCGAATCGATATTTGACAGGTCGAGTTCTTTTGTGCTTATATAGCTAGTTTTGATGATCGGAATGTTAAAATTTATGTGAGTATTGCTTAGCACATCGCACATTTTTTGTAATTTATTCTTTGTGGTATTTAAAATTTTATCAGCTATTTTTATGGCCAACTCATCAAACGGCATTGATCTGGCTTTTTTGAGATAATAAGAAATCCTACTCATTGCTTATGGCCTTTAAAATTTTATCCACATGCTTATCCCACGTGTATTTTTGGATGACCTCATCCCTAGCGCTATTGCCCAGGCGTCGCCTTAGCTCGCCATCATCCACAAGCTCCTTCATGGCAGTCGCCAGCTCGTCTATATTCCCAGGCTCTACCATATAGGCGGTTTTACCATGCTCTAAAATTTCGGACATCTGAGCCATATCGCTACATATTACGGCTTTACCCATAGCCATGTACTCAAACAGCTTAGTGGGGCTTCCAAAAAACTCGCTTCCGTCTGGATTTGGTACGGTGGCATTAATCAAAATATCGCAAGCGTTTAAAAATTTCGCCCCCTCATATTGTGGAATTAGGCCTGTTAATACGACATTTTCTTGCAAGCCAAATTCCAAAATATACTTTTTTACGGCGGACATTCTAATGCCGTCGCCTATCATAAAAAGCTTTGCTTTATTTTTATACTCAGGATGCCTTTTTAGCAGCTTACCAAAAGCCAGAGCTATATTTTCAGCTCCATGCCACTGCCCAAACGTCCCTATAAAGCCGATCACGATTTTATTTTCAAGATTATATTTTTGTTTTACATCATCGCATTTTATCTGCGGATTATATTTACTTTCATCAATACCATTTGGATTTACGATTATTTTGTTTTCATTCACTCCAAATTTTAAAATAATATCTTTTAACGCATCGGAAACTACGACTATATAGGCTGCGTTATTTAAATTATATTTTTCTATAGCAGAAACGATAGGGAGTTTGAAAATTTTATAGTAAATTGTTTTAAAAATCCGCTTTAAAATCGTATCGTTATTTTTCCAATTTTTGATCTTCCATACATCCGATGAATTAAATTCCAAAACAAACGGTATATTTTTCATTTTTGCTATATACGCTCCGCAAAAACTAAACCCATTATATCTTTGATATATCGCGTCGGGCTTTAAATTTTTACAATATTTAATTATTTTAAAATTATAAAAAAGCTCAAGTATATCTTTTGGCGCAAGCGGTATTTTTATAGGCTCAACGATTGTGATTTCTTTATCTACATCGGGCAAAAAATCGTTTGAAACAACAAATAGCTCGGCCTTTTTATCCATAGCATTTATGACGCCCGCCGTATGCCCTACCGAGCCGCCCGCTTTTAAGCCAAACCAATACAGAGTCCTAAGATAAAGGATTTTCATTATACGTTGCCTATACTCATAAATTTTATACTAAATTTATCTTTTGCATATTTTATCATATCGGCATCGGCACGTATCGTAGGGGCAAAATCCTCATCGCTCAAGCCCCTCATATCCAAATCTTTTATAGATGTAAATTTACATTCTGCTTTGTTGGCGATACCTGCAAGAAGCCTTTTATATTCGTTTATCAGTTTATAGTTTATACTTATGTTTATGTATTTTTTATCTTTAAAATTATACTTCAAATTTAAAAAATTAAAACTGTGTAAAAAAAGCACTATTATGCAATTTTCAGGCATTAGATCTATCGCTTTTAAAATTTCATCCGCACTAGAACCGTATCTAAAATCGAATTTTTGAAAGCTATTTTTTGTTTTTAAAAAGCCGTAGCGCTTTTGTTTTTCATAAACGCTCACGGGCAGCTGCAATACGCCATTTTTTTCGGACGCCTTATTTATGTAGTCGTAATTTATCTTGCAATTTTCATTTTTATAAAAAAACGAGCTGTCTATAAAAATACCATTAAATTTTAAAGCCTGTATCGTATCGTCGTTCGCTCCGTATCCGCCGGCCCTGTGAGCCAAGACGTCTATACCGATCCACTCTTTTATCTTTTGCTTGCCGAAATTTATAATCTCTGTCTGCTCATCTGCGCTATACTGCCACATAAATTTTCTATTTTTATCATATCTGCCTGATGGATGAGTGTGTAAATTTACGCCGTGTCCGCCATGGATGATATCGCTGCATAACCGCTCAAATTTGCACTCATAATATCTTTCATAAGGATATACATCCACAAAATGCTCCACCGTTGCACCGTATTCACTCGCCAGATCGTTTATGAGCTTTACACCCACTTCCCTACTTTGAACCTCGCCTTCTATAAAAATCTCAAATGCATCGGCCCTACCCGCATGCAGTTCGCCGACTTCGGTATCACAAGTTATTAAAATCTGTTTCATACCTACTTCTACTCTAAATATAGATTTGCTGAAATTATCCAATATTTCATTGAGACATTCACTATTTTCTTTTTAAGAGACGACGTAATAAATTTTTTAATTCAATTCTCAAGCCATACATTTTATATTTAACAGGTTCGTTATCTTCTATGTACTTTATTATATTTGCGTAATCATTTATTATAGAATTTAAATTTTTCGGCATATCTGGCAACTTATATAAAGCATTGATATCTTGATCTGTAAAACATAAATCAAATCCTAAATTAGTCATTACATTATTTAAGGTTGTAGCAGTAAAATAATAATTGTGATCTAACGATATTGACTCTAAAAAATAGTTATAATACTTATATGTGCTTAATACTCCAGGAACGCCTATAAATAAAATGGTATCTTTAGACATAATACTCTTAATCTTTAATAAGTCATTCTTCAAATCAACAAAATGCTCTACTACATGATTAGCTATTATTAAATCAAAATTATATTTTTTTAAGGTCGAATATATCGAATCTGTATATTTAAAAATTTTAATTTTATGCTCTTGCGAAAATTGTATATCCTCATCTCTATAGTCAAGACCATAACAATCGCAATCTTTATAATATTCTTTTAATGCAAATGATATGCCTGCCGTTCCGCAACCTATTTCAAGTATTCTTTTTGGATTATTAATATTGTGCTCTAATAAAAAATTTAATATATTTTTGCCACGTTGATATTGATAAGCGAAAATTCCTTCCACACTCATATTCCCAACGCATAAAGCTAGGTAATAATCACTATAGAAATTATTAGTTGCATCTTGATCTATTCCATCTACCCAATAAATTAAGCCGCAATTTTTACAAATTACTATTTTTTGCATTATTCCATATTTATTCTTTTCAGATAATACTTCTATATTTTCCTTTTTACATAGGCAGCATCTTCTATTTAACAATAACCATTTAGAAGTTTTAATCTTGTCCTTGATGTTATTGGCGGCTATTTGTGATACATGACTCATGGGCCAAAATGCTACATTGTCATTACGATATAAATTACTTATCATTGGCTCTTCTCCTATAGAATAAAATACAATACACTAAAAAACAAAAATTTGATAATATTCTTGACAATACCGCTCCTGTGGCATTAAAATTATAAACCAAAATTACATTAAAAATAATATTGGAAACAGTAAATCCAATAGATATATGAAACATATCTCTTCCAAAGCCATTAGCCATTAGCCAGGAATTATAAGGTTGAACTAAAGCCTGCAAGATAGTCGCAAAAGAGGCTAATATAAATAGTATAAACATGCCATTATACATTACACCCAAAAAATATATAACAGACAATCCCAAAATAAAAATCAGTATGGCAATAACTAACACAAGTAATAGATGGATCGACAGTATTTTATTATCTATTTTTTGTTTAAAAATTTTTTTCAAAATCGAACTTGCAAATGAAGAAGCGAGTAAATTTATTGGGCTACTCAATGCTAAAGATAGCGAATACAATCCTACGTCTTTTGCGCTTACCCAAAGCGCAATCAGAATTTTATCCATTTCGGCACTACCAGTTCCTATGACCCTGGATAAATAGTTATAAAAACCAAAAAATTTATTTTCTCTTTGCAATAAGATAAAATTTGATTTTAGATTCTTAAAAGTAGGTTTTATATTCAAAATGCAACATAAAAAAGAAACTATTGAGATTGTGGAAAATAACAGTATATTATTTATAACGGTAATACTATCTAAAAAAAATAGTACTATTAATAAAAGTGTAAACGAACTCTTTTGGAATATAAAAAAAAAGCTTAGAGCTCCAATCTTGTTTGCACCCTTTAAAATAAGATCTAAATAAAATGAAACCAAAAAACCAAAGTTACAAAAGGATGACATTCTAAGGATTTTTCCTATTTTATCGTTAAAAAAATCATCTATAAAAAAAGATATTATGAATACTGTTAGTGAAAAAAGAGAAAAGCAAATTATGCAAACTATGAGAGCTAAGCCAAATAATTCTCTTTCTTTCAATGGATCGTTGTTTTTAATTAATAGCCTTGATACACTAGCTATATATCCAAATTCAAAAAATATAGACAAAAACATAATCACAGCTACAGCAAAAGAATAGATCCCGAAATTTGTAACACCCATCGTTTTGGCCATTAAAATATTAGATATAAAAGCACTAGCCATGCCAAATATCTGCGCTACAAATAAAAATAGCGTTTGTTTCGCGACTTTTGAGGCAAATAAATTTTTAAGCATAACTTCCATCTACTTTTAAAACCTTAAACTCATCGCCTATCCAATCAGTACTTTGGGCATTTTTTACGACTATTTTGTTACCGACTAGCGAAAATAGAGGCATATCCGAACGACTATCGCTATAGCAAAACGAATTTTTTAAATCAAATTCCTTTAAATTTAGCTCGCTACCCAGCAACTCTACTTTTTTATCTCCCAAGCATTCATCGCCTGCGATTTTGGAGGTAAAGGCGCCGTTTTTAAACTCAAGCTTTGTGCTTATTAAATAATCTATACCGTAACTTTTAGTAAAATGCCTCAAATATACCTCAAATCCACCCGATACGACTACGATAACATGACCGCTTTTTTGATGCGCTAAAAGAGCTTCTATAACGCTTTTATGAAGTCTGTTTGCGACTATACTACGATAAAAATCTACAGCGTATTTATCCATCTCCTCTTTTTTGATACCGTAAAATACCCGCATTAAATTTTCTTTATATCTTTTGCTATCAGATGAGGGTATTTTATTCGTTTTCTTTATAATTTTTGCGCGTATTTTCTTGGCAATCATAAGTTTAGATTCCAAAAAATCCAAAAAAAACGTAGCAGATTGACCGTCAAATATCGTATCGCAAAAATCAAAAATAGCTAGTACGGGCTTATGCAATATCGTCCTTAAATATCTCCTTAATAGCCTTAACTATGATTTCGTTTTCTTTTTGCGATCTAGCGGCAATCCTGATAAACTCGCCGTTTAATCCGATCTTATCGCTACAAGTTCTGGTATAGACGCCGTATTTTATTAGCATCTTTGAAACGAAATTTGCGCTAGTACTACCGTCGAGTAGTTCAATAAGAGCAAAATTTGCCATGCTAGGATAGACTTTTATTTGAGGTATCTTTGAAAGCTCATCAAAAAACTCTTGCGCATGGGCGATATATTTTTTCCTTACTTCTTCGTATTCTTTAAAAAAATCGCTTCTATTGTAGAGCCTAAAAAAGTATTCGCTAAGTCCGCTAGAATTCCACAAATATCCGTTTTTAAGGAGTTTTGCCACTTTGTATTGATCCATTACTCCGTATCCTGCCCTAATGCCCGCTATACCGAAGTCTTTAGATAGGCTTTTGATGACGATAACGTTTGAAAACTCTTTAAAAAGCTCGGTAGCAGAAATCAAGCTATATTCGCTATCCTCAAAGGCAAAGTGTATAAAACTCTCGTCTATTATGATATTTTTAACCTCTTTAAGATTATTTAAAATAAATCTTAAATCTTTATATTTTATGTATCCGCCGTCCGGATTGTTTGGATTAATTATTACTACGCTATCCGGGTTTTTAGACTTTACGAAATTAACGTAACTTTGGATATCAAGCTTAAAATTTTCGTCTTTATTTAGCTGATAATAAATCACTTCCGTATCGTCTCTTGCAAACTCATAATAAGATGAAAACGTAGGGATATTTACGATCACCCTTTTTTCTACGAAATTATGCATCACGGCTTGGATAACCTCTATTGCGCCGTTTCCTACAAAGATATTTTTACTGTCTACGTCTATAGATTTACTTATGACGTCGGCTATTACGCCGTTTTGCGACGGATAAAACTCTAAAACGTCTTTTAGTTTATCCGTATCGATCAAATCTTTTTTAAGGTAATCTAAAAAAAGCTTCGTCGCGTATGGATTAGATAAAAAGCAAGCGTCCACTTTAATATCAAGCTCGGAAAGCTTCTCGCAAATCGTAAAAATACTAGGGCTATGGCTGCCGGCAGCATCCTTTAATCTTTTTATTTTAGAGGCGATTTTTTGTTCGTCTAAATTTAACTTTATCATACCAACTCTCCTTTTTGAATCGTTACTTTTATTTTACCTGTTTTCATATCTCGCCCGATTTGCGGCACCTTTTCTATATTTAGCTTTATGTTTCCAAGCCTCCTATAGACTTCGCTAGCTATTAAATTTACGTATTGGCTCGAATCATTATCTAAGACCACTTTTAAGGTTACGCTTCTATCTTTATCTTGGATTATCTGAAACTGCCTTAAATCGCTAAAATTTTTCATCGCAGTAGAAAAATTTGCCGTAGGTATCGCCGTTCCGTCATCCTTGATAAGTATATCGTCGCTTCTGCCTTCTATCCCTTTAAAAGGGATGGACAAATGCCTACCGCAAGGGCAAATCGGCGCTTTACCGTCCAAAGCTATAGCCTTATCGCCGGTATTATATCTAATAAAAGGCATTATGTAGTTATTTAAAGAAGTGGCTATGATTTCGTTTTTATCGCTAAGCTCAACTATCCCGTAATCATCATTATTATGATAGTTACCCGCCCAGCACTGTTGAACGGTTACCGTTCTTTCGTTTTGCCCGTACCAGTCTAAAACGGGCAACCCCCAATACTCCTCGATCGCGCTTCTATACGTAGGCAGTAGCGTCTCAGATGAAGTTACTATAGTTTTTATTTGGGGTATTTTTATGTTTTTTTGCTTTAAAAGTAGGGTAAAAATATATATGGAGCTTGCGTATCCTCTTATTATTTTGGCTTTTGACTTTTCGATAACGGATAAATATAAAGCCAAATTTGACTCGTTAATGTGAAACGGGGATAAATACCAATAATCGCCCGAAATTTTATAAAGCGGCTCGCCTGCTTTTGGCGAATACGTCCTTAAAATGATTATCGGATCACCGCTTTTATAAGTATAATCTTTGCCCATACCCCAAGCTCTATTTGACGTTATTTTTTCTATTGCATCGCTTTCATATGGGACTTTAAATTCAAACGGAGTCCCGGTAGATCCCGACGTATGAGATGCTTTTCCGTTAAATTCGATAGAACAAAAGTCTTTAAAATTTTCTTTGATTACTTGTTTATTTATAATCGGAAATTTTTTCAATTCATCTAAGCTAAAATTTTCAAAATCTATTTTTAAATCTAAATTTTTATAAAAAGGCACGAAATCAACCGCCTTTTTTACTATATTTTTTAGCTTTTGAGTTCTTATACGCTCTATCTCTTCTGCGCTTTTCCACTGAAATTTATCATATTCGCTAAAATTTCTCTTGATAAAAATATAATTTTTGATTTTACTTTTTATCTTTTTGTAAATTTGACCGGTCATAAATTTAGCCTTTTATATCAAAAACGAAATCTCCGTCGTCTGCACCATATCCCAAAGCTCTATCGGCCAGCTTTTTTTGCTTCCTTTTAGAGCCTCAAATAGCGCCTTAAGCTCTTCGAGTTGCCCCTTTTGGCTCACGTTTGTTGAAATTTCTTTTACTCCTACTCCGTATCCTTTAAGGCTTTTGTAATCGTCCAAAATGATGCTCTTGCCGTCGAAGTGGATCTCCATAAATTCCTTACTTAGCTCCTTACTGCCGTTTGCAAAATACTCGATGTTTGCCACCGAACCATCTTTGTATTTTAAGACGATGGATTTGTTATCCTCGGCGCTATATTTTTCATTACTCGGCGTGATCGCCTGCGAAAATACACTCTGTATCTCGCTTCCCGTTAGCGCCGTCATCAGATCTATTATATGGCACGCTTCGCCCACCATCCTGCCGCCGTTTTCGTGCACCCAGTGATCCATCGGTATGTAACCCGCGTTCATCCTATATCTGATTATCATCGGATTTATTCTAGCGCTCGTGTGCTTTTTTATCTCCTGCGCGTAAGCGCTAAATCGCCTGTTAAATCCCACGAATAAAAGGGGCTTGTCGCCTCCCCCTTCGTAAAATTTCTTTATCTTTTCAAGCTCCTCTTTGTTTGTCGCAAGCGGCTTTTCTACAAATACGTTTTTGCCCGCTTCAAGCGCCTTTAAAGTAAGCTCCGCATGGCTATCGTGCCTTGTGGAGATGATCACCAGATCAACGTTTTTATCGTTTAAAACATCGTCTAAATTTGAAGTAGCGTAGCTCGCTCCATATTGCTTTGCCACTGCCTTTGCCTTATGCCCGCTTCGGTTCATGATCGCGTAAATTTTATATTTATCCGTAAGCTTTGAGATATTAGGCAGGTGCATACCGGTGGCAAATCCGCCGACGCCGACGAATGCGACGTTTATCACATCCCTGTTTACTGGCGCGGAGCTTATAATGATTTTTTTATCGTGATTTAGATAGCTATCAAGCTCGGCTAAATTTGCCTCGCCGTAGTCAAGCAAAACCATGAGCGGCTTATTCTGCGAAGTCTGTAGCGACTCAAACGCCTCCGTTACCTGCTCGATAGGATATTTTGCGTCTATGAGCTTATCCAACTTTATCAAATTTTCATTTACCAGCCTTAGATACTCGCTCATATTTCGATTTTCAGTCCATCTGACGTAGCTAAACGGATAATCAAGCCCCTGCTCTTCGTAGCTCTTGTCGTAGCGACCGGGACCATAGGATGTGGAGATGAGAAAATCAAGCTCCTTTTTATACATATCCTCTCTATTTATCTGCATACCGGCAACGCCTACGAGCACCACTCTGCCCTTTTTCTTGCACATCTGAAAACTTTGCGATAGCGGCTCGCTACTGCTCGTAGCGGCGGTAAATAGCACTCCATCAGCGCCGTATCCGCCGCTCCAAGATGAAACGACATCCAGCAAATCGTCTCTTGACGGGTTTATAACAAGCTCGGCGCCGCACTCTTTAGCTATCTGCAAGCGCCTATCGTCAAAATCGCTAACCGCAACCCTCACGCCTGAAATTTTAAGCATCTGCACCGCAAGAAGCCCTAAGATCCCAGCTCCCACGACTACGCAGGTCTCACCCAGCCTTAGATCAATCCGCCTAACGCCCTGCATCGCTATGCCGCCGAGCGTCACGGTGCAAGCCCGCTCAAAGTCCATATCCTGCGGCATTTTCATAACTAAATTTTTAGGCACATCTACGTATTCTGCGTGGTTTGCAAGCCCTGCACCGGCTGCGGCGACGCGCTCTCCGATCTCAAAATTTGAAACGCCCTCTCCGACCGCTATGACGACGCCGCTAAGCGAATAGCCAGTCGGATTTCCGCTATCAAGCTTGCCTTTTACCTTCGCATAGACGCTGGCTATGCCGTAGGATTTCACCATATTGATGACTTTTTTGACATTCTCAGGCTGCTCTAAGGCCCTTCTGATCAGACTCTTGCCGCTATTTGATACGCCGCTTATCTCGGTGCCCGCCGATATGCAGCTATTTACTACTTTTATAAGAACGCATCCTTTTGAAACGCTCGGGGCAGGGATCTGCTCTGCTAAAACCTTACCTTTTTTAACTATTGCTTGTATCATTAATCAAACCTTGTAAAATTTAAATATTGGTATTTCGTACGCCGCAAAAATCCAAAACTTCTTTTTCTATTTTTAGCCCTTTAAATTCCTTATGTCCGACCAAAAATACGATAATATCCGAAATTTCGATAGCCTTTTTATAATCCACTATCTCAAAATCTTTGTGAGCCTTGATATTAGGCTCTACAGCGACCACATCGACGCCGTCTGCGATCAGGCGTCTGGTTATATTTAGCGCAGGCGACTCCCGCAAATCGTCGATGTCGGGCTTAAAAGCAAGCCCCATGCACGCGACTTTAGGCTTTCTGCCGTTTTGCAGCTCAAATTTCAAAGCGGCGTTTTTGATCTTTTCTATACACCAATCAGCTTTATGATCATTCACCTCTCTTGCGGATTTGATCAGCCTCGCTTCGTAGCCGCCCGCATGCACTATAAACCATGGATCGACCGCTATGCAGTGCCCGCCTACGCCACAGCCCGGGTTTAAAATATTAACTCGCGGATGGCGGTTTGCTAACGAGATAAGCTCCCAAACATTGATGCCGAATTTATCGCACAAAATACTAAGTTCGTTTGCAAAGGCTATGTTTACGTCGCGGAAAGAATTCTCTGTAAGCTTTGACATCTCTGCAGTTTTTGAGTCAGTCTGTAAAACTTCGCCTTCTACGAATTCTGCGTAAAATTCCGCTATTTTTTTAGTAGCAATTTTTGTAGTTCCGCCTACGATTCTATCGTTTTGCGTAAGCTCTTTTAAAATTTTACCTGGCAAAACTCTCTCCGGGCAATGAGCGATATAAATTTTAGAAATATCAACACCGCCATTTTTTAAAATTTCACCTATCTTTTCGGTAGTACCTACCGGTGAAGTGGATTCTAAAACGACCATATTATCGTCTTTTACGTATGGTATTATAGATTTTGCCGCACTTATGACATAATCGATATTTGGCACGTATCCGTCGCGAAAGGGCGTCGGGACGGCTATGATAAAAACATCTGCGAAATCGGGTTTAACATCTGCTTTTAAATTTCCGCTTTCTACTGATTTTTTTACAAGCTCCCCAAGCCCTTGCTCTACGATATGAATTTTACCCTGATTGATCGTATCCACAACGCTCTGCACCACGTCAACGCCATGGATTTTATAGCCCCTATTCGCCAAAAGTGCTGCTGTCGGCAGCCCTATATATCCAAGACCTAAGATGCAAACTTTTTTCACAATATTCCTTTTAAAAATTCCAGTATTTTTTTACAAGCTTTACCGTCGCCATACGGACTTACACTTTTACTCATTTTATCATATTTATCTTTTAAATTTAATAATTTTTGCACCTCTTTTATGATATTTTCGCGCTT
Organism: uncultured Campylobacter sp.; assembly: GCA_963515585.1. Classification (GTDB taxonomy): domain Bacteria; phylum Campylobacterota; class Campylobacteria; order Campylobacterales; family Campylobacteraceae; genus Campylobacter_B. The sequence continues at coordinate 28,572 of CAUPXM010000011.1, forward strand.
GGTGCCGATAAGCTTCACACATCCTGCTCTTATCCCTTCAGGTCTTTCGGTAGTTTCTCTGATAACTAAAACGGGCTTGCACAGGCTCGGCGCCTCCTCTTGGATGCCGCCACTATCTGTTACTATCATATATGACTTGCTCATAAGATAGACGAAACTATCATACTCTAGCGGATCGATTAAAAATATATTCGAAATGCCCGATAAAATTTCTCCCACAGGCTTTCTTACATTTGGATTTAGATGCACGGGGTAAACGATGTCGATATTTTCATTTTTTAGCGCTATTTCACGTAAAGCCTCACAAATATTAACAAAGCCTTCTCCGAAATTCTCTCGTCTGTGTCCTGTAACGAGAATAAATTTTCTATCACTAAGCTTATATTTGGAATTTATAAAGGATAAAATTTTATTTTTTAGCAGCTCGTTGTTTTCGATTTTATCTATCGTCCACAAAAGCGCGTCTATTACGGTGTTGCCACTAACAACTATATTTCTTGAATCTTTACCTTCTTTTAAGAGATTGTCTCTTGCATCGGTGGTCGGTGCGAAGTGATATTTAGCTATAAGTCCCGTCATCTGCCTATTTATCTCTTCAGGAAACGGCGAATAGATATCATGCGTTCTAAGTCCAGCTTCTACGTGAGCAATATCTATTTTTTGATAATACGCCGCCAAAGAAACGGCATAAGTAGTAGTCGTATCTCCATGAACAAACACGATGTCCGGGGTATATTCGCTAAATACATCGCGCATACCAAGCAAAACACCAGACGTAATATCGTACAGATCCTGCCCCTGCTTCATTAAATTTAGATCAAAATCGGGCTTGATCTCAAAGAATTCCAAAACCTGATCGAGCATCTGTCTGTGCTGCGCCGTAACGCAAACCTTCACTTCAAATTCCGCGCACTTTTGAAATTCCTTTATCAACAAAGCCATCTTAATGGCCTCCGGGCGCGTTCCAAATACTATTAAAATTTTTCTTTTAGTCATAAATTCCCCTAAATATCCGTTTTTTAACCAAATTTATCGCCGTAATTTTAATTAAATTTTGCTATATCGGCGCTTAACGATACCCAGAATTACCTATCTGTCGCTACTTGGATGGTATAAAATGTTCTTTGCTTCAAAGATGGCTAAGATTTATTTTAAATTATCAAAAAATTCCATTGCAAAATCATCAAAAATTTTGCTTTTTAGATGCGCTTTGCAAAATTCCACTATAAGCCCGTGAAATAGCGCATACACGCCGTTTTCGTTCTCCAGCTTATCTGCTTTTGCCGCCGCATCGCAGGGAAGATTAGCAGAATTTACAAACTCATAGATCCGCTCAAATTCTAGCTCACCAAGACACGCGCTAAGCTCGTCGTAGCTTTCAAACTCATAGCCTAAAGCCCCAAGCAGGCGCGCCGAATAGCTGTCCGCAACCATCACCGCACGCTCGCACGCGTAGCACAAGATCGCATCGCAGCTCTCCGCGCCGATTCCCTTACGCGCTAGCAGCCACTCGCGGCTAACGCCCGATTTAAAGCTCTCAAAATCCCCAAAATCCGCGATTATCGCTTTGCAAAGCAAGCTCAAGCGTCTCGCTTTTTGATTATAAAATCCGCTAACTTTAATGATCTCCGCAAGCTCCGCTTCGTCTAGCCCGGCGATGCTTTCTAAGCTCAAAAGCTCCTTGCTACGCAGGTTTTGCAGTGCCGCATCGGCATTGCGCCACGCCGTATTTTGGATCAAAATCGCCCCCACGACCACCTCAAAGCTTCCAAACGCGGGCCACCAGCGAAAATCCTTGATTTTCACGACGCGAAAAAGCGCGATAAAAAGCTCAGTCGCGCTCATCTCGTGCCTCCGAAATTTCTAGCATCGTTTCTAAAATTTCGCGCGGCGACGGCGATTTTTTGCGCGCACTCTAGCACTGCGATAAAATTTACGCCAAATTTAAATTCGCGCGCCGTATTCATCTGCCGCCGCCTTTTAAATTTGCAAAAAATTCCTCGCCAAAGCTCGAGAAAAACTGCTTTGCCGCGCGGCCGCTGCGACTTGCGCGAAGCATCGCAAACTCACGCGCCTTTGCGTGCAACGCATCTAAATTTGTGGCGAAGCTCAAGCGAAATTCCGCCGCGCTCATACCTTGCGCAGCCGCAAAATAGGCATCTACGATTCCTAAATACTCCCGCATGCTCCCGCCGTAAAAGCTTAGCTGTAGCCCGAAGCGCTCGCTTAGGCTGATTCGCTCGTTCGCCGCGTCGCTTAGGTGCAGCTCGCCGCGGCTTATCTGCGCAGCGTCGTTGTCGCTTGCGCATTCGCCTACGATATGGCGACGGTTGGACGTCGCATACATCAGCACGTTGCGCGGCGCGCGCTCCAGCGAGCCCTCTAGCAGAGGCTTTAGGTGCTTGTAGCCGCTCTCGCCGAGCTCGAAGCTCAAATCATCGCAAAAGATGATAAATTTAAAGTTCGTTTCGCGGATCGCATCGATTATATCCACGAGATAACCCAGATCGTCCCTGCCGATCTCGATGATTTTAAGACCTTGCGGGATAAATTTAGAAAAAACCGCCTTCGCAAGGCTTGATTTGCCGCAGCCGCTCTCGCCCCATAGTAGCGCGTGGTTGGCGCTGCAGCCGCGCAGGAAGGCGTCCGTATTTTTTATAAGAGCCGATTTTTGGCTCTCTAGCCCCACAAGCGCGTCAATACCCGTGAAATCGATGTCGCGGACGATTTTTAGCGCCTTTTTATTCGCGCGAAAGACGGCGACCTGTACCGTACGCCAATCAATCGCGCTAAAATCACTGAAATAAATTTGCTCGCCGGCGCCGCTCTGCGCGCTTTTTAGGACGGCTTGCGGCGCTAAATTTAAACTGCTCGCCGCGTCCAAATTTAACTCTTCGCTCACGCTTTTGCTCGCGCTTTTTTTGATATTTTCATCGCAAGTTCGCATTTTTTAGCTCCCTTCGCAGATAGATCAAAATTTCATTTATCACGTCGTCATCGTCGCGCGTCTGTGCCTTTAATCGCACCTTATCGCCGTTTGCAAGGGTGATCAAGATATTTTCGTCCATGCTCGAAATCACGCGCAAGCCAAGCTTCGTAGCCAAAACCTTGATCATCATCACGTCGATGAATTGCTTGGTGTAGATATCCGCGCGCCCGAAGCGATCCTCGATCTCGCCGAAAATTTCAAGCACTTCGCTCGCCTCTGCGCACTTGCTAAGCCGCCTGTAAAGATCCAGGCGCAGGCGATCCTCTCTGATAAATTCCGAGTTCAAAAAGGCGTTTACGGAAATTTTAAGCTCCACGCTCGCAGCGGCGCTCTTTCTGCTTAGTAGCTTGCCGATCTCCTCTTCGAGCATCTTTAAATAAAGCGAGTAGCCGATCGCTTCGATATGCCCGCTCTGTGCCTCTCCGAGCAGATTCCCGCCGCCGCGAATCTCCAGATCGTGATACGCTAGCACCGAGCCGCTGCCCAAAAATGAGTTGCTCTCAAGCGCTACGAGCCGTTTTAGCGCGTCCTGCGTAAGAGCGGTTTTATCCTCGATTAAAAAGTAGCAAAAGCCTTGCTTGTTGCTGCGCCCGACGCGACCGCGCAGCTGGTGCAGATCGGCGATACCGAATTTATCGGCGTTTTCGACGATGATCGTATTCACGCGCGGCATATGAATGCCGCTTTCTACGATGCTGGTGCAAAGTAGCAGATCGTATCCGCCCGCTACAAATTTTAAAATTTCATCCTCAGTCGTCTTGGCGTCGATCTTGGAGTGCAAAATTAAAATTTTAAGGCTCGGCAAAATTTCAAGCAGTTTCTTTTTGGCGTTTTGCATCGTCGCGATGTGGTTATGGACGTAAAAAATCTGCCCGCCGCGTCGCAGCTCGCGCGAAATCGCCTCTTTTATGATCTTTTCGTCCCACTGCTTGACGAAGGTGCGCACATCCAAGCGATCCTGCGGCGGGCTAAGCAGCGTGGAGTAGCTTTTAATCGAGCTTAGCGCCATATTTAGGCTGCGCGGTATCGGCGTCGCGGACATACTAAGTAGGTGCGAGGCGGCGCTTTTCTCTTTGAGCCGCTCCTTTTGCTTAACTCCAAATTTATGCTCCTCATCGATAATTATAAGCCCTAAATTTGCGGGGTTTAAATTTAAAAGCGAGTGCGTGCCGACTACGACGATCGCCTCGCCATTTTGCAGGCGCTTTAAAATTTCGCTCTTTTGCCTCGCGCTGCTAAAGCGATCGAGCTTGAAAACAGGAATTTCAAACTCCCTAAAGCGCTCGCTAAGCGTAGCGTAATGCTGCGAGCTGAGCAGCGTCGTAGGTACGAAAAACAGCACCGAATGGCCGCTGCGGATGCAAGCAAAGATCGCATTCATCGCAACCTCGGTCTTTCCAAAGCCTACGTCGCCGCTAAGTAGGCGGTCCATTACCTTGCCGCTTTGCAGATCCGCCAAAATCGCGCCCACCGCCTTTTGCTGATCGCTCGTGTAGCTAAAGCCGCTTGCGCTTAGAAATTTCGCATAATCTGCGCTTTCGTTTTTGATGACGAGCCCCCGTACCAGCTCGCGCTTGGCCGCCAGCGCGATGATCTTTGAAGCGATCGCAAAGAGCTTTTCGCGCACTCGCTCCTTGATTTTTGAAAAGCTCGCCCTGCCCAGATGATCCAAGCTCACCGCGCCGCCGCTTGCGACGTAGCGATCGATCTTGTTTAGGTACTCTACCGGCAGCAGCAGCTTGTCGCCTCCCTCGTAGAGCAGAGATACGAACTCCTTGCTGCGCCCCATCACCTCGATGAGCTCAAGCCCGTTAAATTTAGCGATACCGTGATCTTCGTGCACGACAAAATCGCCCACGTTTAGCTCATCCAGAGCCAGGCTCGATCTTCTTACGCGCTTTTTAGGCGCCGCTTTGTTTAGCGAAAGGATGATCCGCTCGGCGCTTATTAAATTTACGACGAAGTCCTCGCGTAAAATTTCGATATTGCTAAATCCGCTAAGATCAAACGGCGCGAGCAGCGCGTCGTTTCGCGCGATCAGAGTGATAGCCTCGCTGCGGTGAAATTCAAAAAATTCCTGAGACGGCGTCACGGCGAGGTCTTTAAATTTACGCGCCGCGGGCAATACCTCGATCGCGTCTAAAAAATCCAAATTGCGCTCGGAAAAAATTTCATCCTTTTTGATCTCGTGCAGCAAGACGCAATCAAACGCCTCCGTGTAATCGACGAAACCCTCGATGAACCAAAACCCGAGCGAGCCCAGATCGCGAGCTAGCGCGTCGCTGTCCGCGCGCGATATCTTTTCGCTCACGCTTTCAAACTCGTCCTCGCTTAAATTTGCCAAAAACGGCGCTATCTCTGCTTGCGCAAGTTCATCTTTTTCGCTTTTTTGCGTAGCGACGTCAAATCGCCTGATGCTCTCGACCGTCTCGCCGTCGAGTAGAATTCTAACCGCGCTTTCGCTGCCTACCGAAAAAATATCGATGATCTCGCCACGGAAGCTAACCTCGCCCATGCTTTCGACGATGTCGCGCACGTCGTATCCTAGGCGCAAAATTTCCTCTTTCAGCTCGCTTAAGTTTAACTCTTCGCCAAATTTTAAATTTAGCGGGCGCAGATGGCTTGCGGCGGGGAGTTTATTTAGGATCGTGCGGACGGGCGAGATTAAAATTTTTTTGCCGCTTGTTTTGTAAAACGCGCTAAGAGCAGTGCTGATACCTGCTAGCTCACCCATGTAGCTACGCAGATCCTCGCCAAAGCTCGCTCTAAAATCTGGCAGGCAAAAGGCCGCGTAGCCCATAAATTTTAGCACTTGCTCGCACGCCGCGGCTTCCTTTTCATCCTCGCATATCAAAAGCTCTTTTTGGTTTTGCAAAAAGTATTCGTAAACCTCGGCTTGCATTATTTAAACCTTTCGATCTGGTGCTGCACGACGTTTGCGATCTCCTGCCACGATACGTTAGGCTCTAAGGTCGAGATATTTTTGAAATTTTGCGCGTTCCAGCTCATAAAATTTGCAGGATCAACGCTTTGAGCCAAAAACCTAACTTCGTAATGCAGGTGCGGACCGGTGCTGTAGCCGGTGTTACCGCTATAGCCGATGAGATCGCCTTTTTTAACCCAAGAACCGGGCGTTACGACCGCGGAGCTAAGGTGGCCGTAGCGGGTCTCAAAGCCATAATTGTGCGATAAAATCACTAAAATTCCATATCCGCTGCCGCTACCGCCTGCAAACTGCACGAAGCCCTCTGCCGTCGCAAACACCGGAGTGCCCTCGCTTGCTCGCAAGTCGATGCCGTGGTGCATCCTCATAACGCCGCTGATCGGATGAGTGCGCATCCCAAAAGGGCTAGTTACGCCGCGATACTGCATCGGAAGTCCATTAGGCACAGCGCTAAGAATCGCGCTCGCCGTTTTTTCGCTAGCTGCGATATGCGCGCCGGAGCCCTTTTTGCGCTCCTTTTTCATCTCATTCATCGCAAGCATTACCTGGATATCACTATCCAGCCCGCCTCCATCGTCTTCGCGTCCGTCCAGCTTGGCAAGCACCTCCTCGTTTTTGCCCTCAAGTGCGATATTTTGCTCTTTTAGCGCGAGATTTTCGGCGTATAAGGTTTTGTTTAGCTCCTTTAAATTTGAACGGTCGCTCGCGAGTTTAAAGATCGCAAAAAACAGAACGAGCAGAAAAATTACAAAAAACGCGGATAAAATTTTAAGTTGAAATCTAAAATTTTCGCCAAAATACAGCGTCTTGGTGCCAAAGTGATCGCTTAGGGTGAGTTTAGTTTTAGCCACAGCGCGCCTCAAGCCATAAAATGAAATTTTCTACCAAATGAAACGAGCCGAAAACCAAATACTCCTCGTCCGCTTTAAGCTCGCCGCGAAACGGCGAATACGGAATTTTAAGTGCGTCAAGCGCGCGGGTTATCGCCTCTGCTGCCATTTCGCGATCCGCAACCTCGTAGCTAAAGATCTCCACGCGCTCTACCACGGGTGCTAAAGTCCGCAGCACCGCAGCTACGTCCTTATCGGCAAAGGCGTTGTAAATCAGCACGATTTTTTTGCCCCCGTAGATTTCGGTAATTTCGTGGGCTACTTGCTGCGCCGCAAGCTCGTTGTGTCCAACATCCACGCGCAAATTCGGCGCCAAAGCCTCCATCCTGCCACGTAAATTTAGAGGCGGTAGCTGCGAAATTTCAAATTTCAAATTTAAAAATTTCATCGCAGCAAGCGCTAGAGCTAAATTTGAAATTTGAAATTTAGGCAGATTATTGTGCGCGCAAAACCATACAATCTGCGCTTGCTCGCTCTTGCTTAAAAGCTCTGTTGCAAACCTCAAATGAGTTCCTTTTTGCTCTGCGATCTGCTGCGCGATACGAAGCGGAACTTCGCTCATCTCATCGCTTAAAATCGCCTCCTTATCCATCGTAATGAGCTTAGTGTGGGCGATCTGCTCTAGATTTTGTCCTAGCATGCCCAAATGATCGGTGCCGATCGGTGTAAAAAGCGACAGCATGCGCCCGAAGCTCGACGTAGCGTCAAACTCGCCGCCCATCCCAGCCTCGATCACGCAGTAATCGCAATCCCTAAAAAGCACTGCCGCCGCAAGCGTGAGATACTCGAAATACGACAGGCTATCTTTAAACTCCGCGGGCAAGCTCTCTTGCAAAAACTCATGCGCGAAATCAAGCTCCTCATCCGTAGCATCGCGCCCTAGCGAAATGGGGAGCGAGCTTTGAGCAGATTTAAAATTTAATCCTAACGGAGATTTGAAATTTTGCTCCGGCGAGAATTTTAAATTTTGCTCAGACGGCGATTTAAGATCTTGAGAATTCCATAAATTTTGTGTAGAAGCAGAATTTTGCGTATCTATGGAATTTCGCGCGATAAAATTCTGCTCGCTACAAAAATTTCGTGTGGTAGAAACGAAGCTTTGCAGGGCGGAATTCCACTCACCATGCGAATTCTGCATGGTGATAAAATCCTGCGTGGTGGAATTTTGCAAATTAGAAATAGAAATTTGAGAGGCTGAATTTTCTCTGTTCGCAAAATTTTGCATCTTTATGGAATTTTGTTTTTCCGTAAAATTTGACGCCGAAGCGGAATTTTGCTCGTTTTTAAAATTTGAAGCGTCGGAATTCAACGCAAAAACGAGGTTTTGCGCGATCCGTCCGCCCAGATAGATGCGCTCGTTGAGCCTAAAAACGTGCGGGCTAGTGTAGTGCCCGACGCTAAAGCCCGCTGCGGCGATCGCGTTAGCCAAAAACCGCCCGGTGCTGCCCTTGCCGTTGGTGCCGATGATCTGAATGACGTTTTTGAGCGGAATTTTATCTTTAATGGCGGCATACGCCCGCGGGAAGCGCTCGTAGTCGATTTTTTTGTAATAAATCGGGCGATTTTGCAAAAATTCTTTAATGCTGCGCCCGCTCAAGTCTGAATCCCCTAATCGCAAGCGCCGAAATAAACTCGTCAAACGCCTGCGTGGAGGCATTTTCGATCGCCTTGTAGCGGTCCTTATCGCTGATGATCGAGCTCGTATCGTAGCTATTTTTGACTAGGCGGCTAACTTTAAAATCGTAATCGCCCACGCAATCCTTGCTGAAAATCTCGCCGTTTTTAAGCTTGGTGCTAAAATTTACGACAAGATTTGCGCGGTAACTAGTGACATAGCCGAACTGATCGTATGAAAGCTCGCTAAAGCTTAGGCTTTTTATGCTCGCTACTACGATCGTCTGCGCCGAGTTTTTATCCGCAAGGCTCATCCCTAGGCGCTGGACTATACCCTGTCTGATCGCATCTTTGATCGCGACGGTGTTTTGTGGATCGGTCTTGCTCATCATAACGTCCACAAATACGCTTCCACTCATCGTCTCTTTCGCGATCCTTGAAACGGGCTTGTAGCCGCAGCCGATTAAAAAAATCAAACAAAAAACGGTTAAAACTTTTCTCATCTTCGCCTACTTTACCACCAAATTTATGAGCTTGTTTTTGACATAAATTTCTTTTACGATGCTCTTGCCTTCTAGCCATTTGGCGCAGTTTTGCTTTGCAAGGCTTAAAATTTCGCCCTCGCTTAGGCCAGCGCTCGCCTCAAACTCGGCGCGCTTTTTTCCGTTAATCGTGACGGCAAGCTTGATCGTATCGCTCTCAAAGACCTCTTCGCAAACTCGTAGCTCGCCGAAATTCCGCCTCTTAAACAGCCGCTCGCTAAGCTCGGCGCAGATGTGCGGCACGATAGGCTCGAGCAGGTTTAAGATCACGAAATAGCCCTCGGTAAATACGTCTTTGTCGCTCTGCGCGTTTAGGGCATTTAGCGCCTCCATACACGCGGCGATTAGGGTATTGAAAGCAAAGCTGCTCTCATAAACCTGCTGCGATTTCTTAAGCGCCTCGTAAACTTTGAGGCGGGCATATTTTTCCTCTTTATTTAAAGCGGCGTGGTCGATCTGTGGAATTTTATCCGTAGCATAAGCATTTTCGGCGCGATCGTAGAGGCGATTTAAAAATTTATACGCGCCCTCTACCGCGCTGTCGTTCCACTCAAGCTCCTTTTGCGGCGGCGCGGCAAAAAGTATAAAAAGTCTCGCCGTATCGGCGCCGTAGGTCTCGATAATGTCGTCCGGATCGACGGTGTTTCCTTTGCTTTTGCTCATCTTCGCGCCGTCTTTTAGCACCATACCCTGGGTTAGCAGCCGCTCAAACGGCTCGCTATCGCGCAGATAGCCTATGTCGCGAAGAGCCTTTTGGAAAAATCTCGCATATAAAAGGTGCAAAATCGCGTGCTCGATGCCGCCGATATACTGATCGACGTTCATCCAGTAATTCACGCTTTGCTCGTCAAACGCCCGCTGCTGCCATGTCCGCTCGTCGCTTGCGTAGCGCGCGAAATACCATGAGCTTTCAAAAAATGTATCGAGCGTGTCGGTCTCGCGCACCCCGTCGCCGCCGCATTTAGGGCATTTGCAAAACTTCCAGCTAGGATGCGCGTCGAGTGGATTGCCTTTGCCCGTAATCTTAATATCCTGCGGAAGCTCTACGGGCAGATTTGAAATTTCCTCGCTTACCAGCCCGCATTTTGAGCAGTGGATCATCGGGATCGGCGCGCCCCAGTAACGCTGGCGGCTCACTCCCCAATCGCGCAGTTTAAAATTTACCACGCGGCGTCCGAGCTTTAACTCCTCAAATTTTGAGATGACGGCGCTTTTTGCCTTCTCGCTATCCATGCCGCTAAATTCCGCGGAATTTACCAGAACTCCGCTCTCTACGTAGGCTTTGCTAGCGTCGTAATCGCCGCTTTTTGGAGCGATGCTTTGAATGATCGGCAGGTTAAATTTCTTTGCAAACTCAAAGTCCCTCTCATCGTGCGCAGGCACAGCCATGACAGCGCCGCCACCGTATTCTGCCAAAACGAAATTCGCAGTCCAAACGGGGATTTTTTTGCCGCTTAGCGGATGAAGCACGCTGATTCCGAGGCTCACGCCGTCTTTATCACTTGCTTGGCGTTCCCGCGGGCTTTGATTTAAAATTTCTCTCACCTTCGCCGCAGCTTCGGCGTCAAGTAAATTATTATCCAAAAGCCTCTTTACGACCTCATGCTCCGGCGCAAGCGCCGCGTAGCTCATGCCGTAGATCGTATCGGGGCGCGTCGTAAAGACCTTAAAGCCCTCGATGCCGCCAAGTTTGGCACTGCTTTGCTCGTCAAATTTAAAGCTAAATTCCAAACCCTCGCTGCGCCCAATCCAGTTTTCCTGCATCGTAAGCACCTGAGCGGGCCATTTGCCCTCAAGCTGCTTTAAGCAATCCAAAAGCTCCTGCGCGTAGGTGGTGATTTTTAGATAATATCCTGGCATCTGCTTTTGCACGACCTCGTTGCCGCAGCGCCAACACCTGCCCTCCTCGACCTGCTCGTTGGCAAGCACCGTCTGATCGTGTTCGCACCAATTTACCACGGCGCTTTTTCTATAGATAAGCCCTTTTTCAAAAAGTTTTATGAAAAATTCCTGCTCCCAGCGCGTATAGAGCGGATCGGATGTAGCAAGCATGCGGCGAGCCGAAAAGCTAAAGCCCAGGCGGTGCAGTTCCTTTTTCATATAATCGATATTTTCGTAAGTCCAAGTTTTAGGGTGAATGCCGTGTTTGATCGCCGCGTTTTCTGCAGGCATACCGAAGCTGTCAAAGCCGATCGGCTGAAGCACGTTATATCCGCGCAGCCTATAATAGCGACTCAGCGCGTCGCCGATGCTGTAGTTTCGCACATGCCCCATGTGGATGCGGCCGCTTGGGTAGGGAAACATCGAAAGGATATATTTTTTAGGCAGGCTATAATCGTCCTTAGGCTCGAAAACTCCCTCTTCATCCCAAATTTTCTGCCATTTAAGCTCAATACTTTTACTATCGTAAGGCATTCTGCGCTCCTAGAATTCGTCTTTAGTTTTTGCCGATTCGATCGCTATTAAAATTAGCGAGAAAAAGTTTGCAAGTAGCGCGCCAATGGCAAGCGAGGTCACGATCGACAGATCCCCCGGCGCTACTACAATCAAAACGAACGCCGGTATGAGATGCAGATCCGCTACGAGCGAGCTTGCAAAAAGCTCAGCTGCTAGCATATTTCGCACGCCTACCTTCAAAAGCGTCGAGACTGCATTTACGCTGGTTGCTATGAAAAGTAAAATTTCATTCTTCTCATACAAAAACCCGCCTATCGTAGTCATACTCATCAGCGCAAAAAATATGTAAATTACCCTTCCCCAGTTCATCTTCTATCCTTACACCGTGCCTTTTTCATACATGGCGCGATTCTTTTCTTTCTCTTTGATACGGCGCTGTTTTTCGGCTAAAAACGCGCGGTACTTTTCAACGTTAAATTTAAACAAAATCAGCATTGGAGCAGCTACAAATACGGAGCTGAAAGTTCCTGCTATGACGCCTATTAGCATCACGAAGCTAAAGCCGTGGATCATCTCGCCGCCCCAGACGAATAAAATCACGATGACGATGAGAGTCGTAAGCGAAGTAAGCAGTGTGCGCGATAGCGTGTGAGAGATCGATTCGTTTATAACCTCATCAAGCTTAATCGATTTACTATCTTTTACACCTTCTCGAATTCTATCGAAAACAACGATAGTATCGTTAAGCGAGTAGCCCATTATGGTTAGTAGTGCAGCTAGAATTTCAAGGTTGAAATCCACACCGGCTAAAATCATCGCACCTACGGCAACTACGACGTCGTGCAGATCCGATAGCACTGCGGCGACCGCAAATCTCCACTCAAACCGCAGGGTGATATAAACCAAAATGAGCGCAAACGACACGCATACCGCTAAAATTCCGTTTGTGCGAAGCTCCTCGCCGACTTTAGGACCTACGATATCGACCTTGCGAATGTCGAAGTTTCCACTACCTTGTAAAATTTTTTGCGCCGCTAAGGCGGGATTATCGCCCAGTTCACTCGCAGCGCCTGAATATCTAATCGTAACTTCTTGATCGCTACCGAATTCCGTAACGTTGATATTGCCTAAATTCGCCGCTTCGAAGCGCTTTCTGATCTCATCAAGCGGTGCTTTAGCGTCGTATTTAACCTGAATGAGTGTACCGCCGCTAAAATCGATGCCGTAATTAATGCCCTTAATGAAAAACAGCGCAATAGAGCCTATTATCAAAAAAGCAGAAAGCGCGAAGGTAAAATATCTAAATTTCATAAAATCATAAATTTTACCCTTATCGAACACTTGCATTTGCGCCTCCTCTTACTTTATAACCGAGCCAAAGCGCGGTATTTTTGCTTTTTTCCATCTTATCCATTACTAGCTCAAACATTCCGTGAGTGCCTAAAATAGCCGTTATCATCGACGCTACGATACCGATACTCATCGTGACGGCAAAGCCCTTCACTGGACCCGTGCCGTAAGCATAAAGCGCAGCAGAAGTAATTAACGTAGTGATATTTGAATCCACGATCGCGCTCATCGCATTTTCATAGCCTTTATTTATGCTTTGGCGGATTGAAACTCCCGTCCTTAGCACCTCTCTAACGCGCTCGTTAATGATGACATTCGCATCTACCGCCATTCCGATAGTTAGCACGATTCCCGCCATTCCAGGAAGCGTTAATGTTGCACCAAAAAGCGCCATACAAGCGATCAGAAATAAAATATTTACTACAAGCGCGATGTCAGCAAAAAGCCCCGCTACGCCGTAATATAAAATCATAAAGATCAAAATCGCAACCGCTGCAAGACTAAGCGCCGCCATACTTTTATCGATGCTATCTTGTCCTAGGCTAGGGCCGATACTGCGCGTTTCGGAGACTTTAACAGGAGCCAAAAGCGCACCGCTTCTAAGCGCAATCGCTACGTCATGCGCCTCCTCGACGCTAAATCCGCCGCTGATCTGACCGCTACCGCCGCCGATACGCTCGTTAATGCGCGGCGCGGAATAAACCTTGCCATCAAGCACGATAGCTAGACGCTTGCCGACATTTTTGCCGGTAAAATCGCCAAAAATTTGAGCGCCTTGAGAGTTTAGCGTAAAATTTATGATCGGCTGGTTGGTGTGTTGATCGAAAGCGACCTTCGCATCGACTAGCATCGCGCCATCAAGCACCGGAATTTCGTTTATGAGATACTTGTAATTCGGATTTTTAACGTCAGGATAGATCACGTCGCCGTAAGCTCTGGCATCCGCTGCACTGATAGTCTGCGCGCGGTCTTGGCGCACGTCGTCCACCGCCATAAGCTGCAAGTGAGCCGCTTTGGCGATCAGATCCTTGGCGCGCTGCTCATCCGCTGCACTTTTGACGCCCGGAAGCTCAACCAAAATATAGCTCTCGCCCTGCTTTGCTACCGTTGGCTCCGCAAGTCCGAATTGATCCAAGCGGTTTCGGATAGTCTCGACGGCCTGTTCGATCGCGTATTTTTTAGTCGCTTCGACCTCCTCAGGTGTTAGTGTGACGCGGTATTTTTCGCCAGATTTTTGAATGTCTAATCCGCTTGCGGCGCTATGCAAAATCGCATCAAATTTAGAAGCCTCGTCTGCGTCTAAAATTTCAAATTCAAACGAATCGCCTTCCAATTTTAGCCCGTCCATCAACAGATCGTCGCGCTTGGCGGCGTAATTGACGCTAGCGGCGATCGATTTGATCTTCGAAACGACCGCCTCGTCGCTTTGAACTTCCAAAAGCATATGCAGGCCGCCTTGCAGATCTAGACCCAAGTTTATCTTGCTTCCCTTTTCGGTCTGAAAGATCGAAGGCGCGGCAAAAATCACCGAAAAAATAACCGCAGCCAAAAAGATCAGCAGGCGGTATGAAATTTTACTGCTCATCTAATTTTCTTGCCACGAATTGTTTATCTAGCTCGACCATGACCTCATCGTTAAGCTTAACTGTGATAAAATCATTGTTTGTTTTCACGACCGTGCATTTTATGCCACCGCTAGTTATGATCTTATCGCCTTTGCCGAGCGCATCGACCATCGCTTTATGATCCTTGGCCTGCTTTTGCTGCGGTCTGATAATCAAAAAATACATAATCGCAAAGATTACGACGATAGGCAGGATTGATGCAAAGAAATTTCCTTGTTCCATGTGTTTCCTTCATTAGAAATTTAAAAAGTAGCTATTTTACATTAAGTTACATAAATAAAGGCTTTGTTCTTGCCCTTGCGCTTTCAAATTTTATTTTCGTAGAAATTTTAAGCTCTAAATTTGACGGTTTAATTGCTCTAGCGGCGGAATTTTTCTCGCCTTTAATTGCGATAGCGGCACTTTTTTATCTGCTAAAAGCAAGCAAGGCGGAGTGGTTTTGGTGCGGATTTTTTATCGGCGCGCTGTGGATGCACTGGATCAGTTTCAGCCTGATCTATTTCGATCTTGCGTTTCTGATCCCGCTTGAAATTCTTGGAATTTGTCTCGTTTACGCCTTTATTTTCCGCATCTTTGCGATCTTTGACGCGCCGGTTTTGCGCGCTGCATGCCTTTTAGCGCTGAAATTTATCCATCCTTTCGGCTTTGATTGGCTAAATTTTGAACTGCTGCTAAGCCATGGAATTTTCAGAGCCGATCTTAGCGCGCTAGCTCTGATTTTAGCGGGGCTTTGCACGGTTTTGTATCTACGGGGGCGCGGCGCCCGGGCTAAACTTAACGCCCTAATTTTCGCGGTATTTTTGATCTGCGCGCTGCAATTCAGCCAAAAAGAGCCCGAGCCGCTGCCGATTAAAATTTCGCTCGCAAACACCGATATTTCGCAGTATGACATCTGGGCAAAGGATAAAATTTTATCCGCCGCGTTGGCAAATTTGGCCCGCATAGACGATGCGATCGCAGCGGGGCAGGACGCGATAATTTTGCCCGAGAGCGCCTTTGCGATGCCGCTAAATTTAGAAAATGTACTAGTTAAAGCTCTAAAGGAGAAATCGCGCGCAATTACTATCGTAGCGGGCGCGGAGGCATATGAGAACGGAAAATTTTACAACAGCGCCTATCTCTTTGCAGGCGGGCAAATGAGCCGCTTCGATAAGCACATTTTGGTGCCGTTTGGCGAAATGGTGCCACTGCCGGAATTTGCGCGAAATTTTATCAACCGCGTGCTGTTAGGCGGCGCGACCGATTTTTCGACCGCTAGCGGTTTTAGCGACTACGAGCTTGGCGGCAAGAGCGTAAGAAGCGCCGTTTGCTACGAGGCTACGCGCGCGGAACTTTACGAGGGCTCGCCCAAATACGTCGTAGCGATCAGCAATAACGGCTGGTTCGTGCCGAGCTACGAGCCCTATTTGCAGCGCCTCATAATCCGCTACTACGCGAGCTTGCACGGCACGCTGATCTATCACGCCGTAAACGGCAGCGCTAGCGAGATAATCGCTCCGAAAAAGATCTGGATAAACCGCCTTAAAGATCATCTAAAATAGCCTAAAAAGTTATTTTTAAACGACTTTTGGATAATATTTTAAAATTTTATTAGGAGCTAAATTTATGGCTAAATACAATCGCATACTCGTAAAATTTTCGGGTGAAGCGCTAGCGGGAGAGAACGGCTTTGGGATCGACAGCGAAATTTTAAAATTTATCGCTAAAGAGATCAAGCAGCTCGTAGAGGGCGGCATCGAAGTGGGCATCGTAATCGGCGGCGGCAACATCATAAGAGGCGTAAGCGCCGCAGCTAGCGGTATCATCAAACGCACCAGCGGCGATCATATGGGCATGCTAGCGACCGTCATCAACGCAATCGCTATGAGAGAAGCGCTCGAATACGCAGGCATGGATGTGCGCGTGCAAAGCGCGATAAAGATGGAAGCGATCTGCGAGACCTTCATCATCGGCCGAGCTAAAAGGCACCTGGAAAAGGGTCGCGTCGTGATCTTTGCCGCAGGCACGGGAAATCCATTCTTCACGACCGATACCGCGGGTACGCTCCGCGCTATCGAGATCGGAGCCGACGCCATCATCAAAGCCACGAAGGTAATGGGTATCTACGACAAAGATCCGCAAAAATTTAAAGACGCCAAATTGCTTTCCAAAGTCACTTACGACCAAGCCTTGCACGACAATATCAGGGTGATGGACGATACGGCTATCGCGCTTGCCAAAGATAACGCGCTTCCGATCATCGTGTGCAATATGTTTAAGAGCGGAAATTTATACAAAATCGTCGATGGCGGAGATTTAAGCTCCTGCTCGATCGTAAAAAACTGAAATTTTAAATTTAAGGAGAATTGATGAGAACCGAACAAATTGTAGCCAAGGCTTTAAAAGTAACGGGCGGAGACCGATATAAGCTATCTTTGATGATAAGCAAACGCGCCGAGCAGCTAGCTGCTGGCGAACCGCCGCTCATAGAGAACGTAGATACTCGCAGGATGAAATTTGCCGATATAGCAATCTTGGAACTAGCCGAAGGTAAGATCGCATTAGATGGAATCGTTGACAAGGATTAATGATAACTTCCTAGAAAGTCTCATCGACGATGTCGTCGATACCAAAGACATTCAAAGCGCCAAGCAGCTGCTTTATAATCTAAAAGAGCCTACTCCGTTACTGGTGGATGCTATAAATTTATGCATCGCGCAGCACGACGGGCAGTTTCGCAAAAGCGGCGAGCCATATGCGATCCATCCGATTTTGGTAGCTTGCTTCGTATCTTTTATGGGCGGAGACGACGCAATGGTGATATCTGCGCTACTACACGACGTAGTAGAGGATACAGATTACAGCATCGAGCAGGTTAGACAAAGATTCGGCGACGAAGTAGCCAAAATCGTAGAAGGGCTTACTAAAATCGTAAACATCAGAGAGGATAAATTAGCCCCATCCGGCGATAGTAACGCTAAGCTTCGCACCACCGCACTTACCTTCCGCAGGATGCTGATGATCTCCATTAACGATCAGCGCGTCCTAGTCGTCAAGCTCTGCGATAGGCTACACAATATGCTAACCCTAGACGCACTCCGCCCCGATAAACAAAAACGCATCGGCGAGGAGACGCTTTTGGTTTATGCGCCGATCGCGCACAGGCTTGGAATTTCATCGATCAAAAACGTGCTTGAGGATCTTAGCTTTAAATACGTCATGCCCAAAGAATACGCGGCGATCGCCGATTACGTCGAGGAGCATAAGCAGCAGCTTCAGATGAGCTTGAGCAAATTTAGCGAAAAGATCAAGGAGTATATGCTTTCAAACGGCTTTAGCGAGGGCAGCTTTGAGATCCAAAAGCGGATGAAGCACTACTACTCGATCTTTTTAAAAATGCAGCGCAAAGGAATTTCGATCGAGGAGGTGCTCGATCTTTTGGCTATCCGCATCATCGTGCAAAAGCCGATGGATTGCTACTTGGCTCTTGGCATCATCCATACTAAATTTAACCCGCTCATATCGCGCTTTAAGGATTATATCGCGCTTCCGAAGCAAAACGGCTACCAGACGATCCACACAACCGTCTTTAACGAAAGTATGATCGTAGAGGTGCAGATCCGCACCTTCGATATGCACAACACCGCAGAATTCGGTGTCGCCGCTCACTGGAAATATAAATATAGCGGCTCGATCAATCCGAAGCTCGATTGGCTAAACGACATCGGCATGCAGGAAGAGGACGACGCCAACGCCGAGGATCTTTACGAATACGCTAAAGACAGCCTCTACGTAGAAGATATCGCCGTGTATTCGCCCAAGGGCGGAATTTTTACATTGCCGCGCGGTGCTACGGCGCTTGATTACGCCTATGAGATACACTCTCAAGTGGGCTTAAAAGCGACCGAGGCCTTTATAAACCGCGTCAAGGTGCCGCTTCTTACGGAGCTTAAAAACGGAGATATCGTTCATATTATCACCGGAAGCGAGCCACACTACCGCTGCAGCTGGCTAAGCTCGGTCAAAACGGGCAAGGCGCGCGCAACGATAAAGGCATTTTGCAAGCAAAAGATCAGAGATATAAATTTTGAAGTAGCGATTAAAATTTTATGCGCGATCTTTACGACGAGTAAGGAAAGCATTCTAAGCTGGCTCGAAAAAGAAAATTTAAGCAAAAAGATCGGCAAAGCTGCCTATGACTCGGTATTTTTAAAAGACGTCGTAAACGCGCTAAAAAAATACCCGCTCAAAGAGAAATTTTTCAATATGAAATTTCGCAGCAAGTATGAGATTGAGAAGCAAAAATTTGACAACATCGTGGTGTATTCAAATTTTAAAATCGACGAGGTTGAGTTTGATTACTGCTGCAACCCAAAGCGCGGTGACGACATCATCGGCTTTCGCAACGGACACGGCGTGACGGTGCATCATAAGCTGTGCGAACGTGCAAGCGAGCTAATCAAAACCGATGAGATGATCTTCGTAAAATGGACGCGTAATGCGCCGCACCGCTATAAGATCATATTAAATTTAGAAAACAAGCGCGGCTCGCTGGCGACGTTTTTGAACTATTTAGTCAAGCTCGAGATCGATCTGGTATCGATAAGCCTTAACGAAAATAGCGAAACGACGTCGGATTATTTTGAGATCATCATCGAGCTAAACGAAAATTTAGACTCCACGGAGATTAAAGATAAACTCAAAAACCGCTTTAAAATCGTGGATTTCGTATCACTTACGGACGTATATAAAAACTAAATAAGGGAGAGCAAATGGCTGACATTCAAGGCATTATGGAAAATTTTAAGCGCGGTGTCGCGGAGATCATTGGTGAAGAGCAGATCGAGGCGCTGATTAGGCGCTACTACGACAGCGGCGAGGTCTTTTACGTCAAAATCGGCATGGATCCCACTGCTGCGGATCTACATCTAGGACACGCCGTCGTTCTAAATAAACTTGCATTTTTGCAAAACCACGGCGCGATCGTGCAGTTTCTAATCGGCGATTTTACCGCTCAAATCGGCGATCCTACGGGCAAGAGCGAGACTCGCAAAAAGCTAGCGCGCGAAGTCGTGCTGCAAAACGCCAAAACCTACGAGCAGCAGGTCTTTAAAATTCTAAATCCCGCCAAAACCAAGGTGATGTTTAACTCCGAATGGACCAACCGCCTGGGTGCTAGCGGAATGATCGAGCTATCAAGCACTTTTAATGTTGCCAGGATGCTCGAGCGCGACGACTTCGAGAAGCGCTACAAGGCCGAACAGCCGATCAGCATCAGCGAGTTTATGTATCCGCTGCTGCAGGGATACGACAGCGTTTGCATGAAATGCGATATAGAATTTGGCGGTACCGATCAGAAATTTAATCTTTTAATGGGTCGCCAGCTGCAAAGAATTTATGATGTCGGCAAGGAACAAAGCGTCGTGATGATGCCGCTTTTGGTAGGTACCGACGGCACGAATAAGATGAGCAAAAGCCTTGGCAACTACATCGGCGTAACCGATACGCCGCACGATATGTACGGCAAGGTGATGAGTATCAGCGATGCGTTAATGTGGGATTGGTATAATCTGCTAAGCCAAAAGAGTAGCGAAGATATTGAGCTAATAAAAGGCTTCGTAGCGGATGGCTCGATCCATCCCAAGGCGGTTAAGGAGGAGCTTGCCTCCGAGATCGTCACGCAATTTTATGACGAAAACACCGCCTTTGAAGCCAAGCAGGAATTTGACCGCGTCCACGGCGCCGGCGAGCTTCCTAGCGAGATCAAGGAGTACCACGTAAGCTCGCCTGCATGGATCGTAAAGGCGTTAATTAGCTGCAAGCTCGCCGTATCCAGCTCGGATGCGCGCAGGTTGATAAAATCAAACGCCGTCAGTATCGATCAAAATAAAATTTTAGATGAGCAGCTTCAGCTTAGCTCGGGCGAATATACACTCCAAGTAGGAAAGAAAAAATTCGCTAAATTAAAGGTGGATTAATGAGTATAAAAATAGGCAAACACGAGATTGCACACCCGATAATTCAAGGCGGCATGGGACTTGGCATCAGCTGGGACAAGCTAGCTGGCAATGTCAGCCTAAACGGCTGTCTAGGCGTCATTAGCTCGGTCGGCACCGGCTACTACGAAAATCTTAAATTTGCCAAAAAATCGCTCGATGGCAGACCCTATCAAAGCGAGAATTTTTATAGCAAAGAGGCGCTTTTTGCCATCGTACAAAACGCCCGTAAAATTTGCGGTGACGCACCTTTGGGGATGAACGTAATGTGTGCGGCGAACGACTACGAGCGCATCGTGCGCGACACGTGTGAGGCAGGCATCGACGTTATCATTAGCGGCGCGGGCCTTCCTACCAATCTGCCAGAATTTACGGCAGATTTCGCGGACGTCGCGCTCGTGCCTATCGTCTCCTCTGCCAAGGCTCTTAAGATCATCGCCAAGCGTTGGAAGCAGCGCTACGACAGAATTCCTGATGCCGTAGTGCTCGAAGGTCCTCTTAGCGGCGGACATCAGGGCTTTACCTACGAGCAGTGCGGCGATCCCGCGTTTGCGCTGGATAATCTAATCCCGCAAGTAAAAGCGGAAATTGTACAATGGGGCAGCTTCCCGCTATTTGTCGCAGGCGGAATTTGGGATAAAACCGACATCGATCGCGTAAAAGCCCTGGGTGCGGACGGCGTACAGATGGGCACGCGCTTCATCGGCACCTTTGAATGCGACGCCGCGGAGGAATTTAAGCAGGTGCTTCTTAACGCCAAAAAAGAGGACATCGAGCTTCTAAAATCGCCCGTGGGCTATCCCGCGCGCGGAATTCACACAAATTTACAAGATATGATCGCCGCAGGCACGGCGCCTAAGATCCGCTGTATCAGCAACTGCGTAAGCCCTTGCGAGCGCGGCAAAGGCGCTAACGCCGTAGGATACTGCATTGCCGACCGCTTAAGCGACGCGTATCTGGGTAAAACGCAAAGCGGTCTGTTTTTTACCGGTGCGAACGGATGGCGATTAAACGAGATAATATCCGTGAAGGAATTGATAGAAAAACTTATAAATGGCGAAGATAGTTAAAATTTTTCTAATCGCAGCTTTTAGCTGCGTATTGGCGTTTGGAGCTTCCAGTGAGGCGTTTTTTGCGAAATTCGACAAGGATTTTATCGTAGCGACGCCGAATTACAAGCGCTCGCTGCACAAAGAGCTAAAATCGCTCTACCAAGGCGCGTCCGATAAAGAGGTCCGCATCAAAGCGCTAAAAAGGCTGGTTTACAGCTCGAAAAATTTAGGACTCGACTCCTCGCCTTATGAATCTGCGCTAGCCAAATTACAAGGTAAAGCAAGCGATAGCAGCACGAATTCTAAAAAACTCAAAGATGAAAACGCAAAAAATTCCAAAAGCTCGGACGAGAAAAACACTTCAAATTTAGCGCATAGCCCCAAAGCCTCCGCCTCCAAAAATTCTAAAAATTCAAAAAATTCCACTTCCAAAAATCTCAAAAATACGCGCGCGCCAGAAGAAGCCGATCTAAGCTCGCTATCTAAAGAAGATTTGGAATTTTTACGCTCGACTAGACCGATCGGCGCGGACGAGGCCGTAGACGCCCAGGAGGACGATGGCGGCGAGGACGCAATCGCGCAAAACGAGTATGACGAGGAGTCCACAGATCAAAGCAGCGAGCTTAGAAAAAGCAGCGTCAAAAAAGCGGACAAAAACGCCCAGCTTGCGTTAAATTCTCTGCGCGGCGATAAAAACGAGATCGTGCTTGAGTTTAACCGCGATCTAAAGCGCGGCGATTATAAAGATTTTACGATCGCAAGTAGCGATAATTTTCGCTTCGTGATTGATTTTAGCGCACGGCAAAAGTCACAAAAAACGCGGCTTAAAGATAGCTTTGTTAGCGATGTACGCGTCTCGCAATACAACGATAAGACCGTGCGCATCGTACTTAGCGACCCGAAAGAATTTAACGCAAACGTTGAAATTAGCGGCAATATGATGATTTTAAGTACAGCTGAAGGCTTAAAAACCGCGAAATCCGCGCGCACAGAAAAAAACAAGGATCAAAAATCAGGGCGCAAGCGCGGACGAGAGCAAGATAGCGAGCCGCAAATCAGCACGATAGAGGAATCAGGGGGCGCCAAAACCGCATCCGTAGCTGCCGGTAAAATTTACAAATCCACTAAGGGCAAACTCATCGTAATCGATCCGGGTCACGGCGGCAGCGATTCTGGCGCGGTCGGAAACGGGCTGAAGGAAAAAAACGTCGTGCTAGCCACATCCAAAAAGCTCGGCGCGCTGCTTCAAAAGCGCGGCTATAGGGTGCTTTACACGCGCAGCACCGACGTTTTTATAAATCTACGATCGCGTACCGCTTTCGCCGCTAAAAGAAATGCTGATATGTTTATTTCGATCCACGCAAATGCCGCTCCTAACGCTAGCTCAGCACTTAAAATGAGCGGCGTGGAGACCTTTTTCTTAAGCCCGGCTAGAAGCGAACGCAGTAAAAACGCCGCCGCGCTCGAAAATAGGGGCGATTTGGAGGATATGAATACCTTCTCGAAGCAGACCTTTTTAAATTTCTTAAATCGCGAGAAGATAATATCCTCAAACAAGCTTGCCATCGATATTCAAAGCTATATGCTAAGCTCGGTCAAAAAGAGCTTCTCAAGCAGAGACGGAGGCGTGCGCGAGGCGCCATTTTGGGTGCTGGTGGGCGCTACGATGCCCGCGGTGCTCGTGGAGATGGGCTACATCACGCACCCGCAGGAGGGTAAAAATTTAGGCAAAAGCGCCTATCAAGATCGCATCGCACAGGGCATCGCAAACGGCGTGGACGCGTACTTTCAGAAAAACAAGTGACGGAATTTCACGCGCTGCGACTTTACGAGCGAGATAAAATTTTATTTTGGCGCCAAGATTTGCTCCGCAGATATAGTTTAGCGAGCGGCACAGATCTTGCGGATAAACAGAGCGCGAAGGCGGTAAATTTAAAATTTTAAAGCCCAGCCGCGCTAAATTTAAAGTAAAATGCGCGGCGTTTGCATGCAAAATTCGCTCGCATGCCAAATATTTACTACGGGCGGTAAATGTTACGGAGCGTCTTGCGGCGCCACGAGCTAGGGATATATATCTTAGGCGCGGAATTTTTAGCGCGGCTCGGCGTAAAATTTTGAAGCATGGACTTGGCGCCACTTGCTCAGCAGAGTGCGACTGGCGGTAAAATTTACCGACAGAATTGCATTTAAG
This sequence comes from uncultured Campylobacter sp., assembly GCA_963515585.1. GTDB lineage: Bacteria > Campylobacterota > Campylobacteria > Campylobacterales > Campylobacteraceae > Campylobacter_B. The sequence continues at coordinate 52,141 of CAUPXM010000011.1, forward strand.
CCGCGCGAAAATAGCAATTTGGTCGCGCTAACGCAAGTCGTGTTTCAAACCGCGTCCGCGCAATTAGGATTGCGCTTTAAGTTATGAGCGTGTATATTGCGCCAGTCGCGCTTAAAACAGCACGGTCGCGCCCTAAAATTTCGCGCTATGTCCGCAGGACGCGCGATATTTGCGTAATGCTGCGAACGCGGCAGTTACAGCGTGCCAATACCTGCGCTGTATATGCATTAAAGGCGCGGCTGAATCGTAAATTTAAAGATAAATTTAAAAGGTCCAAAATGAAAAAAATCGTATTTTTGATCCTGCTTTTCGCAGCCGTTGCGCTCGCGCTTTATGTTACTTCGCGCGTAAATCCAAATCTTTTCGCCGAAATCAAAATCCTAGGCGCGCTGCTAAACGCCACGATCTTCGGCGTCGCGCTCATCGCCTTAGCGATCGGCGAAAAGGACGTAGTGCGCTTTCCGTTTCTTACCGCCTCGCTGCTGGCGCTGTTTTCGGGGCTGGTAGAGGGCGTACTGCTCTTCGAGAACCGCTACTACATCGCGATCACGGCGGTGGCGTTCGTCGCCTTCGTCTTTTATCTGCAGATCGGGCACAAAAGATTTTCAAACAAAGCTTATAAAAATTTTGCGGACGAAGGCTCTAGAAATTTAGATGGGGGCGAGAGCGAAAATTCCAAAGAAAGCGGTGAAATTTTAAATTCTCAAAGCGAGGATGAAATTTTAAACTCCAGTGGCGACATCGGTGAAAATTTCGCGAGCGGCGCTGATGAAAATTCTACGCATCGCGCTGATGAAAATTCCGACGAAAATTTTAAAATTTCAAATGGCGGCGCGGGCGAAAATTCCGCGCAAAATTTCAATCAAGGCGGCAAAAATTCCGCGCCCGACGCAAGGCGCGATAGATGATTAAATCCGCGCTGATCGCGCTTGCGGTGATATTTTTACTGCTTTTAAATTTAGCCAATCTTTTCGGCATGATAGGCATAAGCGGGCCGGTGCCTGCGATGATCTGGTTTGCGATCAGCTTCTGCGGGGTTTTTTACCTATACAAATTTTGCGGCGCAAAGCCAGTCACAGCGCGGATCGGGATCTTTGCCGTAGCCTTCGTGGGCGGATTTTTCACGAGCGTTTTGTACTACGGATTTTTTAATTCGCAAACTTTGGAATTTGCCTTTACATACGCCTTTTTCGCGGTGGTCTTTACGCTCGGTATCGGCGTGATTTTGTAGCGCTTTGCCCTGCTCGCGCGACGCCAAATTTACATCCTGATCTTGTAGGTCTTGTAGTTATCCTTCATCCTAAACGTCAGCAAATTTTGTAAAATTCCAAAGAGGATCATAAAGGTGATGAAGCTGCTGCCGCCGTAGCTGAAAAACGGCAGCGGCACGCCCACGACGGGCGCGAAGCCCACCACCATCGAGATATTAACGCCCGTGTAGATGAAAATGAGCGAGGCAAGCGCGCTCGTAAAGACCCGTATCAGATAATCGCTTTTAAAATCGTAGTTCAGACTCAGCAGATGCAGTATCAGCAGCGCATACAGTGCGATCAGCGCGGCAGCCCCCACGAAGCCGAAGCGCTCGATCGTATAAGCGAAGATAAAATCGCTCGTCGCAATCGGCAAGAATTTAAAGTGCGTCTGCGTCGCTTCATCTCTATCCTTGCCGTAGATGCCGCCGTTTCCGATAGCGATGATCGCCTGCTTGACCTGGTAATTGGGCTCCTCGCTGATAAAATCGGCGATGCGCTTTTTTTGATAATCGTGCATGTTTTCGTACAAAATCGGCGAGCTGGCCACAAAAACGATGATCAGCGTAAGCCAAATTTTTTTATCCACGCCGATGATGAAAAGGATCGCAAATCCCGTCAAAAAAAGTATCGCGGCGGTACCTAGATCGGGCTCTTTAGCGATCAAAACGAAAGGTAGAAGTATGTAAAAGCTTAGGCGCAAAAAATCCTTAAGCCCATAGCCGTTTTTAGGCGGCGGATTTTTGTGTATCAGATACATCAGCATCAGGATAAACGCGGGCTTCATCACCTCGCTGGGCTGCAGCGTAAAATGCACGAAAGGAATCTCCAGCCAGCGCCTAGCTCCTAGCTTACTAACGCCGAAAAAATCGACGCTGAGCAGCAATATGATATTGATCCAATAAAATATCGGGATCAAATATAAAAATTTGCGTATCGGAAAGAGAAAAAACAGCGTAAAAACGGCAAATCCTACGCCGAAATAAACCACCTGCTTCGAGGACAGCACGTCGTTTGCCTCGCTTATTAAAACGTATGAAAAAACCACTATCGGCACGATCAAAAAAGGTTGAATGAAATCAAAATATGCTAAAATCTTTTTGTCAATTTTAAACAACGCTTAATCCTAATTAAAATTTTGACGTAAGAATAGCCAAAAAAGGTATAAATTTGGATAATCTAATAGCACAATGCAGCGAAAGGCTCGACATTTTTTTAAGCTCGCAGCTTGGAATTTCGCGCAACCAAATATCAAGCCTGATCAAATCCGCAGCGGTCAAAGTGAACGGCGCGGTGCAAACTAAGCCCGGCTACAAGCTATCCGCAGGCGAGCTCGTACACATCGACTACCCCGCGCCTGCGCTGCAGCAAACAAGCGAGGAGAGGCTAGATTTCGACATTGAAATTTTATACGAGGACGAGGATCTGCTCGTGGTAAATAAGCCCGCAGGCCTTACCGTCCATCCCGCCGCAAGCGTTAAAGAGCCCACGCTCGTGGACTGGCTCAAGTCTCGCGGCTATCTACTTTCCACGCTCGGCGGAGAGCTTCGCGCGGGCATCGTGCACCGTCTGGACAAACTCACCAGCGGCGCCCTGCTCGTCGCCAAAAACAACGCCGCGCACGCCGCGCTCTCGGCGCAGCTAAGCGATAAAAGCATGGGGCGGATATACCTCGCGCTCATCGACCTGCCGCTGAAGCAGCCCTGCGTAATCGAGCGCCCGATCGCTCGCAACCCTGCAAACCGCCTAAAAATGGGGATCGTGCCCGGCGGACGCAGCGCAAAGAGCGCGTTTTATGAAATTTTAAGCGGAGCGGAACTAACGGAACTTCAAAACTCCGCCGAAAAGAGCAATGAAATTTCAAGTACGAGCGCAGGCGATGGTACGGCTGCGGGCAAGAACGCAGGCACGGATAAAATTTCAGCCGCGAACGCAGGTGCAAGCGCGACTTTAGCTGCAAACAAAATTTCAACAGGTGCCGCGGGTAAAATTTCGGCTACCGATAAAATTTCAGACGTAGCTACGAGCACGAGCAAAATTTCGGCTATGTATGCGGGCGGAGATAAAATTTTAAACGCTAGCAGGGACGCAGATATGAGTAAAATTTTAGCGACCGACGTAAGCGCGCGCGGGAATGAAATTTTAAATGCAGACCCAACTGCAGGCGCAGATAAAATTTCGACTACCGACGCAAGCGCGAGCAAGAACGCGAGCATGGATGAAATTTTAAACGACTACGCGGTCACGGACAACGCGGACGAAATCTCAAATAATTGCATGCGGAGCGCGGATAAAATTCCGATCCAAAGCGTAGATAAAATTCCAAGCAGCCGCGCGGATAGCGCAGGTAAAATTCCAAACAATCTCGTAGATAGCGAGGATAAAATTCTAACCGCCGATATGAGCGCGGCTCAAATCCTAGCCGCCCGTCTCACCGAGAATAAGGCTTTAAATTTTAAAAATCCCGCTCAAAACCAAATTCTGCCACCGATAAGTCTAAAGAACTTCAATCTCGTCGCGGCAAAGCTCTTCACGGGTCGCACGCATCAGATCCGCGTGCATTTAAGCTCGATAAATCGGCACATTTTGGGCGATCATTTATACGGATTTAAGAGCGAAAACGCTAAAATTAGCAGGATTTTGCTCCATGCCTATTTGCTCTATTTCATCCATCCGCGAAGCGGCAAAGAGGTGAAAATATGCGCGGGCTTGCCGAGCGAATTTCTAAATTTTACGACAAATCAAAAGGTAAAGGATGAAATTTATGAAAAAATTTTACCGACTAACGTTGAGCGCTACTTTAGCGATACTAGCGGGTGGTTGCGCTATGTCTAGCGCGCCTAGTGCAAGCGACGAGAGCCTTCCGCGCGTAGAGGGGATCAGGACGATCGCGAGCGACGATGAGATCGGGCTTGAGTGGCCTAGATACGACTCAAATACCGCCGTGTTAGGCTTTATCGTTTATCGCGCGCCTGCAAGCGGCGGCGAAGCCAAAAAGATCGCCACCATCACAGATCCATACTCCACTCACTACGTAGATACGAGGCTGCAGCCGGGCACTTCGTATAAATACACCGTGCGCACATACGGCGCCAAGGGTGTTTCGGCTCCTTCTCCGGTCGCTATCGCAAGTACCGCGAAAATGCTAGAGTCCGTGCCGTTTGCGCAGGCGATCTACGGACTTCCGGGCCGCGTTAAGATCATCTGGCGCCCGCATCCGGATCTTCGCGTAAGCTCCTATCTAATCGAGCGCCGTCCCAAAGGAGGCGAGTCGTGGAGCACGATTAAAGAGGTTCGCGGCAGACTTAGTGCTGAATATATCGACAATATCGATTACGGCGAAGGATACGAATACCGCATCACCGTCAAAACCGAAAGCGGAGAGCTGTCCAAGCCTAGTGCAGTCATTGCCGCAGCGCAGGCAGAATAAAGTTTGCCAAATTTCATAACCCGCAGCGTGAGCCTGCCGCGGCTGCCGATTAAGCTCGGCGAGACCGAATTTTTAGAAACGGCGCGCGGCAGAAACCTGACGCTCGTGCGAACCAAAAGCTTTGATAGCGAGTTTTTTATCATCGTTAAGCCCAGCGGCGACAAGGTGATAGTAAAGGGCGAAAAGATCACCAAGCCCGCCAAGATCGGTCATCTGCAGCGAGCGCTCGAAATTTTTAAAGAGCGCTTCTGCGGGCCGATCATCTCGCAGGCGTTTGCTTACAAAGACAGCTCGCTTACCGAAAAAACGCCGCTAATTTTGGACGAGAATGAAATTTTATCCCTCGTAAAAAGCTCTAAATTTAATAAAATTTTCATCGAGATCGGCTTCGGCTCGGGCAGACACCTGCTTCATCAAGCGCGCTCAAATCAAGACGCACTACTAATCGGTATCGAAATTTACAAGCCCGCGATCGAACAGGTCGCAAAGCTAGCGATCCGCGAGGGGCTGCAAAACATCGCTCTCATAGCCACCGACGCGCGGGTTTTGCTGAGCCTGCTTCCCGCAGGTTGCCTACAGCGCGTATTTTTGCACTTCCCCGTGCCGTGGGACGACGCGCCGCACCGCCGCGTCATAAGCGACGAGTTCGCCTCGCAGATCGCACGCACGCTCGGGCGCGGCGGCCGCTTCGAGCTTCGCACCGACAGCAAGGAGTACTTCCTCTACGCAATGCAAAAGCTCTCGCCCTGCGTTCAGCGCAAAGCGGGCGAAATTTCGCACTTCAAAAACCGCGACGCCGCCGTAGCGAGCAAATACGAGGATAGATGGCGCAAAATGGATAAGGACATCTACGATCTGATCTACGAGAATAAAACCGCGGGCCAGGCCGAGCCGCGGCGGTTTGAGATGGAATTTTTAAAATTTGACGCAGCGGCAATCGCGCGAAATTTTAAAAATTTCACCTTCAAAGGCGAGGATTTTTTCGTACATTTTGAGGAAATTTTTTACTTTGACGCGCAAAAAAGCTTAAGCGCGGGCGGGGCTTGCGCGGCGGACGGCGTGAATTTAAGCGGCGCGAGCAAAGCGATGAACGACGAGGCTATAAATTTAGATGCGACGCGCGGCGGAAATTTAACCGAGCGCGCAAGCACGGATGAAATTTCGGTAGACTGCGGCAAAATTTTAGCTACGACAGCGGGCGATAAAATTTCAGCTTGCGCGAACGCTGCGCAAATTCTAAAAAAAGCGAGCGCCGCGCCAAATACAAATTGCACAAATGAAACCAGCGCAAAAGAGAGTGCAAATTTAAATCAAAATTGCTCGGGCTCAAACGACGTAAATTTAACGGACGATGTTTCGGCAAATATCGCGGTAAGCGCTAAATTTAGCCGCACTGCCTCTGGCAAAAAGCGCGCTTTAGCCTGCGAGCAGATCGCGACAAAGCAAGGCACGCAGATAAACAGCGCAGCAGCCGCAAGCGATGCACTAAACGCAAATATCCCGCTCGCAACTATCGACGCAAGCAACGCGCTAAATTCTAGCGGCACGGATGGCGTGCTCGCAACTATCGACGCGATGGGCACAGGCAATACACCCACAACGATCGGCGCAATAGATGCAAGCAATGCACCGAATGCAGGCGGTTCGTTCGCAGCAACCCGCGCAGACGAAGCAAACGCGGCATTAAACATAAGCGCCGTATCTTGCAAAAATGAGTCGCAAGCCGAACTAAAAAACGAGCTAAACCACGCTGTCGAACAGCAGGCTGAATTACAAAATAAGTTAAACTACGCTATCAAGTCGCAAGTCGGGCGCCGAAGCGAGCCAAGCCATGACGAGCTACAAGCCGAACACCAAGGCAAATTAAATCGTGCCGAGCAGCAAGATAAACAGCAAAGCAAGCCGTGCTGCACCGAGCAGCAAAACGAATGGCAAAGCAAGCCGTGCGTTGCCGAGCCGCAAGACGTGCTAATCCTGCTTTCGCTCGGGGCATTCGACTTTCCGCAGCAGTGTTTCATCCGCGCAAATGCAAGCGGTACGCGCTACTTCATCCGCCGCCCGCTTCCTACGCGCGAAAACCACGCGGCACATCAAAAAATTTCGGAGATATTTTCACAATGGCAGAGATAACGGACGATTACAACATCATCACCGCAGCGGGCCTCACGCTAGGTTACGAAAAGGCGGGCGCAGTCATCCAAGACGCGAGCTTCGGCATCGGCGCGAAGGATTTCGTCATCATCACGGGCAAGAGCGGAAGCGGCAAATCCACGCTGCTTAAGTCCTTCTACGGCGGCATCGACATCATCGGCGGCGAACTAAACGTCTGCCTGTGCGATCTAAAGGGCATTACAAACTCCGATCTGCGGACCCTGCGCCAGCGCATCGGCATTATATTTCAAAACTACCGCCTGATCAACGAATGGACGATCGAGCGCAACATAATGCTTCCGTTAATGATAATGGGCTACAATCAGCAGGTCTGCCAAGACCAAGCCAAAAAGCTACTGCGCCACGTCGAGCTCGGACACAAGATGGGCAAGTATCCGCTAGAGCTTAGCGGCGGCGAGCAGCAGCGAGTGGCTTTGGCGCGTGCGATGGCGCATAATCCGCGCCTGCTGCTGTGCGACGAGCCTACGGGAAATTTGGACGACTACTCCAGCGCCATTATTTGGAATTTGCTGCGCTCGGCGTGCGAGTCGTGGAACGCCTGCGTCGTTATCGTGACGCACAAAATGCCCTCTACGCTTCGTTTTAGGCACCGACATTTTGAGATTAAGGACGCTAAAGTAAATGAAATCGATTAAAACCCATTTCGGCGTGATCTTTTCGCTCGTCGCGCTGCTTTTTTCGGTGCAGTTTGGAATTTTTATGAGTAACCTAACCAAAAGCTACGAGCGCTCGATCCAAAACGAATACAACATCGTGCTAGTCTCCAAAACCTCGCTCAGCCTGCAAGACGCGCAAAAAGCGGTGCCGAAGATCAGCTCGATTAGCGAAATTTCCACAGCGGGTATCACCGAGCGACTGAAAGGTAAAATTTCACAAAACGCCTTTGCCGAGCTTAGCAAAAATTTGCCTAAATTTTATAGCGTCAAGCTTGAAAGCTTCCCCGACGCCGCGCAGCTTGCCAAAATCGAGCAGGATCTAAAATCCATAGGCTCGCTCACGCGAGTTGAAATTTTTAAAAAGACCCACGATGAAATTTTTAAAATTTTACTGCTTATCAAAAGCCTCGTTTACGGCTTTGCGTTTCTCATCGTGCTTTTAGGCGTGATGTTAATTCACCGCCAGATGCGTATCTGGGTTTACGAACACAAAGAGCGCATAGAGATCATGGAGCTTTTCGGTGCGTCGTTTCTGATAAAAAGCGGCAAGCTCTACCGAATGGCGATAATAGACTCCTTCATCGCCACGCTGATCGTGACCTGCTTTTACATAGCGCTTCCTTCTTGGGAAGTGTTTTCGACCACGCTTAAGGATATCGGCGATCTGCGCACCGCCATAGTGCTGCCTTACGACGCGCTGATCCTTTTAGGCGTGGCTTTAGCGCTATCTATCATCGCGGTAAGTTTTGTGATGCTGCAAATCGGAAACAAACGAGCATGAAAAGGACTTTTTTAGCGCCGCTTCTTACGCTGGGGCTCGCCGCGGCTCTTACTTATGCCGCGCCCGCAAAGCAGCAGAGCACGAAAGATAAGATCGCCAAAGCGGGCCAAGAGCTCAAAAGCTCGCAAAAGGAGGGGATGCAACTCTCGCAAAAGATCGACGAGATCGCAGGCCAGATCGTAAAGGAGCAGGAGGGCTTTAAAAAGCGCGAAGGCGAGATCAAGCAGCTAAGCGACGCGATCGAGGGCTTAAAGGATCAATACGCTGCCGAAGCACAGGAGCTTGAAAAGCTCAATAGCCAAAACGTCACGCTTCTTAGCGTGCAAAACGATCTGGAAAGCAAGATCGCAAGCGTGATCTCGCAAGAGCTATCGTTTGATCTCATCACCGACGTAAATTCCACCACCACGCCCGATTCTATCATGGCTAGCGAAATTTTAGAGGGGCTCGGCGTCGTTATGAACGACGAGCTGAAAGGACTGATCAAAGACTACGAAAATAATCAAAATTTTATCAACGAGCAGAACAAAAAGATCAAATCGATCCAGGCAAGCATGGCGGGCTACGATAAGAAAAAAACCGAGCTTAACGCCAAGCAAACCACCCAAAAAGAAAAGCTCGCGCAGATGAAAAAGGACAAAGAGGACTACATCGCGAGACTAGAGAAGATAAACGACGAGCAAGACGCCATATCTAAGACCCTGCAGGAGCTTAAGATCATCGACGACGCCGAGGAAAAAGCCAAAGCGCAGAAGGAGGAAGCGACGCGCCAAGCAAAGCTTGAAGCGCAGAAGCAAAAGGAGCGCCAGGCGCGCGAAAAAGAGTACGCCAAAGCAAAGGCGGCGGCAAAAAAGGCAGGCAAGCCCGAGCCTGCGCCGCCTCTTGAGCCCGAGCCCGAAGTGAGCGAGCCAGCGGATGAGCGCGTAAGTAAGATCAACCAAAAGGTCAAGCAGTACGGCTCGAGCTATCAGTCCTCGCGCGTTAAAAAATACAGCGGAGCCAAGACCGCGGCGCCTCTGAACAGCGCGTATTTGAAGCGGAAATTCGGCAATTACAACGATCCCGTGTATAACATCAAGCTTTTCAACGAAAATATCGTGCTCGGCTCAAATAGCGGCGACACGCAGGTTAAGGCGGTGCTGCCAGGCAAAGTGGTCTTTGCCAAAGAAACCGCCGTGCTAGATAAGGTCGTGATCCTAGAGCACAGCGGCGGCATCCACACGATCTACGCGCATCTAAATCAGATCCCGCCTACCGTGCGCGTCGGCTCCAACGTCAAAAAGGGCTACATCATCGGGCGCATCGGCTCGGATCTGACCTTTGAGGTGACGCAGCAGAACTACCACATCAACCCGCTCGATCTAATCAGCTTGAGGTAAGCCGTGAGCAGGGAAAATTCTAAATTTAGCGGATCTTGCGAGGATGCCGAAAGTTTAAATTTAAGCGAGCAAAGCTCGGACTGCGAGTTAAATTTGAGCGATGAAAATTCTGCGGCGACGTTAAATTTAAACGATCAAAATTTAAGCAACCAAAGCTTTGCCGCCATAGGTATCGCCTCCATGTCAAATTTAGATAGCGAGAATTCCTCCACGGGCGCTACCGCTTCATTAAATTTTAAAAATAAAAATTCCGCGACGGCGGACATCATAGCGACATCAAAAACGATGGCGGGCGCCGCAAAAACAGGAAGCTACAACGAGCGTCGTAGAAGTAAAAACGACGAAAACAGCGCAAAACGATATTGAGATTACAAGGGTAGCGGAGGAAATAATGACAACAGAAATGGCGGCAGCAAAAGAAGCAGAAGCGGCGAGACCGCAAATCCAAGAGCTCACCAATTTTCTTAGCGAATACACCGCCAAGATGCTTAGTATCGGCACTTACACCGCGCGTATAGAGCACTGCGTGCGCAGGATAGCGGACGCTTACGACTATGAGGCTAGCTTGATGATCTTTGTGCGCCACTTCATCATCAGCGTGATGGATCCTGCGGACAACTCTATCCGCCGCACCTACGTCAAAACGGGCGCTGCGGCGCAGATCAGCTTCGATCTGATCTCGGAGCTAAGCGCGCTTAGCTGGGAAATTTACGACGAAAAAATCCCCCTTGCGCGCGCCAGAGCCTCATTTGCCGAAATTTTAGCCTCGCAGAAGAAAAGCTTTGCCAAAACTCTCGTTTTGCTCAGCGTCGCAAATGCCGCATTCTGCGAGCTTTTCGGCGGCGACGGCGGTGCGATGGCGTTAGTTTTTGCGGCTACGGCTTTTGGAATTTGCGCCCGCTATCTGCTTAGCAAGCTTAAAATCAACCTAAAAATCCAATACATCGCGGTTTCGTTCGCAGTCTCCTTCATCGTCTCGCTAGGCGCTCGCTACGGGCTTAACGCCACGCCCGACGTAGCCGTGGGATCGAGCATACTCTTTTTGATCCCGGGCGTCTGGCTGATCAACTCGGTATTTGACATCCTAAACGAAAATATGCTCGTAGGCATCAGCAGAGGGCTAAACACGGGGCTTTTGATCATCTGCATCGCAATCGGGCTCTTTCTGACGCTTAGCATCTCAAATTTGGGGCTTGTAAATGTTTGATATAGCGCTTTCGGTATTTAAGGACGCCTGCTTTGCCGCTGCGGCGGGGCTGGGGTTTGCGTATGCGTGCATGCCGCCAAAAAAGACGCTTATTTTCTCGGCGCTGCTTGCGGCGGTTGCGCATTCGTGCAGGTTTTTGCTGATTCAAAGCCAAATTTTCTCGATCGCCGCCGCGACGCTTTTTGCGTCGTTTCTGATCGGCGTTTTAGGGATGCTCTGCGCCAAGCGCCTCAAAGTGCCCGCAGAGATCATCGCCTTTCCCGCGCTGCTTCCGATGATCCCCGGCATCTACGCTTACAAGACGGTTTTAGCGCTGTTTTCTTATATCAAAGCCGCGGGCGCGCAGCAGAAGCTCGCCCACCTCATCTCGTTTTTCGACAACGCCCTCGCCACGGTCTCGATCTCGCTGGCGCTCGGCACGGGCGTTTCAATAACGCTGCTAATTTTCTACGAACAGTCCTTGATGATCACTCGAGGCGCAAGGAGCAAATAGCGCTAAATATGGGATTTTAAGCAGTCGTGGCGGGTAAATTTTATAAATTCTATTTTATTGCTCTCGTTTTATCTCTTTGGTTTTTTCATCGCAATAATATCCTTGCTCCACACCCAGCAAATTATCTTCAAATTATCTTTTATATCGTATTTATATGTATAATTTTCATCAAAAATACCTAGATAAAAAGCATACCGACTATATTTTCTACCTTCTAACTCAAAAAATGTTTTATACGGTTTTATATCTTTCTTTTTAAAGTTATATAAATTACAAAAGTTATCGTATTTTTTATCTATTAGGCTTACATACATATCAAAAAATAGCATGTCGGTTGGAATAGAAAAAATTTTATCATTAGGATATTTGTGGTCGTATATTTTAGGATTAATTTCATTTAAAAATATTTTTCCGTAAATAACATATCAAATACATGTTTATCATTTTCTAATCCGCTAAAATATAATTTGTATTTTAAATTTCCATCCGACAAGATTAAACTATTATTATTTTCCCAGGGGTAAACAACTTCGCCTTTGAGCATGGACATATTTACAAAATCTTTGAAATTTGCTACGGCTTGTTTACCGTTGCAAGCCCTGTCTCCCAAACCCATAAAATATTCTAAATTTATATTGTCATCTACAATGAAAAATTCGCAAGCTTTATCTGGACGATTATTTCCACCGCATCTTTCCGCCAACCCGCTATAAAAATTATAAAATTCATCGTCTACTTTACCGTATTGCTTCTTTATTTTTCTTTCCATATTACGGAATTCCTCCGCTGAAATATTTATAGATTTATAGGTCTTTTTAAGCATACACTTTAACGCTCTATCCTTAAGCTGTATATCCGTAAGATTGCCATCTAGATCGCATACCCACTCATACGGATCGGTTTCAATTTTTTCGGCTGAATTTGGGTATTTATACTCCGCGATAATCGAAAGTATCGCGCACAAAGCGCATATCATTATGATGCAGACCAAGCACAGATAATATCTCGTTTTCAAATTTTGCTCCTAAAATTTTCCGCAATATACCTCACATAGACTTAATCTGCGATAATTTTAGTATGCCTCAAATATCGTTAAATCAGGGCTTTTCTTGATCCGCTTCGGAAAATTTCATCTCAATGCTTCGTAGGTATTCGGCTCTCTTGCGCCGCTCGTCGCACCTCTTGCCGAGAGGGTAAAATTTAGCTAGGTTTTTTTGACTTAAACGCCCTTTTTGCCGTCATATAAAAGCCGCTAAAGATAAAAAGCGCCATACAAAGCGAAACGAGCGACCATAAAATTTTACCCGCGAGCCCTAAAAAATACCCTGTGTGAAGCTGATAGTTCGCATCTTTAAACTCGCCCACGGTGATACCCTCCGTCTGCTTCTGCTCCGCGATCTTTCCCTCCTTTAGCTTCACGCTCGCGCCTTTTGGACGGGCTGTAGCGGGCGCATCGGGCTCGTAGTATCTGACGCCGATCTTATCTCCGGCTGCGAGCATTAGGGTAAATTCTTTATACTCTATGCCGCTTGATCTGAATATCTCATAAGCCCTCTGCGCGTCGCTAAATTTATACGTAGCGGGCTTTTTACCCTCCTCTTTAGCAGGTGCGGCGTGATCTTTAGAAGCTGCGGCGGCTTTAGGTGCGCTAGCTTGCGGCAAATTTTGCGAGCTTACAAAAAGCTTCATCACCGCGTCGTTATACCAGCCGTACGACCAGTTAAGCCCGGTTAGGCAGATAAGTAGGTAAATCACTGCACTAAGCGAACCTAGACTCGTGTGTAGATTGTAAAAAAGAGCGTATTTTTTGAGTTTAAAATTTGGCTTTATTGCCTCGATAAATTTACGCCTAAGCCTTGGGAAATGCAGCCATACGCCACTTATTACGAGCAGTATCATCGCTGTGGCGCTCGCGCCTACGATCTGTTTGCCGACCTCGGCCGCGGTTTTATTGCCGCTTAGCGCTAGGCCTAAATTTCGATGCAACGCCATTACCGTTAGCACAAAGCCCGTGCCGCGATCCTTGCCGATGATCTGCGCGGTGTATGGATCGACCAGATACGCATCATTTCTGTTTGCGTAAATGACGAAGGCTTCGTCATCGCTTTTGGGCACGACGAGCCTTACGGGCTGCTTAACGCCCGTTTGCTCACTAAAGCTTTGCAGGATTTTCTCCACGCTTTGCATTTCGCCCGTTTTTTCGACCTTTTTAGAGCCCGCGTTTATTAGCGCCTCAAGCTCGTGCTGATACGACAAAATCGCGCCCGTAACGCCAATGATAAGCAGCGGGATAGAAAAAACGATCGATAAAATAAGATGGACGTTAAACAAAATTTTATTGCGCTTCAAAAGCGAGCTCATTGCAGATCCTTGCGAGATAAATTTAATCTTTATTTGATTGAGGTTCGCAATTATATTGTGCGATTTTAAATATTTAGATAATTATCATTAAGATTTAGGCTGCGAAATTTTAAGGCGTGTTATGATATCACAATAGCGCCTAGGTACCTCGCGCAACGTCATAAACCGCGTGCTGCAAGATCTAAAAGCTAAAAATTTAATCCGCCTTTCGCGCGGCAAAATAACACCGGTGAGATAAAATTCTAATCTCAAATTTATAAAAAGCGCGCTTAGAATCTCGTAAATTTAGAAATTTTGCGCTAAAATTGCCAAAGACGCGAGCTTGCGTAATCCAAAAAGCGAGGTCATCATTATGTCGCAAAGTATAGTGTCGAGTTTGCTACGATAATCCTTTATGTTACGATAGGCTTTTGCCTTCTTGTTTCATTGCTTGATAAAAACAGATCATTCAAAACCGTAGATCACGGAACTCTGTTTATCTCCACCGATCCGCTTTTAAAAATGCAGATGTTTATAATATTCCTAAGCTTCGGCGTAGTCACTCTATCCAGCTCGCACGTAGCAAAACATAACGGCGAGCCGATACCCTGCTTTTACACCCACGATAAAATTTGCTCGCAAGAGTACAAAGCGGCAGGCATAAATTTAAGATGCTTCGAAGAAGGCGATCCCAGATGTGTGGATGGATATCTGCAAATAAGCGAGCCCAGACTAATACTCGGCAAAATCATATCTGTCTGCGCCATACTTTTTTCCTTTATCGTGCTAATTCAAAAAGGAATTAGAATAGATAAAAGCGGCATCTGCAAAGAATGGGAAGTTCTGCCGTTTAGGCATACGGAAAAGATATACTTTGATGAGATGAACTACGCCACATGGTTTATAAGAGGCGTAAAAATAATCAGCATACGAGGCAAAATTAGCGGTGTTAAATTCGGGGCGGGATATTTGTATGCACAAAAGGATATAGATTTTTTGCAAAATTTTATATTAGAAAAGCTCGCTGAAATTTCAAAAGCTAAAGCAGCCGAGCAAAATGCTTGAGCTTAATTTAACGCTAAAAATATCTAAATTTAAGGCGGCGGCATGATATTTTTATATTTGATATTCGGCATAAATCTTTTACTGTTTGGGCTTGCTATTTTAAAAAGCATGGTTTTTAAAAGCAAAGCCTCTTATAAAACCGTGCAAAAGGGCGCCTGGCTCATACATCCTAGCCCCATAGCAAAAACTATACTTATCGTGCTATTTTTATCCTGGGGTTCGCTGGTAGCGTTTGATGAGCCTTGGATAAAAACAACAAAAGGCAGGGGTAAAGTTGCATGCTTTGATACAAACGACCCTTTATGCGTAGGCGGGTATATACAAAGAGGCAGTGGCGAGACCACACTTGTGATCGCGATGGGTCTTGCAATGATGCTAATTGCCATACTGCCGTTATCCGAAAAGGGCGTCATCATAGACAGCCGCACCGTAAGGAAAGAGTGGAGATTTTTATCGTTTAAATTTAGCACAAAGATCGATATAGAAAACGCCCTTACGGAGAAAGGGATGAGGGGTGAGATGCCGATTTTGATAGTAGAAGACGGGCAAAGCGGAAAAAATTTCACGCTCTCGTTTCCATACGCACAGCAAGATATAAAATTTATTGAAGCAGAGATAAGAAAGAGGCGCTATAAGATGATGAAATCAAAAGAGGCAAAGATTCCCCTTAAATCCACGCTCAGAAAAACTATAAGTTTAAAAGGCGCGAATGGGCACGTAAACATAGAAATTTCAAAAAACGACAAAGAGGGCGCGGGCGATTAAATTTTAAATTTATCCACGCGCGAGCAATAGCTATGAAATTTATGACAAGCCGTAGCAAGGCGGCGTAGTGATCGCGCGAGTAGCAGCCGTAAAATGTACGCGTAGCGAAGCGGCGCAATGATCGCGCGAACAAGTGCGCGTAAGCCCAAGAAGGCGAACCGGGCGCTAGCCTAAAAAGACGAACCGAAAGCTTAAAACGAGCCGGGCGCTAAAATTTAACTCGCGATTTTAAAAACCAAAATTCCAAACCTCTCCGTCAAAATCGTCAAAATTTAGCCTATTTTTTACCTAAAATTTCGTAAAATTACGACTTTAAATTTTCAAAAAGGACGCAGATGAATAAAAGTTTGGAATTCAGAGCCGACATCGGAATGGTCTTCGTGGCGATCGCTTTTGGGCTCGGGTATCTGCCCACCTCGCAGGCACTTGCGAGCAACAACGTCTTCGTGCTGCTATTTTGGCGCTTTTTCGCCGCGAGCATCATCGCAGGCGCGATATTTTTCCCGAAGCTCAAAGCCATAACTTCGCGCGAGATCAAGCACGGCGCGGTGCTTAGCCTGTTTTTATTCGCAGGCTTTACGTCGCAGACCTTCGCCTTTAAATTTGCGCAAAGCTCCTCCGTAGCCTTCATCATCGGTCTAAACGTCGCGCTCGTACCCTTCATAGCCGCGGCGCTGTTTAGGCACAAAATTTACTCCTACGCCTACGCGGGCATCGCGCTTGCGATCGCTGGGCTCTATCTCATCGGCGACACGCAGCTAGGCCTGGGCAAGGGCGAAGCGCTGGCGCTAGTCTGCGCGTGCGCGTATTCGTTTCACATCGTGCTGACCAACCGCTTCGTTCAAAGCTGCGACGTAGCGGGCATCGCCTACGTACAGATCCTCTGCTTAAGCGCGCTTTGCTGCTTCGCGGCGATCTTTTTTGAAAAAGTAAGCATCGTGCCGGTGATGGATAGAAGCTTTTTCGTCGCGATGGCGGTAATCTGCCTGCTGGGAACGGTTTTTGGCTTTTTTGCGCAGGCTTTGATGCAAAAATACACGACGCCCGTAAAAACCGCTCTGTTTTTCACGCTAGAGCCCGTAACGGCGGGCATTATGGGCGTATTCGTGGGCGGCGAGAGGCTAAGCGCGATGCAAATTTTAGGCGCGGCGCTAATCTTATCTGGCGTTTTGATAAGCGAGATCGGAAGCTACCTCAGCGCAAAACGGAGCAGATCCGCAGATGTTTGATTTTGCGGCGGCGTAAATTCCATAAATTCCACGCCACGTGGAATTTTGCGTCGTAAAATCCCGTGCCGCATAAATTTGCACGCGAAATTCCATATCGCATAAAATTCTGTGCCTTAAAATTTCGCGGTGAAATTCTGCGCCGCGCATAATTCTATATCGCGCGGAATTTTGCGGCGCCGTGCGCAAGGATACGTTAAAATTCCACGACAAAATTTCGTATTAAAATTTACCCAGCAGAGGCGTGCGGAGAAGCTTTAGCGATAAAATTTCATTGATTAAGCGATACAATAGTAAAATAATGAAATTTTAACAAAGGAGCCCCTATGAAAAAAATCATCTTTCTTGTTGCCGTACTTGCGGGCATATTGTTTGCCAAAAGCGTAGAGCTCGCCACGCCGCCCGATCATAAAGACGGCGTAAATCACCTAGAATTGGTGCTGATCTTAGACAAATCGGGCTCGATGAGCGGGCTTGAGAGCGATACGATCGGTGGATTTAACTCGATGATAGAAAAGGAGCGCAAAGAGGGCATCGACGCCAGCGTCACGACCGTGCTTTTCGATACGAAATTTAATGTCATCCACGACCGCACGCCGCTTAAGAAGGTCGAAAACCTAACGTCCAAAGAGTACTACGCCGGCGGCAACACCGCGCTACTGGACGCGGTCGGCAGCACGATAGCGCGTATCGAGCGAGTGCCCGACATCTATGCCAAAAACAATCGCGTGCTTTTCGTCATCATCACCGACGGGCAGGAGAACTCAAGCCGCGAATACTCCAAAGCGCAGATCAAAAAGATGATTAGCGACAAGCAGGAAAAATACGACTGGGAGTTTATCTTTTTGGGCGCTAATATCGACGCCGCAAGCGAAGCGCAAAGCATCGGCATCAAAAGCGAAAACGCCCTAAAATACGAGAATTCTAAAGAGGGTGTAAGCAAAAATTTCGAAGCAGCAGCCGAGATATCCAAAGACGTAGCGACCGACAATAAAGCAAACTCGAAATGGCGCGACAAGGTGCTTAAAGACAAAAAATAGCAAATCGCGAGGCGAGGCGCGCTAGAAATGAAGCGCCGCCGTTAAAACGAGCTTTTGCGCTAAATATTCAGCGCAAAAACACAGACGGTAGCGCAAAATGAGCTTTAGTAAAACACGGGCAGCGGTGCGGAAATATAAATTTGCTCGCTAAATTCAGACGCTTCACGAAGGGCGCCGAATTTGCAGCGAGCAAACCGCTATTTCGCAGACGAAGCTAAATTTACGGCGCGCAAATTCCATATTTTGCGAGAAGCGCGCAAATTTCGCCCTTTGCAAATGACAGCTAAATTCCGCCTTTCGCAAGCCGCGCTAAATTTTAAAATTTCGCCGCCGCAAAACGGGCGCAGCTACTAAGCGCGGCTGCATTAAAATTTCGTAAATTTAACAAGGAGGAAGCTTATGAAGGTATCGGAGATCGACACGCCGGCGCTGCTGATTGATCGCGAAATTGTGCTTTGCAACCTGCAAAAGATGCAAAGCTACGCGGACGCCGCGGGCGTGAGCCTGCGGCCGCACACCAAAACGCACAAAATGCCCTATTTCGCGAAGCTGCAAAAAAGCATCGGCGCTGCTGGCATCACGGTCGCCAAAACGGGCGAAGCCGAGATCATGGCGGCAAACGGGCTAAAAGATATATTTATCGCAAACGAGATCGTTGGCGAGCCGAAATTTCAGCGCATCATCGCGCTTTTGCGCGCAGGGATAAACTTAAGCTTCGGCATCGATAGCATAGAGCAGGCGCATCTAATAGAGCGCGCCTTTGAGCGCAGCGGCACGAAGGCCCGCGTGCTTGCCGAGATCGAAGTGGGCGAAAACCGCTCTGGCTTCGTGGAAAAGCAGGATTTCGCGGCGTTTATAAAATTTTTAAAAGGCTGCAAAAATATAGAATTCCGCGGCGTGTTCTCCCACGACGGACACTCCTACAAAGCCGCCGATAAGAGCGAATGCGAGTGCATCCATCTAACCGCGCAGCGCCGCACGCTGGAGTTTGCAGATATCGCGCGCGAGCTAG
The DNA here is from genome assembly GCA_963515585.1 of uncultured Campylobacter sp. Classification (GTDB taxonomy): domain Bacteria; phylum Campylobacterota; class Campylobacteria; order Campylobacterales; family Campylobacteraceae; genus Campylobacter_B. Next base: position 70,957 of record CAUPXM010000011.1, read on the forward strand.
CTCTGCCCGCAAGCGTCGTTAGTATCGGCTCGACGCCCTCGCTCATCAACGATTTTGAAATTTTAAAGGGCGTCACCGAGATCCGCCCAGGCACCTATATCTTTATGGACGCCTCGCAGGCGCAGGCGTACGGCGATTATTCGATGAATGCGGCGAGTATCCTTACGACCGTCATCAGCAGACCTACGGCGGATCGCATCATCACCGACGTCGGCGCCAAGGGGCTCACGCAGCAAAGGCGCACCGAGGGCTTCACCGCCACGCCGGGGCTCGGGCGCATAAAGGGCACGGATGTGTGGATAAATGGCGTTTACGACGAGCACGCGATCATCTACGACAGAGCGCTGCGAGACGCCATGCGCGTGGGCGATCGGCTCGAAATTTATCCGAACCACATCTGCCCCGTCGTAAATTTACACGAGTTCGCCTACCTCGTTAGCGGCGGCGAGGTCGTAGAAAAGATCCCCGTGCTATGCAGGGGCAAACTGCAATGAGCGGGCAAATTTAGAGGTGCGGTGAGATAAAATTTAGCCTCTAATCTAGGGCGCGGCCAAATTTAAGGCGCGAATTTATCGCCGCTCAGGCTGTGGCGCAAAGCGCGCCGAATTTGACGACGAAATTTAACGAAAGGCAAAAATGAGGCTTTGGACGATAAGCTTTAAATATCTCAATGCAAAGGGAATAGTCGCACTTTGGCGAGAGGCGCTACTAGCTAAAAACGTGCTGGCCGGACTCACCAAGGGCTACAAAAATCACCCGCAGCTTGACCGCTTTTACGCGCACGAAAACGCGCTAGAGGCAATAAATGCGTATCTAGCGGAGGTTTATGCGCAGGCCTGCGCTCGCGGCTATAAATTTGATGCCGCTAAGGTGGGCGAATTTGACGAGCGAAATTTGGCTAAAATCAGCGTCGCTCGCGGGCAGATAGAGTATGAATTCGCCTTTTTACAAAAGAAGCTAAAAATGCGCGACAGAGTAGTTTACGAGCGAAATTTAAGCGTAAAAAATATAGAAATCGCAGGCGTTTTTGAAGAGGTTGCAGGCGGGATTGAGCCGTGGGAGAAGGTTAAAAATTTAGTGCCATCGCGCGATAGCGGCGACGAACATACTCGGCTTATGCGAGCGAGCTTTTCGTATGCGGCGCTGCTTTTAAATTTATCGGTTTGATACAAGGCCAAGCTTTGCGTAGTATCGTACAGGATTACGCGCCGTGCCGCTTCTGCGGCGTCGCACACGCCGCGATCGATCAGCGGCGTAACGTGGCGGATCAGCGCTAGCGTCATTATCTTGCCTCCTAAAATACGAGCCCGCTAAGAGCTTGCGTCGTTATGTTTCCGCTCCTACAGGATACTTGATGTTCAGATTTGCACTATTTATGCGAAATCCGCTATGGTTCTTGCTCTGTAGCCACGGCGAGCGCAAGGGTCTGCTTCAAAGCATGGATTTGCGGGCTATTTAAGCCTTTCGTAGCTTTCGCATGAGCTTTGCCATGCCCTTTCATGTTCCGCTACCGAGCTCATAAATCTATCCTTGCCGCCTAGCTCGCAGGCCTTTTTGTAGTACTGCACGGCTTTAACATTATCTGCGCCCTCGTAAAGACGCGCTAAATTTAAGCACGCAAGCCAGCTGTCCACGATATCCATATCGCAACCGCGCACATAGTAACCTACGCCCTTTATAGCGTCTTTGCGCACGCCTCTGCCTCTGATATACGCAGAGCCTGCGTTACTGCAGCCTATCGCGTGCCCGTCATCGCAGGCTTTGTCAAACAGCTCCGCCGCCTTCGCCTCATCGCGCGGCATCCCCTCTCCGCTTTGATACAAAATGCCTAAATTTACGCACGACTCCACATCGCCGCCTTTGCAAACTTTGACGTATAACGGCGCAGCCTTTAGCAGATCTTGCGGCACGCCCCAGCCATAATTATAAATCTACGCCAACGCCCCGCACAACTTCATATCGCCCTTATCGCAGGATTTTGTAGCCCAGCTTATATCGTCTGCGGTGATTTCAAAATTTTCGGCTAGCGCGAAATTTGCGGAAAGCGTCGCGATAAGCGCTAGAATTAAAATTTTATTTTTCATTTTAGTCCTTTTTGATTTTTTAAGATCGCCCGCCAAGCCTAAGGCGCGGATTTATCGTTAAGGCGCAGTTTGATCGCTAGAGTTCGGGTTCGTTCTCGCCCGCTCTTTGTTTTTTAGAGCCTCGTAAATTTCATCGACGCCGCTTAGGTTTTGATCCAAAACCTCCCTCGCCTTTTTTAGCGTGCGTGCGCCAAAAATCCCGTCCTGCTTTACTCCGATGCTTTTTTGGATATATAAAATTTTATCCTTTTGCATCGCAGCGGAATCCTTAGTCGCCCCAGAGACGGAATTTTCTAAGCCACTAGAGCTTGCACCCGTAGAATTTTCGTCCGCAGAATTTACGCCATCACTCGCGGAAGTGGAATTTTCGTCCTCAAAAAATGTAGGCATCCACCCTTGCAGTAGCCCTGCTGCGCCGGTTTTCGGCACATAGTCCGTATTTGCCGCGCCTCCGTAGATTGCGCTAGCTAAAACGGCGCAGAGCAGAGCTTTGCAAAAGCGAACAAACGCCGCGCCTCCTCTGCCGCAGCGATATTCTCGCGGAATTTTACGAGCTTTTACAGCGCACCGCACTACGCTTACCAGCCACAGCGCCACACCGCCCAACAGCCCCGCAGCAGCGATTGCCACGCCACATGCAAGTGCCCAAAAATAATGCTCCGCAAAGATCATCTCAAAGCAGCCCTCGCACGCCAGCGCAGCCGCCGCGATGAGCGCGCCTCCGCCTATGCACCACACCGCGCGGTCATATCGCGGACTTAGCACGCCAAGCGCCCCAGCCATCGCTCCGCCCAAATCGCGAGCGCATTGCTGCGAAATAAAGCCCTCGCAAACGCGCATAATCGCCGCGGCGAAACTCTGCGCGCAATCCTCGCGCAAAGAGCGTGGGAAAAAGAACTTCTTTAATCGCGCAAAGGGCGAAATTTTAGAATTTGACGCGGCAGGGCTTTGCGTATTCGTGCGATTTTTAAATTTTGCAGCGGCGAGGTTTTTGGAATTTGCGGAATTGATTGCGGCGGAGTCTATGGAATTTGTGGAATTTTCAGCACCCAAGGCGCTTAAATCTCGGTAATCTCGCTCACCGCGTAATTCGTAAAGATCCTCCGCGGCGCGATCAGAAGTGCCACCTAAGCCCTCTTGCGAGCCGGCAAAATTAGATCCATTCTGCGCGCGAGTTTCGCTGCTTTGCCGCCTAGCCTCAAAATCGCTAGCAGAATTCTCTCCGCTTTCCGAAAGATCCGCCCCGGCAAATTTTATGCCGCCGCTCACTCCGCCTGCAAACCTGCCTTGCTCTCCGCGCAACCCCAGGCGATTATCTTCCGCGCCCATAGAATTCGCCGAAGCGCTCGCGAATTTCATGCCTGCAAATTTTACGCTCGCGCCGCCCTTGAGATTTTCTTTGCGCGAAGCGTCTTTTGCAAGGCTCAAAGCGTCGCGATCAGCCGCGCTGCGGGCAAAATTTGCAAAGTTAAAATGTCCATCTGTGCCGCGCAACTGATCAATATTTAGCGTCTCGCCGCGCAACTTAGCACTAGCTAGGCGCATCGCCGCATCCAGCGCAGGCTTCGCGCGAAATAGCGCAAAAAGGCTTTGCGCATCGCCCCACCCTAGCCTGGCGGGCGCGCTGCGTGCCGCCGCAAGCTCCGGCGCAAAAACTTCGTCAAAAAAGCTAGGTCTTACGAATGTCACGCCACCGAAGCACGCCGCATCGTAAGCCTTACCGCAGACGGCAAAACTCAAGCGCAAAAAATCATCCTCTGCGCTAAATACCGCTTCGCAGCCGCCCTGCACCGCTCGCAGCGAGCTTAGACGAAACAAAAGTCTGCGTGCTGCAAAACCTACGCCCTTGCTGCATAAAAACTCCAGCAGCTCGCGCCCGAAAACCTGCGAGCTAGCGCCTATACTGACGCTCGGGCGGGCATAAACGGATACTTTGCCGGTGCGAGTAAAATACCCGCACCCATCGCAGTGCTCGCAGCGAAAATCACCCGCACCGCCGCACTTTTCGCAGCGCAATCTGCCTGCGCCGCCGCAAGTGGGACAAATGCGCGAGCCGCTACCGCCACAACTAGCGCAGGGAATGAAGCGATAGCCCATAGAATTTGGCGCAGAGCCTGCAGAAAGGCCGCGCGCATGAGCATCCGTAGAGCTTAATGCCGCACGGCTATAGCCGCCGGTGCCCTTGCAATCGGGGCAGATCAAGCGCCCGCGCCCGCCGCAGTTAGCGCACGGCGCCTTGCCTGCGCCTTCGCAGCCTTTGCAGCGTCTCCTGCCCGATCCGCCGCAATGCTCGCAACGCAGCTGAACGCTAAAGGGCTTAAAATCGTGAAATTTTATGATCTGATCCGCATTCGTAGCGGCTTTTTGGGGATCTGCACGCAGGCGTAGCATAAAGGTCTCGCTTAGCTCCGCATCAGTGCTTGCCGCGCGTAGGCACTCGCGCGCATGAGCCTCGAACTGCGCGATATCTGCGAAATGCAGCTGCGCGCGCTCGCCGCCACTTATCTGCGAGACGCTAAACTTGCCGGCGAAGTCGTAACGCACGCCAAGCCTCACGCTAAATCCGTAAAACTCGCGATCAAGCTCACGCAGATCGGCGCCACCGCTACGCGTTAAAGCTTTGAGTCTAGCGACAAACGCCTCTGCAAGCTCCTCTTTATCCAGCTTGTCCATGATCGCTCCTTTCTTGCGGGCGCGCCACAAAGCCGCGCCGCATAAATTTTAAAATTCCTTTATTAAGATCCTGCGAATTTTAGCATTTCATATAATTATACCGCGAAAGGGAATTTTAAAATTCCAAAATCTCACGCAGGATGGAATTTAGCGCCATTGCGCGCCGTAAAATCTCGCTGCAAATCAAAGCTCTAAAATATAGCTCGACGTAGAATCTCGCACTGCGGTGCGGCGACTTACATAACTGCCGCAACAAATACGGCGCAAACGGATCGCAAAACGGAGCCGCCAGGCATACGGCGCCCGAGCGGTAGCAGGGGACATGCAAGACTTTAATTCCACTGCAGCGCATAATTTGGCTCGCGGCGATGCGCGATACGGCATAACGCACAGCAAATTTCGCGGCCGCGTGAAATTTTAAATTTCACAGCTAGCTCGTACGTACGACATGCAATTTAAAATTTCACGACAGCTATGGCGCGGCGTGCAGCGATCTAAATTTATGACAAGCAGCGGCGCGCAAATTTCAATCCCGCGCGACAATCAGGCGACGGGTGCATAAAGTGCAATTTAATTTACAAGCGCATAGCCGACATATTATCGCACAAATTCTGTTCGCAGCGAGCAGCGCGAAATTTCATGACGCGACGCATCGGCTCGTAAAATTTAGCTCTACTGCCGCACGGTTTATATCTGCCGTGCATTTTCAAACAGAACAGATCAAGAATCCGCACCCACTGCAGGCACTGCACGGCAGTGCGTAAATTTAATCCGGGCGCCGCAAACCTCCGCCAACATGACTGATCGTACGAGCGTAAAAAATTTAGCTCGCCTGTCGCATAATTTAACTCACGGCGGTGCATGTCGCGGCGCAAGCGCGAATTTTAGATCGTGCAGCGATCTGCTACGCGACCGACGGATTAATTTCACAGTGTGCTCGACATGAAATTTAGAATCTCGTAGCGACACATGACACTGTGCGCAGCCGCGTGAAATTTTGAATTTCACGGCGAGCTTATGTAGCATGAAATTTTAATCTCACCGCGATGAGCTCGCAAGCTCGCGGGCGGCTCGGTTTAAGATCTTGCGCCCGGTTTTTTCGCGGAATTTCGCTCGCGAAATTTCAAATGCCAAACCCGAGCAAATTTTGCGCCGAATTCTGCGTAGAATTTTACGCAGAATTTAATGAAATTTCGCGGGACGAACCCGACGCACCGAAATCCGACTAATCCGACTAATCCGACTAATCCGACTAATCCGACTAATCCGACTAATCCGACTA
>CAUPXM010000012.1:0-66812 GCA_963515585.1 uncultured Campylobacter sp.
CGGTGCGAAACAGAATTGTGATTATACAAGAGCGATGCTTAAAGGGGGCTGAATACGCAAGAGAAATTTTAAAAAACGATTTGGAAAATTTTAAATTTTATAATGAAATTTTATGTTTAACACGCCTGAGACAAATTTCATCTCCAGCCTCCGTAAAAATTTTATAAATTTTGTAAACGACCTATCCAAACTAAAATTTGATTATACCGCGATATGCCGCAATATCGCTACTGCCGACCGCACCCATTCGCGCATAAACCCGCTTGCAAAACACTTAAGCGCACGATTATAAGATTTCGCTATAATCACGTCCGATTTAAAATTTATCAAAATTTAAAAGGACCTTTATGCGCGCAATTTTTTCTATTTATATCTTCATCATCGCAGCCCTTATCGGCATCGAGCTCTCGCTCGGCGCACTCGTAGCGCCGGTGGTATTTTTCCCGCAGCAGATTATCGGAGAGGGCGTGCTATCGCACTTTCAAAGCGGCAAGCTAATGAGCGAGATCTTCGTAAAATACGGCGGCATCCTCATCGCAGTCTCGGTCATCTGCCTAGTTTTTGAGATGATAAATTTCAACAACAACAAATCGCAATCCTTTCGCTTGCGCCTTTCGACCTTGATGCTGACGCTCGTAAATATCATACTTTCCCTACTTTTCGTGCTTTACTTTACCGACTACGTCATAAATGCCCAGAAGATCGGTGCAGAAGCGACGATGACGCCGGAATTTGCCCAAATCCACGCGGCTAGCGAGTGGTGCATGAAACTCATCATCGTGTTTCAAACGGTGCTGTTTTTCGCAAAAATCCTCCCCGCCCCCGCCGCGAGAGATGTCGCAGCAGCGAAAGACGCGCGGGATGAAAATTAAAATTTACTACGAAGACACCGACGCGCAGGGCATCGTGTATCACGCCAACTACATAAAATTTTGCGAGCGGGCGCGCAGCGAGGCGCTTATGCAGGCAGGGGTGGACTTCGCGCGCGCGAACGCACACTTCGTAGTTAGCGAGCTTTGCGCTAAATTTCTCCGCCCCGCGCGCCTCGGCGATACGCTTGAAATTCACACGAGCCTAGCTGCACTCAAAAACGCCAGCGCCCTTTTGCGGCAAGAAATTTACAAGATCAAAGATATTAAAAACACGGATTTTAGCGAGCTTTTATACGCACAGGACGTAAAAATCGCCTTCGTAAAAGATGGTAAGCCGATCAAATTTAACGCCGAAATTTTAGAATTTTTCAAATCTTTGAGATAAATTTATTTCGCGGGTTCAAATTTGACCTAGTCACGTGCGGCACAAACATAGCGCAGACCGGCTTTAGCGCAAAAGCCATGAATATGCAGGGTTTTTGGTAGCATAAAATTTTGTGGACTTGTTTGCGACATAGAATTTGCTCGAAATTGAAGGTCTAAATTTAGCGCCCGTATCGCGACATAAACCCCTCACGCATCCCGAGATAGCTAAATAAAAAACAAAATTTGAAATATCGAAATTTTGCAATGACGTTAAATTTTGCCTTGCCCCGCCGCTTTATGAAATTTTATCGCCCTTAAATTTAAACCCGCGCAGATCGAGTCTGTGTTTTACTCCGCTAAAATCCCGCTCGCCCGTAAAATTTAAGCAGATCAAATTCGCCCCGTCCGCTCGCCCGCCGTAACAAAAATCACGATGCGTGTGCAAAAAGCTGCGCGCAAAATCAAAATAGCATGCAGAACAAGCGCCAAAATGCGCCTCACAGCAGCTCTTTTATCTTTTGCAGATCCTCTTTGAAAAGCTCCGCCTTGCTCGGATTTTGCGCGATGAATGCGGGATCGAAGCTCGGCACGAAGCTGATGCCGCCCTCGTTAAAGACCGAGCCGTGCAGCACGTCCATGCCCGCCAAATCGCCGTTTCGCAGCACGATTTTGCAGCAGAGCTCGCCCAGGCAAAGCACGACTTTGGGCTTTAAAATTTTGATCTCGTCGGTCAGATAGGGCGCGCATTTTAAAATTATTTCCGAGTTTATGCGCCTATTTTGCGGCACTGTGCACCTTATCAGAAAGCTAAAATAGATCTGCTCGGGCGCGCAAATTTGATCTAGCGCCGCTTCAATCTCAGCTTCCAAACCGCCGCCAAAACCCTCGTTAGCGTCCGGCGCGAGAGCTACGATCATAAGTTTTACGTTCGCGGGTGTTTTAGAATTTTTAAAATTTTTGATAGTTTTGAAATTTTTAAAATTTTGCTCGCTAGAGCTCGTGCGCGTTTTAGCAAGCTCGCAGAGATTACACTCGGCGGTAGCTGATTGCAGCGCGTCCAGCGCCTTGAAAAATCGCGCGCTGCCGCTTAAAATTTCGGCGCTTACGTAGCGATAGCCGAACGCTTTGTAATAAAGCAGTCTGCGTAGTTGCGAGCTTTGCACGGCGCGCCTACGATCTGTTTAAATTTCGCGCGACGAATCCGCGATCAAACTGCGCCAAATCTTTGTAAAATTCCGCTCTAAAGCCCTGCTCGCGCAAAAACGCCGATAGGCTCTGCTTTTGATCGTAGCCCATCTCGCAGGCTAGAAATTTTGCGCGCCGTGCGGCGATCAGCACGATGCGTTTTAAAATTTCATCCCCCCTCTCGCCGCCAAACAGCGCCAGTTTTGGCTCTTGCAGCACGCGCGCGTCCAATGCGTAGGAGTTTGCGATGTAGGGCGGATTTGAGACGATGAGATCAAACTCGCCCGCTATCTCATCCGCGTAGGCGCAGTGCACGAACTCGACGTCCGCGCCCAGGCTTGAGGCATTTGCGCGCGCCACCTCAAGTGCATCCGCGCTGATGTCGCTAGCCGTGATGCGGCAAGAAGGAAGTAGCTTTTTTAAGCAGATAGCGATTATGCCACTGCCCGTGCCGATCTCGCAAATGCGCGGCTCGCCCAAGCTCTGCGCCAAAGTAAGAGCTTTTTTCACTAAAATTTCGGTCTCGCAGCGCGGTATCAGCACCCGCTCGTCGACGTAAAATTTAAAGCCCATAAACTCGCAGCTTTGCGTGATGTATTCAAGCGGGCGGCCGTCTTTGAACTCGGCTATCTTGGCGCGAAATTCCGCTTCATGCGCGAGCTCTTCCGAGCATCTTAGCACGAGCTCTTCGCTGCTAAGATGCTCGCAAAGCTTTAAAATTTCGCGTGCGACGTATTTTGAGCCGCACTGCCCCAAGCCCCATCTTAGCGCCTCAGCGATCCTCATTAAGCTCTCTTATGCGCTCATACAGGCTCGGGTGCGAATGATACACCGCGGCATAAATTTTATGAGCGAGCGGAAACGCCTTGTTTTCGCTGCCCAGCTTCTTTAGCGCGCCGATCATGCTCTCTTTATCCTGCACGCTCGCGCCATGTCGGTCCGCGCTAAATTCGTGCATGCGGCTAAGCTTGGAGATTACGGGCTCAAAAAACGCATGCAAAATCGGCGCAAACAAAATCATAAAAACCAGCGTCGCGCCGCCATCTGCGTTAAGTCCTAGCGCGCTAAATACGCCCCCAGGAAGGTTTCCGAATACCGCAAACGTCGCGCCCAAAAGCACGAAGCTAAGCGCTAAATTTTTCAAAATATCGCCGTGTTTGAAATGCCCGAGCTCGTGCCCTAAAACGGCTAAAATTTCATCTTCGCTAAGCTTGTCTATTAGCGTGTCGAAAAGCACGACCTTTTTCGTCGCGCCGAAGCCGCCGAAATAGGCGTTTAGGCGCTTGTCGCGCTTGCTCGCGTCAATCGTAAAAACGCCGCTACTTTTAAAGCCGCAGCGCCGCAAAAGCTCCTCTATGCGCTCTTTTAGCTCGCCTTGCTCTAGCGGTTGCATCTTATTAAACAGCGGCGCGATAACGGTCGGATAGATTAAATTTATCAGTAAAACTACGCCGAAGCTTAGCAAAAAGCCCCAGACCCACCAGTGCGCGTCCAAGCTGTTTACGCAAAAAACGAGCGCAGAGGCTACCGCAAAGCCAAAAACCAGCGTGAGCGCAAGCGATTTTAGCGCGTCTTTTACGAAAACGGCGGGCGTGATCGTGGAAAAGCCTAGGCGCCTGTCTTTAACGAAGGTTTTGTAAATTTCAAGCGGAAGCGATATCGCGCCGCCGATGATTAAAAACGCCGTTACAAAGCAGCTCTGCGCAAAAATCCCGTCGCCCGCTAGATCATATATCGCACGCTGTAACGCGCCCGCGCCCGCAAGTATCCAAATAAGCGCCACCGCAAAAGAAAAGCAGTGCGAAAATATATTAAATTTTAAATTTACCGCACCGACCTCGCCCGCCTTGCGATAATCCTCCTCGCTAAGCACCACCGCAGGCTCTTTTAGCTTGGCGCGGATGAAGCGTAGCTCGAGCAGATCGAGCGAAATTTTATAAATCGTGTAAAGCGTGTATAAAAAGATCAAAAACCAAACCATCGCGCCTACTTTAGGCTCTCGGCGAGCGAAAGCACTTCGTAATATTCATTTTCCATACTGTTTAACGTTCCTCTTTTTTCTTCAAGTTCTTCAAAAAGCCCCTGCATACCGAGCTTTTGATAAATTTCAGGCGTCGAAAGCGCGTGATTTAGCTCCTTTATGCGCGCCTCGATAGCCTCGATTTTAGCGGGATATTCTTCTAAAATTTTATTCTGTTTGTAGCTAAGCTTCGCGGCGCTCGTTTTCTCCTTTTTGTTTTCGCGGCCGCCTTCCTCCGCGCTCGCGGCCGCGCCCGCATCGGTCTCGATCTGATCAATCTCCGCCATCTCGTCTTCAAACTCCAAATACTGCGAATAGGGCATTTGAATTTGATCGATGACGCCGTTTTTTTCGAAAACCCAAAGCTTATTCGTGATCTTATCGATGAAATAGCGATCGTGGCTTACGATGATTACCGCACCTTCGAAGCTTAGCAGGTAGTCCTCCAAAATATTGATCGTCGCGATGTCAAGATCGTTCGTCGGCTCGTCCAAGATCAAACAATCGTACTGCTCGGTAAAGAGCTTCGCAAGCGCCAGGCGGTTCTTTTCACCGCCGCTAAGCACGCCCACGGGCTTATCTAAAAATTCCTTCGGAAACAAGAAATTTTTCAAATACCCATAGACGTGCATGTAGCTGCCGCGGACGCTTATGTGATCGCCGCCGTTGGGGCAGAAAATTTCGATTATGCTTTTATCGTCCGTGATGCCGCTGCGGGTCTGATCGAAGTAGCCGATCCTGATCTCGCCGCGTTTGATCTCGCCCGCATCGATCTTGCTGCGACCGAGTAAAATTTTAAGCAAAGTGCTTTTGCCCGCGCCGTTAGCGCCTACGATGCCGATGCGCTCGCCTTGCAAAACCCGCGCCGAAAAGCCCTTGAAAAGCACCTTGCCGTTTAAAATTTTACCGATATTCGTGCATTCAAAAAGCATCTTTTTGCGATTGTCGCCGCCCGTGCCGTTAAAGCTCCTGCTCGCGCGCTCCAACTCGAGCCGCACGCGACGGATCGCGCCCGGGTTTTTCTTCGCATCCTGCCTCATCTGCATGATACGCGCCTTGCGCCCTTCGTTGCGCTTTAGACGCGCCTTTACGCCGCGGTGCAGCCACTCCTCCTCGGCGCGCAGCTGTTTAAGCAGCGTCTCGTGGGACTTTTCGAGCGAAGCAAGCATCTCCTGCTTGCGCCTCAGATAGTTCTCATATCCGCCGTCGAAATTTGAAATTTTACCCTCTTCGATCTCGATACTGCGCGTCGCCAAGCGGTCTATGAAGTAGCGATCGTGGCTGATAAAAACGATCGTCTGCTTCGAGCTAAGCAGCATGTCCTCTAGAAATTTCACCATATAAACGTCGAGGTGGTTCGTGGGCTCGTCCAGCAGTAGCACGTCGGGCTTTTTAAGCACCAGCGCGCCCAGCGCTACGCGACGAATTTCGCCGCCGCTAAGCGTGCAGACGGAGCGGTTTTCGTAAATTTTAAGTCCGAAATTTTGCAGCACCTGCTCGATCTTATTATCGATCTGCCAGCCGTCCTTGGCCTCGATAAATTTAATCAATTCGTCTTGGCGCGCTAAAAGCTCCTTGTTTTCGGGCTGCGCGGCGATTTCGCTTGAGATCGCATCGTATTCGCTAAGGGCGGCGTAAATTTCAGCTAGCTCCCTTCGCAGCGCGTCTTTGACCGAGAGATTGTCTTCAAATTTCGGTGTTTGAGCGAGCATCTGGATATTTAGCCCGTTTTGAGTGATCACGCGCCCCTCGTCGATCTCGCACAAACCCGCAATTATCTTCATCAGCGTGGACTTGCCGCCGCCGTTTTTGCCGATCACGGCGACGCGCTCATTGGCGTCCAGTGCGAAATTTACGCCGTCCAAAACGACGTGAGAGCCGAATTTTTTCGTAACATCGATAAGCTCGATCAAAGCCAATTTTAAGTTCCTCTAGTGTTAAATTCGGTGATTTTACACAAAATTCTATTAAATTTTAATAACTTTTAAAGGTTCAGCGATGCAAAGTTTGGAATTTGACGGCCTGCGCGCAGAAATTTTCGCCCCGCACGCGCCGTTTTTTTGCGCCAGCCATGCGCGCGCAACCCCTCAGATCCACGCCGGATACCCTGCCCGACACCTCTGCATCCGCTCAGATTGTCTCGTTCGAGCTTGGTACGCCTCCCGCGCAGGATGATCCACCTACCGTTTCGTTCGGTCTGTCCGCGCAGGCTACTTCATCTAAGCCTTCCGCGTCTGCAGCGCCGAACACACCGCTCGTTACGCCCACCGTGCCCGCTTCGCCCTCCTCTCTCGCCGCACCTAAGGCACAAGCCATTCAACCCGCTGCGCCATCCGCGCTAGATAATAGACCAGAATTTACGGCGGCTGCCGACTCGACTTCACCCGCGTCATCGATGCCGAATATAGTGCCAGCCGCGTCCGCACGAACCTCTGTGCCTGCGCTGCCCTCTGCCGAAGAAGTCGTGTCCGTGCCGATCATCTACCTGCATGTCTTGGACTTTGGCGCTACCGGCACGGGCGAAATTTACGAGCTCGTCTCGCGACAAAGCGGCGCGGATTTCGTGCTTGCAGCGATCTATCTAAATGAGGCGCAGTGGGGCGATAAGCTTAGCCCGTGGGCGGCAAAATCGCCGTTTAAGGGGGTGTGCGATTTCGCAGGCGGCGGCGCGGCGCACTTGGAAAAATTTACGAACGAGTTGATCCCGCGTATCGAGCGGCACGTATTCGGCGCGGGAAAGCCTGCGTGGCGAGCGTGCGCAGGATACTCGCTGGCAGGGCTTTTTAGCGCGTATGCGGCGTTTGCAAGCGATAAATTTCAAAAGATCACCTGCGTCTCGGCGTCGTTTTGGTTCGGCGGATTTGACGCCTTCGTCGCCGCACACTCTCCGCAAAGGGGGCTGGCGCACGTCTACGCGTCCTTGGGCGAGGCCGAGATGAACTCGAAAAATCCACGCGGATCACTCTGCGGCGAGACGGCGCGAAATTTCATCGCCAAATGCCGCAGCGCGGGCGCAAAAGCGGAGTTTGAGCAAAATCCGGGCGGGCATATGCAAGATGAGATCGCAAGAATTTCAAAGGCGCTTTTAAAGCTCGTAAACTCCTAAAATTCGAGCAAAATTTAAAATTTAGCGGGGCGGGCAATTAAATGGCAGGCTCGACAAATTGGCGCTGCGAGAGATTGAAACAAACGAGCCGAGAAGCGGCACGAAACGTAAATTTAAAGCTAGTCGCAGCTAGGATTTCTCGCGTAACGGTTTTTTGTGCGATGCAATGAAATTTAAAACAAACCCGCATTAAAATTTTATAACGCAAGCGGTGCAAAAAGAATGGTGTATCGCAATGCAGCGCGAATAGGACAACACGTAGTTGGTATTTTATCGGCTTTGATAAGTGAGATATCGTTTGAGCGTAAATCATACGATGCGGTATCAATGCGGCATAGGCGGCGCAGTGTATGCGGATTTCAGGCGGGATGTCGCTAAATTTTTGCAGGTTGCGCTAGCGGTTTGAAACTTAAAACGAGCCGTCGTTGTAAAATTTAAAGCAAATTGTGTCGCGGCTAGGATTTAGCGTGCCTGCAAGCTAAATTTAAACAGCAGCGCGTCGCCGTGTATGATCCCGCCGTTTTGTTTAGTTTACCGGCGGGCTAAATTTACCGCCGAAATTTCAAAATTTGCGTAGCGCCAAAGAGGCTTCGGCGCTACGATACGCGCCGCTAGGTTTAAATTTTAAAATTTAGCGTCGGCGCGGGCGCACTTAGCCGTTACCTGCCGAATTTGCGGCGGCGTAATCGGCGTAATATGCGGAATTTTGCCCTGTGAAATTTCGCGGTACATGCTTAATTATCAGTTCTCTACTGAGCGCTTTGCCCGACGCACGTTTCGCCTTTTCTCTCGCTATACAGACAGCGCCGACCGCTCCATTACTCGCGCTCACTATGTCATTTGCTACATTTGCTCGGAACCAACTGCGAAAAGCTGCAAATGCACCGAATTCTAACCGCACGCCCGAATTTCACCGTCTACGCAAAGGGCAGAATTTTTTTGTAGTTGCTCCACAGCTCGCTATCTTCGCCGAAATACGCAAGCAGTCCGCGCGCGTTGCGATCGAAAGGGTTGGACTCTTTATGCAGCGCGATACGTTGCGACAGGCGCAGATCATAGGTGTTGTATATCGCAGAATACGGCACCGGAAAGTCCGAAGCGTAAAGCAGGCGCGAGTGCACGTCCGTTTGGCTCGCCAGATGCGGCAGGGCTTTCGCGCGCACCGGCGTCATCAGCGCTGAAACGTCGGCGTAGAGGTTTTTGTGCGTGCGCAGAAGCGCTAGAAGCGCGAAATAATCGTGTCCGAAATTTCGCGGGCGGCGCGAGAGCGCACGAAAAATATGCGAATACTCATAGTTAATCGCCATGTGCGCGCACACCGTCGTAACGCCCAGCTCAAGCGGCGCATAGATCATCTCCAGCGCCTCGCAGCGGCGCGTGCTCGGCACCGAGCTTTCGTTGCCGATGTGGATCACCAGCGGCAAGCCGAGCTTGGCGAGCTTTTCAAAATACGGCACGTAGCGGGGCAGCCTCGTATCCAGATCCCAATAATTTTGTAAAAATTTCGCCCCCTTAAATCCGAGCTCGAAGCAGCGATCGATCTCATCTAGCGCGTCCGTTCGCTTCGGATTGATGCTAAAAAACGGCACGATGAGATCAGAGTTTTTTTGATAAATTTCAAACACGCTGTCATTGTCCGCGCAGACGGTCTTATCGCGATGGATTAGCTCGCCCGCGTCGCTAAATTTAGCATCCACGCCGAAAAGCACCGCTTTTTTAACGTATTTCGAAGCTCTAAGCCCGCCTAACAAAGCGTCCACATAGGCCTCATAGGGCTCTTTGATCGCGCGCGATACGTCTATGCCGAAGCGCCTGCCGAAAAGGCGCAGCGCGAGCCTGTCGTAAGGGCGATCGAAGCGCACCTCCTTGCTTAGCAGATGGACGTGAAAATCAAGCGTTTGCATCGGGGATCCTTGGGAAAATTTTGCCGAGTTTATATCAAATTGCGGTAAATGGTTAGAATTTTAAATTCGGGTTTAAATTTACGCACAGCGCCCCGCCGCGCCTTTAAATTTTAAAATTTAAACCTCGCCGCAAAAGCCGCTAATTGATATTTAATGCCGTTTTAAAGCTACGGCGATATACTTGCGATTTGAAAAGCTATTTCAATTAAGGAGCGAAGATGGAGTTTGAAATTTTAGAAAATTCCGCTGATTTTAAGCCTAGCGATCTGGATGAGATAATGGTCTCGATCGGCTGGGATACGGAGCAAAACGCAGCCTCCGTGCCGCCGCACGAGACATACAGAGTGTGGCGCACCTATGATTACGTGGCGATCGCCAAAACGCAAGGCAAGACCGTGGGGGTGCTGGAGGCGTTTTGCGACCGCGACAACTTCGCTACGAGCTATCTTTACTGCGTGATAGTTCATAAAGATTATCAAAGGCGCGGTATTGGCACGGCGCTCGTAAATGCCTTTAATAAACGCTTTGCGCACACCACCACCTTTGTCGTGACCCCTCTACACAAAGCTGAGGGCGCCGGAGAATTCCTACAAAAGTGCGGCTTTAAGGACGCGTCGGAACACTTTACGATCCACATGAGGAAGCGAAATTCGATCTAGCGGGCATAAATTTTAAAATTTTATCGAGCTTTGGCTCTAAAACGGTTGGAATTTTAAATTTAGCTATGAGCTGCTATAATCGCTAAAATTTAAGGAGCCAAAATGATCACTATGCAGATCCAAAGCGGCGTCGATCGCGATACTCTCGAAACTTTTAAGAAACTTTTTTTAAAAATCGATCCCTCCGCGCAGATCACTCTAAGCGGCGAGAAAAATTTAGAAACGATTTTATCGGAGTTTAGATCAGGCGAAAGTTACGACGAGATAAAAAACGGAATGGATGCGGACTTAAAATCATACGCGAACGGCGATCTAAGCGGCTTTGAGGAGCTAGGCAAGGGCTGGAAAAATTGAAAATAATCCAGTCTAAAAGATTTCGCGCGCAACTTAGCAAGATCGTAGAATTTATCGCAGAGCGCTCAGGGGATACGGCAGAAAATTTTAAAAACGAGCTTTTTGCGCGAGCAGGCAAGCTTGGCTTTATGCCGTATAAATTTCGTAGATCAAAAAGCTTTGACGATGATAGAATTAGAGATTTCATATTCAAGGGTTTCGTAATCCCATATCTAATAGATGAACAAACGAAATGAAAAAGAAAAAATAGAAATAGAAATGTTTCGTAATCCCATATCTAATAGATGAACCCGACGATACGATCGTTATCCTGGCGATATTTAAGCAAAATTTATTGAGATAGCTTGACGCCTGTTTAAAAACATCCGCGTTTAAATTTCGCACTCCATTTATTAAAACCGCTCATTCGCCGCCACAGCGCCAAAGAAATCAACCGCTCATCCACGCTAAATCACCGTATATTCGCGCGCGGCGCCGTAAATTCTAATTTTACGCATATCGCACGGCGCGCGAAAACAGCTCCGCTCGCCCCCCCCCCTGCGCAAAAGCAAACCTAAAAGAATTTTCGGCTACAATTTCCCCAAATAAAGGCAAAATATGAAAGAAATCTCGCTACTAAGGCTCTCGCTCGCAATCTACGTCGATATGTTTTTGCGCCTCGTGACCACGTTTATCAACACCTACATGATCTCGCGCGTGGACGTCTCGCTCGTGGGCGCGCTGGGGGCGGGCAACGAGATATTTTTGCTCTTCGTCACCGTTTTCGGCTTTCTGGCCGTGGGCTGCTCGGTACTCGTAGCGCAGGCGCTGGGAGCGAAAAACAAAGTCCTAGCCATGCGCGCGATCCACACGAGCATCGCATTTAACGCGCTCGTGGGGCTTTGCAGCGGCGTTTTCGTCTTTAGCTGCGCGCCGTTTTTACTCCGCGCGCTGCAAGTGCCCGCCGAGCTTTTGAGCGAAAGCGCGATCTATCTTAAGGTCATCAGCATCGTCTTTGCGATAGACGCCGTCGCGATCGTGCTTAGCGCCATCGTGCGCGTTTACGGATACGCAAATTTCATCATCGCGGTCTCCATGGTTATGAATTTAATAACTCTCGCGGGCAACTACGTCGTGCTATTTAGGCCGTTCGGACTGCCGTACTACGGGCTTGAGGGCATCGGCGTGAGCACCATCGCGGGGCGCATGATCGGCGTATTTTTATTCTTCCTCATCATCACGAAGGTGCTAAAAATAAAATTTTACCTCACGATGTTTTTAAAGATCAAGCTCGCCACGCTGCGCAAAATTCTATCCGTAGGGCTTCCGAGCGCGGGCGAAAACATGCTGTGGATCGTGCAGTATCTGGTCGCATTCGCCTTTGTAGCGAGCATGGGCGAGGCGAGCCTTACCGTGCAGACGATCTATTTTCAAATTTCATCATTCATCTTCTTCGGCGGAAGCGCGATCAGCATGGCAAACGAAGTCATCGTAGGCCGCCTCGTAGGCGCCGCCAAGCCGCAGGAGGCGTACCGGCATACGTTTACCGCACTGCGCTTTGGGCTTGGGGCGACGGCGCTTTTCGTCGCGATCGTCTTTTTAGCGCGCGAGCAGATTATGGAGATGTTGAGCTTAAACGAGGCGCACAAGCAGGTTATGAGGCCGCTTTTTTACCTCACGCTGGGGCTTGAGTTCGGACGGACGCTTAATATCGTGTTCGTAAACGCCCTGCGCGCAAGCGGCGATGCGAGGTTTCCCTTTGCGATGGGCGTGATCTTTATGTGGGGCGTCTCGATCCCCGTGGGCTGGCTTTTGGGCATTCATCTGGGGTATGGAATTTTGGGCGTTTGGATCGGGTTTTTCTGCGACGAATGGCTGCGCGGCAGCGCGAATACGGCGCGATGGATAAGTAAAAAATGGCAGAGCAAAAAGTTAGTCTAAATTTGCTAGACTTGCCGATCAGTCTGCGTTTTAAGCGGATGAAATACGCGCGCATCCGCATTAGCAAGGACTGCGAAATCAGCGTGAGCGTGCCGCGTTCCTACACCGCGGCGCAGGCAGAAAACTTCATCCTAAAGCACGAAAGCTGGATCCGCCAAACGCTAGAGCGGCTGCAAAGCAAGCTACTAGCGAGCGATCAGGTTAGAATTTTAGGCAAAATTTACAAGCTGAAATTTAGCCGCGAGGCTGAGCTCGGCGCAAACTGCGGCGCGAATAAAAATTTAGACAATGGCGGCACGCAAGGCTGCGTGAACTGGGCGAATGGCGATGCGAATAGTGACGCGAGCGGCGTAAATTCGGCTCATTTACAAAGCGGCGCGGGCATAAGTGATGGCGGCGATGTGAGCGGTAGCGCAAATAATGGCGGTGGTGCGTGCGGTGGTACGGGAAGCGGAATTTTAAAATTTCACTCGGGCGAACGCACTTCACAAAGTGGTGCGGCGGGCGAGGATTTGAAATTTAACCTACCGGACGATGCAGCGCAAGGGCTAGCGCAACAGAGAGAAGTGCCACAAAGCGGCGGGTTTATAAATACGGCGGCGCAAAATGTTTTCGAGCAATCCTGCGGCGAAAATTTAAAATTTAACCCAAATGCTTTGGGCGCGCGGGGGCAAAATTTAAATCGCAGCGGCGCACAAAATTTAGCGGGCGATGGGTTTTTCAAATCGAGCCGTATCCGGACCGAAGCGCTAGAACAAAACGGCGGAGAGCAATCCTGCGGCGAAAATTTAAAATTTCACCCAAGCGGGTGCGCTCCGCAAAACGACGACGCAGGTAAATTTAACTCCGCTGCGAGCGGCGAAATTTTAAAATTTGACCCTGCCGCAGGGGATGAAATTTCAAAATTTAAACCTATCGCGGGCGAAGAAATTTCAAATTTTAGCTCTGCCGCGAGCGAAGGAATTCCGCTCATGAGCGAAAGAATTTCAAAATCCGCGAGCGAAAACGTGCCGCAAAATGTAGTACAAAGCGTGCAAGCGGCGGAGATCGAGCGCGACGAGCCTGATTTTACGATCAAAAATTTTATCCAAAGCTCTAAATTTAAAGATAAAATTTTTATGTCACGAGACGTGATCTTTTGCGAGAGCGAGAACGAGTTTGCGGCGTTTAAAAAGGCTTTTGCGCTTGAGCTTTATCTGCGCTATATCACGAAATTTTCCCCGCGGATAGGCCGCAAGATCGCGCGGGTGCGAGTGCGTAAAATGCAGACGCGCTGGGGCAGCTGTAATCACGCAAAGGGCTATCTCAACTTCTCGCTAAGCCTGATAGAGCGGGATCCGCGCTTCGTCGAATACGTCGTGCTGCACGAGCTCGCGCACCTCATCCACGCAAACCACGGAGCGGATTTTTACGCGCTCATCGCGCAGATCATGCCCGATTTTAGGGCACGCATCAAACTGGGCAAGGGCTAGTTCGCGAACGGAGCGCCCGTTTAAATTTCACGCCGCTGCGGCACGATCTTTATGGTCGTAAATTTCAACCGATCTTTCACTCCTCTTTCGCCCCACGCCGTAGCAGCCTTCCCCAACTTACGCGGTGCAGGCGGCGAATTTCGCAAATTTTCGCGGGCCCAAACGCTAATCTAAAGCCGCAAATTCCACGTATTTCTCCATCGCAACCAGCAGGAGCCAGCGCGCGGTAGGGCTGAAAAAATAGTGGTGTTCTGGGATCTGCTCCATTATAAATTTTAAAAAATCGTAAAAATATTCAGGCGCAAATTTAACCTCGGCGCTCGTTAGACTATCGCCTAGATAGCAGATTTCGCCGCCTAAAATCCTCTCTTTTACCGCAGGGTTTGCATCTATGAAGCTTCTGGCACCGGCAAAGCTCAGGCAGTCCGCGGTCGCGTAATCTTTCAAACCCCGCAAAACGGGCTTGGAGCCGACGAAGTTAAAATTTTCCTCTATAAAGCGTGCTCCGCCCTCGCTTACCTGCCAGCGATCGCCCAAGCTCGATAAAAACGCAAACATCTCATCGTCCGCGGATCTGAAATTCGCAGGTCCGTTTTTGCGATCCATTTTCGTCCTTTTTAAATTTGTAGTCGCTTGCGGTGCGCGAACCGCTCCGAGCCGTCGTTTAATGCCGCAGTAACATTCAAAGACCGTCGCAGACACAGATAAAATTCTACTCGCAAGCATTGCCCTATAAAGCCGCCGCGCAGTGTTTGTGACGATCAGACAGAGAGCGCTTAGCAAACAGCGGCTAAACGATAGGCGCTAATCACATGAAGCAGTGAGCGAAGATCAAGCAAGCTACGATCAAATGAACTACGCCTAGCGAGCGGCCAAACAAGCAGCGGAGGAGACCAAACAGGCAGCGGCTAAATTTAAAATTCCGCAGCCCGCCAAGCTAGAGCTTAAATAATCGCCGCGTAAGGCAAATTAAGGCAAATCAAGGCAGTTTACTTGAAAAAATTCTTGATCTTATCGAGTATCCCCTCGTCGTCTCCGCCCTTGCTGCCGAAGCTTTCTTGAAGCTCGCGCAAAAGCGCCTCTTGCTTCTCGTTCAATTTTTTAGGCGTCTGGATGTTTACCTGCACGATCAGATCGCCGTTTTTCTTGGTGCGGATATTCGGCGCGCCCTCGCCGTAGATCGTGAAGCGCTGCTTGTCTTTCGTGCCTACTTTGAGCTTCAGCTCCGCCTTGCCGCGCGGCGTCGGCACCTCGATGCTCTCGCCCAAGATCGCCTGCGTGAAAAACACCGGCACCTCGATATACAGATCATCTCCGTCGCGCAGGAAGTGGCTGTCCTCCTTCACGCGCACTATCACGTACAGATCCCCGATTTCGCCGGTTTTAGAGACGTTGCCCTTGCCGCTTAGGCGCACGCGCTGTCCGTCGTCTATGCCTGCGGGGATGTCAAATTTAAGGCTCACGTCCTCTTCGGTAAATCCCCTGCCGCTGCAATCCTTGCATCTGTCTTTTACGATCTCGCCCGTGCCGCCGCATTCGGAACAGCTTTGGATGAAGCTCATATATCCGCGTCTGACCGCGACGCGCCCCGTGCCGCCGCAAGCGGAGCAAGTATGTCTTTTTTTATCCTTCGAGCCGGTGGCGTCGCAGGTGGAGCACGGCTTTTTGATCTTGTATTTTATCTCCTTGTGAACGCCCTCCAAAGCCTCTTTAAACTCCAGCGTTACGGCTAGCTCGGTATCTATGCCGTATGGATCGCTAGGACGAGTCGAGCGAGCGCCGCCGCCGAATGCCTGCTCAAAAAAATCGCCGAAAATGGAGCTAAAATCAAATCCTCCGCCGCCCGCGCCGCCGTATGCGCCGCTGATGCCCTCTTTGCCGTAGCGATCATACATCCTGCGCTTTTGATCGTCGCTTAAAATTTGATACGCTTCATTGATCTTTTTAAATTTCTCCTCCGACTCCTTGTCGCCTTGGTTGCGGTCGGGATGGAATTCCAAAGCGAGCTTTCGGAACGCCTTTTTTATCGTCTCGGCGTCCGCATCGCGCGCCACGCCTAAAATTTCATAATAATCTTCTTCCACGAAATTCTCCTTGAACTATACAAAAGGGGCAATTTTATCCAAATTTAATAAAACGCAAGTTAAGACTTAACTATTTTTATGTATAATGCAATATTTAAAATTTCAAATCAACGATGCAAAGGATAAAAAATGATAAATGTATTGATGATAGAAGACGACAGCGAGTTCGCACAGCTTCTAACCGAATATCTGGCTAAATTTAACATCCAAGTTACAAACTTCGAAGACCCGTATCTGGGCATTAGCGCTGGGATCAAAAACTACGATCTGCTGATTTTGGATCTTACGCTTCCGGGGATGGACGGACTTGAAGTCTGCAAAGAGATCCGCGAGAAATACGACATCCCGATCATCATCAGCTCGGCTAGAAGCGACGTGAGCGATCGCGTCGTGGGTCTTCAGATCGGTGCGGACGATTATCTACCCAAGCCTTATGATCCAAAAGAGATGCACGCGCGCATCATGAGTTTAATTCGTCGCTATAAAAAAGCTAGCGAGAAGGAAGAAACCGCCACCGATAGCGTATTTCGTATCGATGATAAGCGCCATGAAATTTACTTCGGCGAGGAGTCGCTCGTGCTAACGCCTGCGGAGTATGAAATTTTAGAATACCTAATCAAGCAGCATAGCTTTTCGGTATCCCGCGAGCAGCTCGTATACCATTGCAAGAGTCTAAAAGATAAGGATTCAAAGAGCCTAGACGTCATCATCGGACGCCTACGCACCAAAATCGGCGACAGCTCCAAAGCGCCTAAGCATATCTTTTCGGTTCGCGGTATCGGCTACAAGCTTATAGGATGAAGCACTCCTTAATCACTAAAATTTCGGTTTTTTTTGTAATCGCGATCATCTTAGTCTGCGTGCTTTTTATCACGTTCGCACGGATGCAGATGAATAGAGCCCTAGGCAGCATGCAGGCTAATCAAATAAACGCGGTCAATAATCTACTTGAGCTATACAGGCGTAATGCCCCTCCCAGCGATATTGAGCGCTACTTCTCCAGCTATGGCTTGGAGCTTGTAAAAGACAAAAATATCATCCAAAACATCATCACGAGTGGTAAAATTTTTTTCGTCCAAGACACCTCTATTGGCGAGTTTAGCTCGGTCGAGTATAATAATTCGCTGTTTTTAAATATCAAAAACAACTCTTTTGTCGTGGTTTTCGAAAGCCTCGGCACGAAGAATTTAAACGATCCGCTTTGGGTCGGGTTTTTGCTTACGATGGCGGTTTTGATCTCGCTTTATTTATCGATCGTGCGAAGTTTTACGCCGCTAAAAAAGCTAAGCAAAAATATCAAAAAATTCGCCCAGGGCAACTTGGACGTAAATTTAGCCGCCACGCATAGCGAGGATGAGATCGGGCAGGTCGCGCAGGAATTTAACAACGCGATTGCTAAAATTCAAGAGCTGATCCGCTCGCGCCAGCTGTTTTTACGCACCATCATGCATGAGCTTAAAACCCCGATCGGCAAGGGCAGGCTCATTACGGAGATGCTCGATGACGAAACGCAAAAAGAGCGGCTCGTCAATGTCTTTGAGCGGCTTGAAATTTTAATCAACGAGTTTGCTAAAATCGAGCAACTGCTCTCAAAAAGCTACTCGCTAAATTATCAGGATTATCATTTCAGCCTCATTTTAGAGCAAGTAAAAGATATGTCTATGCTTGATAACTGGGACGAGCTTATTAACACGGATATCGAGTGCGATGCGGTGATAAACGTGGATTTCGGGCTATTTGCGCTGGCGATTAAAAATTTAATCGATAACGCCCTAAAATACTCCAGCGATAAAAAAGTCCGCATCATCTGCGATGAAAACAAAGTAAGCGTCGCCAACCGCGGCGCGGCGCTTGCAAAATCATTCGAGCATTACAAGCAGGCTTTTATCAGAAATAAAGACGAGAAAGCCACCGGCATGGGGCTTGGGCTTTACATCATCGATAAAATTTGCGAGCTGCATAAATTCCGCTTTGAGTACAATTACAGCGACGGTACGCACTACTTCTCGATCGTCTTTTCGCCGAAGGGCGCTATATGAGCGGCACAGACAGGTTCGAAGAGCTCGTCGCAAGCTTTGAAAAGCTTCCCGGCGTGGGCAAAAAATCCGCCCTGCGCTTTGCCTACTACGTAAGCGTGCAAAACTCTTTCCTAGGGCTAAATTTAGCACATAATATCGAAGAGGCGGTGCGTGGACTGCACAGATGCCGCATCTGCGGAGCAGTATGCGAGGGCGAGATCTGCGAATACTGCGCCGACGAGGAGCGCGAAAGCGATAAAATTTGCATCGTCGAAAATCCAAAAGATATCTTTATTTTAGAGAGTAATAAAATTTACAACGGCCGCTACTTCGTGCTAGACGCCGCCGACGAAGATAAAATCGCGGCGCTACGCGAGATGGTGAGCCGAAACGGCGCGAGCGAGCTAATATTTGCGCTGACGCCGGGCATCAACTCCGACGGGATCATGCTTTACGTCGAGGATAAGCTCGCGGATCTAAGCTTGAAATTTACCAAGCTCGCTCAGGGCGTGCCTACGGGCGTGAGCTTAGACAACGTCGATATGCTCTCGCTGATAAAGGCGATCAACGGGCGCACTGAAATTTAAAATTTCGACGAAATTTTAAATTTATGCGGTCAAATTTATCGGCTAAATTTAAAGCACAAGGCGGCAAATAGCTTTGCCGCGGAGCCCGAGCGGCGAAATTTGAGGCGTTAAATTTAAGGAGGCGCGCGATGAAATTTATCGAAATTTACGCGGCTTCGGCGGCACGATACGATGCGGCAGGCACGGCGGCGCCCCGCTCTCCGTGAGGCTTTAACCGCGAGTTTGAGCCGTGAAATTTTAAGCGCCCCGTTTCAAAGCGAAGTTTCGGACGCGGAATTTCAAGCGCTCAAATTTTAAAAGGCGAAATTCTAAAGGCAAATTTCGAGCGCTAAATTTTAAAAGCGGATTTGAAAGTAGCAGACGGGGTTGCACGACGCGGCGAGCTCGTAAAATTTAGAGGCGAATTTCAAGGCGCGGAAAGGTTTAAATTTTTAAATTTCGCCGGCGCGGGATTTAAAAATTTAAACGTAATTATTTAAGGAAAAAGGTGAAAAAGGTTCATTTTATCGGCATCGGCGGCATAGGAATATCGGCATTAGCGAGATTTTTACACGAGAAAAATTTTATCATTTCAGGCTCTGATATCAAAGAGAGCGAGACGACCTACAAGCTAAGAGCGGACGGCATGGAGATCATCACTCCGCACGACGCTTCGGCGATCAAAGATCAGGAGATCGTCATCTACTCCGCCGCGATCAAAGAGGACAACGTCGAGCTGCAAGCCGCGCGCAAAAAAGGGATCGTCTGCCTCTCGCGTAAGGAGGCCCTGCCCTTCGTGCTAAAAGACAAGCGCGTCTTCGCAGTCGCCGGCGCGCACGGCAAAAGCACCACGAGCGCGATAACCTCGGCGCTGATAAACGGCTCGGTCATCATCGGCGCGATATCCAAGCAGTTCGGCTCGAATATGAAGTACGAAAACAGCGAAAACATCATCTTTGAAGCCGATGAGAGCGATTCAAGCTTTTTAAATTCCAACCCCTACGTCGCGGTCGTGACCAACGCCGAGCCCGAACATATGGATCATTACGACAACGATTTGGATAAATTTCACGCGGCGTATCGCGGCTTTTTGGAGCGCGCCAAGATCCGCGTGATAAACGCCGAGGACGAGTTTTTAAGCTCCATCAAGCTCGGCTGTATCAAGCTCTTTCCTTCGCGCGATATAACGGATCTAAAGGTGCTGCTACGCGATCATCAGCCGTTTATGAGCTTTAATCTTAAAGAGCTCGGACGCTTCGAGGTTTACGGGCTAGGAAGGCACATCGCCATAGACGCGTCGCTAGCGATCCTTGCCGCAGCGTGCGAGACGGGGCTAGAGCAGATCCGTAAAAATTTACTAAATTACAAGGGGATCAAAAAGCGCTTCGACATCCTGTGTGCCACCCCGAACTTCGTGCTGATCGACGACTACGGCCACCACCCCACCGAGATCAGAGCGACGCTGCAAAGCGCGCGCGAATACGCTAGCTTGCTAGGGCTTAGCAAGATCACGGCGATCTTTCAGCCGCACCGCTTCAGCAGGCTTAAGGCGAATTTAAACGCCTTTAAAGAGTGCTTTGCGGGCGTAGAAGAGCTCGTGGTGCTACCCGTTTACGCCGCGGGCGAGCCAAGTAACGGCATCGATCTGAAAGAGGAATTTAAGGGGCTCGGAGCGCTATTTACCGAGAGGGTCTTTAGAAACGGCGAGCGGATAGAATTTAGCGATATTTTCGGCGTCCGCCACATCATAAACGACGGGCTCGTGATCGGATTTGGCGCAGGCGATATCACCTATCAGCTGCGCGGAGAATTTTAAGCTTGAAAGCTCTCGCCAAATTTATTAGACAAACTCCGCTACGGGCGGGCAAGGATAAAATTTGAGATTTTTAATATTTATTTTCGTATTTTTATTTATCGCGGCGATCTTTTTCGTGCAGGACGAAATTTTAAGCAAAAGGGTCAAAATCATCGCCACGGCGCTGATCGTGCTGCTGTGCGCGGGGGCGTATTTTTACGAAAACGCGAGCGAGCGATCCGCCAAGCTTGAGGAGGAGATGGTTTTTAAATTTAACGCGGGCGCCAGATTAAGATGCGGCGGCGCGATAAATTTCGCTTCTGAAACGCGCGACGCGGCAAATTCCTCTCCCGAAAAATACGGCGAGGATGCGAAAAATTTGGGCGTGCAAGCCGGTAAAGCAAATTTAAACGCGCAGGACAGAACCGCTTCCGCTGCACAAAGCTCCACCGCTCAAATGAACGAGCATACTTCCGCTGCACAAATAAACGGCGCAGTCTCGGACGGGCAAAATTCCGCACAAAGCCCTACTTCGCAAAATTCCGCCGAGCCTGGACAAAATTTTAAATCTCAAAATTCTACTAAAAATTTAGACGTAGCTTCACAAAATTCTACGCAGCAGAACGATACACAGAACCGCGCGCCGCAAAATTCCGCGAGCCAAGGAGGTATGCGAAGCTCTGCCTCACAAAATTCAGCGCAACGAGGCAACACGCAAATCTCCGATCCCCAAGGCTCTGCGCAGAATTTTAACGCAGCCGAGCAAAATTCCATGCAAGGCTCCGCTCAAAATTCTAAAGCTACACAAAATTTCGCCGCAGACAAAGAGCAAGGCTCCGCGCAGATCGTGACGCGAGAGAGCTTCACCTACTCCTTTTCACTGGGCGCTTTCATCGCTAAAAAAAGCGCAGGCGCGGAGTTTAAGGGAAAAACTTACAAGATCAAAGAGTGCGTTTATGATCAATGACGAACTCTTTACGCGCCTCGATTTGAGCGAGTATCTAGCCAAATTTAAAAGCTTTTTAGCGCGCGAAAAGCCGCTGTTTTTAAGCGGCGATAGTAAGCTAAATTTTGAAAAAATTTCAGAGCTTACGAAATTTGATCTGGCGCAGTGCGAGAGCGTCGCGAACCTAGACGACGCGCTGATGCGTATCTCAAAGCACGGTGTGCTTCATATCAGCGAAATTTACGAGTTTAGCAAGATCGTTCGATATTTTTTGTATCTCAAAAAACAGCCTTTTGAGGGCAAACTCGCCGCTTGGCTTGCAAAGATCGAGATTCCGCAGCCCATCGCGCAACTAAAGGATTATTTCGACGATCAAGGCAGCTTTCGCGACGCGATAGACGAGCGCTTCGGCGCGCTGAACGAGGCGTTTAAGATAAAAAAGGGCGAGATCGAGCAGACGCTAAAAAGGCTGATCTATTCCAAAGCCCTTTCGCCTTATCTCGCCGACACGCAGATCCACTACATAAGCGACACCGAGGCTCTGCTGGTGCGCGGCGGCTTCAACCACGTGCTAAAAGGCAGCGTCGTAGCGCGCTCAAGCGGAGGCTATTTTTATGTGCTGCCCGACGCGATCGCGGCTCTGAAATCCGCTCAAAACGCGATTTTGGATAAAAAAGAGCAGATCGTTTTTGAGCACTGTAAGCAGATCAGCGCGGTTTTTAATAAGAATTTAGCCTTTCTGAAATTTATAAACGCCGCTTTCGATGCGATCGATGCGCTGATTGCGCGCGCCGCGATGGCAAGAGCGAGCGATTATGAGTTCGTCCTGCCCGAGTCCTCGCGCGACATCGTCCTAGACAGCTTCGCCCACCCCGCGCTTAAAAATCCAAAGCGCGTGAGCGTGGAATTTAGCGGCAAAATCCTGCTCATCACCGGCGTGAATGCGGGCGGAAAATCGATGCTTTTAAAAAGCATTCTAAGCGCGGCGCTGCTAGCTAAGTACCTTCTTCCGATGCCTATTCGCGCAAGCGGTAGCCGCATCGGCACCTTTAAAGAGTTCGAGCTCATAATGGAGGATCCGCAAAACTCTAAAAACGACATCTCGACCTTTGCGGGCAGGATGGTTGCCTTTAGCAAGCTATTCGGGCGCAAAGAAATTCTAATCGGCGTCGATGAGATCGAGCTGGGTACCGATTTTGAGGAGGCTGCGAGCCTATACGGCGCGATGATCGAGCAGCTGATAAGCGGCGACGTGAAGATGATCATCACCACGCATCATAAACGCCTGGCGATGCTGCTCGCAAAGGATCCGCGCGTGGAGCTGCTGGCGGCGCTTTACGACGAGAAAAACAGCGCGCCGAAGTATGAGTTTTTAAAGGGCACGATCGGCAAATCATACGCCTTTGAAACCGCGCTGCGCTACGGCATAGCGCAAAATTTGATCGCCGCGGCGCGCAAAAACTACGGCGAAAACAAAGAGAACTTAAACGAAGCGATCTCAAAAGCGATAAATTTAGAGCTTGAGCTAAAGCAAAAACTAGCCCAAACGCAACAAAAAGAGGAGAAGCTGGATGCGCTGAGCGAAGCGCTAAAAGATCAGCGCGAGCGCGCGCAAAGCGAGCTGAGAGCCGAGCTTTCAAGGCTGCAAAACGAATACTACCGTGCGATTTCGGAGGCCAAACGCAGCGTGAGCCTAAGCGACGTGCGCGAAAAGCAGCGCGCCATAAACCGCGCAAACGAGCTTGCACGAGCCGTGCAGCAGCCAGAACTCAGCGCGCCCGAGCCGCAAAGCCTCAAGGTGGGCGATCGCGTCAAATACGGCAAGATCAAGGGCGAAATTTTATCGCTCAGCAAAACCCAGGCGCTGATGCTAAGCGACGGTATCAGGCTGCGCGTGCCGCTTAGCGAGCTAAAGCGCAGCGGTGCAGTACCCGCGCCCGCAAAAAATATCAGCATAAAGGTGCAAAAGCCCGCCTCCGCGTCACTTGTGCTCGATCTGCACGGCTTGCGTGCCGAGGAAGCGATCAGCAGGCTTGATAAATTCATCAGCCAAAGCCTCGTGATGGGCTTTGATGAGATCATCGTCAAACACGGCATCGGCACGGGCAAGCTCGCGTTCGCAGTAAAGGAGTTTTTAAAATCGCACCCCAGCGTCAAGGGCTTTCGCGACGGCACGCCCGCAGAAGGGGGCTTTGGCTCAAAGGTCGTCTCGCTTTAGGCTTAGGCTCGAAGGCCTTTTCGTTTCAGACTTAGGTCCAAAGGTCTTTTCGCTTCAGACGCGAGCACGAACAATACAGAATCGCTCATTTCATCTATGCCTTCGCCGAGATTTTGCAAAAGCACGGGTGCTTTTAACGTGGAATTTCGCCGCGGGATTTATAGCTTGGCTTTTACACTAAAATTTCATGCGGCGTAGCCGCGATAGAAAATACAGCGCGGACGCAGTCCGCACCGCTTAAAGCGTAGTAGGGGAATGGGCGAGGTTTGGGGCGGGAAGGGGAGCGACCTCGCAATTCAAGCCCCCTTCCCGCCCCAAATGCGGTACTGAGCTTAGACGCAGAATTTTACCTTAAAATTCTGCGGCGAAATTCTAATACAGTTTTGCACAAGAGTTTTATAGTTTAGCTTTGCGATAAATTTCAGTGAGAACTTGCGCCAAATTTACACGATACAGCCGTTTTCAGTATGGCTTTGCGTTAAATTTTATAAAAATGTAGTTGCACCAGAACTTCATGCGGTGTAGTCGCAATGTAAAATAAGCGCGGACGTAGTCCGCACCGCTAGCGTCGTGCGGGTGGGGGTTGGTAAGGGGGCGGGCGCGCCTCGCAACTTTGAGCGCCGTCCCCTTACGGAAATACATAGCGTATAACACTAACGTGGATATGTATAAATGAAATTCTTAGAATTTTCGATGTAAATTTAAAAGTGGCGCTTTGCCTTTATAAAATTCCGTTTAAATTTTAGTCCGTGATATGTTTCTCTTGGGGCGGAAAGGGGGCTTGAATTGCGAGGTCGCTCCCCTTCCCGCCCCAAACCCCACCCATTCCCCTACGACGCTTTAAGCGGTGCGGACTGCGTCCGCGTTAAATTAAATTGCGACTGCGCCGCATAAAATTCCACCAATAATAAAATTCTTTCGTGCTTAAAATTTTAAAATTCCAAGCGCAAAAGAATTTTGAAATTCCAAATACGATAAAATTTAAATGGCGGCGGAATTTTAGAATTCCTATTAGTAGCAAAATTTCAGAATTCTGATCGGCAACAGAATTTCAAAATTCCGTAAATTTGAGCGGAATTCTGAAATTCCGTAAATTTAAACCGATTAAGCAAGGAGGCCTCATTGAACCCGATTACCGAAAAGCGCAGCGTTTCGGGCTATTACTACGCCGAGGATCGCGAGTATGTATACTTCGTGACGGATGCGCCGCGCGAGCAAAACTACCGCTTTATTTTCGACGCGGGCGCAATCTATTTGCAGGAGGGTGCCGCCGAGGTGCGGCTTAGCAGCGAGGCGGAGTTTTTCGCAGTCGTTAAAAAGATCCTCGCGCAGTACCGCGATAAAATTTTAGAGCACTCCGCAGAGCTTGAGAATTACGAAAAAATCTACACGCGCCGCGGCGATTTTTCAAAATTTATGAAAAGGCACTCGATCCTAAAATATGAAATCCGCAAATTTCAAAACAAAATTTCGCATTTTTACGAGGCGCTGCTCATCTGCGCAAACGAGCAAGCAGCCCTTAAAAAGCGGCTGAAAAACTACGCCTACGAAGCGGGCGTTTTCAAAGGCGTGATGAGCGAATACGCCGTCAGGATCGAGGATATCTATCAGTTCATACAGAGCCTCAAAAACGACAAGATCAGCCGCAACATCTACATTCTCACGATCATCTCGTCGCTACTTTTGCCGCTAAATTTCATCACGAGTTTTTTCGGGATGAACACGACGGGGCTGTTTTTAAGCGACTCGCAGCATGGCACGCTCATCGTGACGCTTGCGATGTGCGTGATTTTCGCATCGATGGTAGGCTTTTTTATGCTCTATGTCAAAAAGCGAAACTAAGGCGGAGGGGTTAAATTTTGAACAAAAACGAGCTAAAAATATCCTAGGAGAATACCTCGGCAGGGAGATTGCAGGCGGTTTTAGAGTGCTAAAAGAGCACGAGATCGCGCACTGCAACGACGCGGCGAAATTTCCTTTTGAGGGCGATAGCGGGCTGCTGCGCGAGTTTTGTATATTTGCAGGCGGCGGCGGCGATCTTTGGCTGCTAAGCTCTAGCGGCGAGATCGCGTTTTACGACCATGATTTGGAGTTTTTGTCCGAGGCGAATTTGGAAAAATTCGATTTAAATCTTGAAGGCTGGCTAAAAATCGCGGAGCTTTTTTGCAAATTTGAAGCCCTTAGCAACCCGAGTAGCGCGCAAAAGGCGAAGTTTAAGCAAAGCGTAGCTAAAATCTGTCCGCAAATTTTAGAAATTTGGGAAATTTAGGCGCTATTTGCGGCGCCTAAATTTAATCGCAAAATAGGAGCAACGATTAAATTTATCGCATATTACGACTCGCCGCTTGGTAAAATCACGCTCGCAGGCGATGAGGCGGGGCTTTGCGGACTATGGTTCGAGGGCAAGAAATACTACGCGCACGCTCTTGCGGCGAGTAGCGCGGACGGCAAATTCTGCACGCGCGATATTGCGGCAAAAACAGATGCCGCCGCAAGAGAGGGTTGCTGCGAGAAAGGTCGTGCGCTAGAGGCGAAAAGCGGGGCGGAAAAAAGCGAGGTAGCGCCGATCTGCTCGCAAAAGAGCAGCGCGCCGCGAGCGAAACACAGCGCGATTTTGCGACATTGAAAAAAAGTGATACTACAACAAAAGCGGCGAACGGCGCAGATGAAAAGTACAACGCGAGCGATTTTGCGGCTTATGATGCGGGAAAAAACCTCGCGCCACCAATCTTTCGGCGCAAGGCGGGAGCGGAAAATTCTGCGCAAACGAGCAAAGCGGATACTTCGAGGAGAAAAATCTGGCCGTTTTCGATCAAACTAGGCGCTGGCTCGATCTGTATTTTAGCGGACGCGAGCCGGGTTTTACGCCCGCTCTAAATCCCGTAGGCTCGGCGTTTAGGCGCGCCGTGTGGGAAATTTTGCTTAAAATTCCTTACGGACAGACCACGACCTACGGGCAGATCGCGCGCGAAATCGCCGCAGCACGCGGGCTAGCGAAGATGTCCGCGCAAGCCGTGGGCGGCGCCGTAGGGCACAACGAAATCTCGATCATCATCCCCTGCCACCGCGTCGTAGGCACGCACGGCAGCCTCACTGGCTACGCGGGCGGCATCGACAGGAAAATAAAGCTGCTGCAGCCAGGGGGCGTCGATATGCGAGGATTTTTTTACGCCCGCGAAGAGCACGGCGCCGTAAAGCGGCAAATTTAAAAGGCCACAAAAGATTTTAATGCTCGCGCGCAAAAGTGCGATAAAATTTGAATACTTAAATTTAGACGCTGCACAGCGCATCGCTTGCAAATCGAAGGCGAGCGGCGATTTTAAACGATTACACCGCGCGCAGGACGGCGATCATTAAATTTAAAGCCGAAGCGGGCACGCTTTGAAATTTTAAATTTTTCCGCCGCGTAAAAATTAAAATTTTATGCCGAGATGCCGACCTTAGCGGCGTAAAATATATTTACAGCGACTCTAAAAGCGTTTTAGCCGCCAGTTTGCCGAGGTTATTGGCTGCTAGCGGACTATCGCCCGAGAGCAGGTTGCGGTCTTTGTGTACGGCGCCGTCGATACCTTCGTTTAGGATTTTCATCCCAAGTTTTGCTAGCCGCGAGCCCATATACCAGCGCAGATGGCCCGGCATGTAGCCTATATCGGGCGAGGTGCGGTCAATGACGTCGGGCAGCAGCACGAGCTCGTAGCCTTCGAACAAAAACTTATCCTCGTCAAGCGCCGCGGCTAGCAGCCCGGCTGGGCCGTGGCAGATCGTGATGATGTATTTACCCTGCTCATGAAACCATTTTAGTGCGGCCTTTACGTCGCGACTCTCGTCAAGCCCGATCAGCGCGCCGTGGCCGCCCGGGATATATAGCGCAAAATACTCGTCAAATCCCTTCTTTACGATATCAGCGAGCTTTTTAGGCTCTTTAAATTTAGTCGCGTAGCTCTCAAAAAAGCCCTTGAGCCGCTCGTCCTTCGCAGGCATCGCCCAAAACTCGAATTTTACGGGATTTCCAGAGAGCGTCGCGATCTCGAAGTCCCAGCCCGCCTGCGCCAGATGATACATCGGCACGAGCGTCTCGACGGGGTGGTTGCCAGTGGAGAAAAAGGTTCCGTTGTCCATCAGCAAATACCGCTCGTCGGCCGCTATGATGAGGATTTTTTTATCGCCGTCGTATTTTTTCTCGTAATTAAAATCCGCTAGATCACTCACGGGCGCCGTAAACTGCGACAGCGAAAACGGCGACGGGAAAAACGCGCCGTGCTCGGCGATATCGGGAGTCGGGAGTTTTGATAGTTCATTCATTTTGTCCTTTTTTATTGATTTGAGTCCGGATTATATGCGGTTTTAGTTAATATTCAGCAATGCTTTACGCCTTAAATTTGGCTTTATTTTGTCTTTTGCTTTCAGACTTAGGGTAAATTTATCCGCATCCTGAGGATAAATTTGGCTTGCGAGTTTAAATATCGGATCGGTGAGTGCGTTAAATTTGCTAGGCATTTTTATATGCTTTTAAAAAACGGCGTCGCATTTTTTCGCGAAGGAGCTTAAATTTGACTAAAATTAGCGGCCAAATTTGCCTTTTTGGGTCAAAATTTACGATAGCTAAAATCTATAAGCGGTGCCGAAACGGGCGCGAAAGCCTGCAGCGAAAAAACTAATAGGCGGCGTCGCATCTGCTTCGTAAAACTGCGGCGGGGTTGATTGCCAAGGAGCCGCTTAGTGCGGTGTTTAAGCCGCCGCGTAAAAAAGATAAAATTCTATCTTTTCGCGCATGATGATTTGCGCCGCATCTACAAGCAAATAAAGCTCGCAGGCTCTTAGCGATCGGCAGCGCTGCCGCTACGCCGCTTAAACCTGCGCGGATCTAAAATTTTATAAGTTAAAATTCCATGCTGCGGACAATTCAAAATTTCGCGCTTCAAACGATCCGTAAATTCCGTGCTTCAAGCTGCGGCGATTAGGCCTTAGCACTCCCAGCGGTGCTTTTTCATACAGACGCGCTCGCCTCTAAATTCCACGCCTTCGGCCTCTAGCAATTCGCGCTGAGCCGCAAAGCTCGCCGCCAAGGCGCCTGCGTGGTTTACGACGCGGTGGCACGGGTAATCGCCGTAGAGCACGCTTGCGAGAGCACGCGCCCCACGAGCCGCGAGCAAGCGGGCAGCCCGATCAGGCGCGCGATTTGTCCGTAGCTAGCGACCCTGCCCGCGGGGATCTCCTCCACAAGGGTAAAATTTCATAGAACAAATTTTGCGTCAAGACCATGGCGCGATTATACTCTTTCGCGTTTAAATTTAGTCACTTTGCAGCGCTAAATTCGATATAATTTTTAAAATTTAGCGCTCTAAAAGGAGCGAGCTGTGGACGAGAAATTTCAATCAGACACGAAAGAGCTGGACGAGAAATTTGCCGCTATCCCTGAAAATTTAAAGAAGCGATACGATATGCATAGATTTATTAGACGCGTGATTATGGCGTATTGGTCATCAGCGTTTGCTACTTTTGATTTTTCAATGATATTGGGAATATATTTAGAGTCATTTTTTACAAATATCGGTATAAAATTATCATCTGAAATTTTTATATATATTCGTGATGTCGCGATAATAGTTTTGCCCATATGCGCGACGATCTGCTTTTTAAGATACACTAAGACTAAGCGATACAGCAACCTTTTTATCAAAGATCAAGGGGATAGTTTGTTGGTCTTTACGATCGAAAATTTTGCCAGCATAGTTTTGCTTTTGTATCCGATTTTACTTTTTATTTGGATGTCAATTTATAAAGACGGCGAAGGATTTGAGGTTCTCGGATTTTTATACGGTCTTATCGCAGCTCCGATCTGCTTGTTAATCTTTACGATATGCTATTTTTTCAATAAAAGCTCATATACGCCCGCCTCTGGGACCTCGGATCTACGCAGGGAGTCCGTCCTGGCAGCTCAAAGCGCAAAATCCGTAAAGGAAAGACTAGACGAACTAAATGAGCTGGACGCAAAATTTAAAAATATACCGCGCAATCTAAAAAATCGCTACGATACGCATAGACTTATCAGACGTGCTAGCATGACGTTTGTGGGCTTTACGGTTCTAGTTTCGTGGTTTGCAAGCTTTGTGAATAACGTTCTGGGTGGGCTTTTTTCTCTTGCTGCGGTGCTGGTTTTGCCATATATTTTTACGCGAATTTATCTAAAGAGCTATCCGACGAAAAAATACAGCAAACTTCTCATAAAAAACCAGCGCCTTTCTTTGACGATTTTTACGATTGAAAATTTAGCCAGCGTAGCTTTGATCCTCTATCCACTTACGCTCATAATAGCGGCGCTGGTCGCTAAAAATAATGAGAGGATAATAAGCTTGCTCTTGAGCGGCTCAAATGTGTTATCGCCTTGTTTTCTCGCTTTTGCAGCGTGTTATCTGTTTAATCGAAGCACCTATATTCCAAAGGACGAAGCGTAAATTTCAATAAATTTAACCTCGTGTCGGCGCCATGAATTTCATTAAATTTAGCTGCGCTTTTAAATTTTACGACACAGTGCCTCGCCTAATTTTAAAATTTAGTAGTTTTAAATTTTACCTTGCCGAGGCTCTCGGACGAGCAAAATTTAAACCGAATATTCAGCCCCTCTTTATATGTAAAGGAATATAATTTTAAAGTAGATACAAACTTTGATTTAAAGGAGAAAAGATGCAAAATCAAAGACGAAACCTACTAAAGGTAGCCGCTTTGGCGGCGGGCGCTGCGATGCTCAGTACGAGCGAACTAGCTGCGAGCGAAAAGGCATTTAAGCTATCAAAGCGCGATCATAGCAAGCAAAGAGCGCTGCTGCTCTCAAGCTCGGGCTACAAAGACACGAAGTATCTATCGCACGCGGTGTCGTGGATCGGTAAATTTGCGCAGGAGAACAACCTCGCGGGCAAAAAGATCGTTTTCATACCTTACGCAAGCCTACGCAGGAGCTATGACGAATATGAAAAACGCGTCAAAGAGGCGCTTGCGAGCCTAAATTTAAATATCGTCGGCGTCCATCACGCTAAAAACGCCGCGAAGGAAGTCGCGAGCGCGGATTGCATATTCGTAGGCGGCGGCAACACCTTCAAGCTCGTGCACGATATGTACGAAAACGAGCTCATCGCGCTAATCAGCAAAATGGTCGAGGACGGCACGCCGTATATCGGCTGGAGCGCGGGCTCGAACGTCGCGGGCGCTACGATGATGACGACGAACGATATGCCGATCATCGAGCCTGAGTCGTTTAATACCTTCAACATCTTCCCGCACCAGATCAATCCACACTTCATCTCGGGCAAGCCTGTGGGGCACAACGGCGAGAGCAGAGAGGAGAGGCTGGAGGAATTTTTGATCGCCAATCAAAAATCGACGGTGTACGCGATGCCGGAGGGTACGGCGTTTTGGCTTGAGGGCGAGAAGGCGACCGTGCTCGGGCCTGCTGCGGTGCTTAAGATGAACTACAACAAAAAGGTCGAGTTGATCGAGCCGGGCAGCTCGTTTAAGTATTGATCGCACCCGCTCAAATTTAACCGAGAGGTGCGCCCTATGGCACCGCTCGTTTGAATGCGCGAATCGGTTAAATTTCAGTTGCGGCGCTCGGCTAAATTCGGGCGCCGCTTTTAAATTTACGCGACAAAGCGCGTTTTACCTATGTGGACGCATGGTCAAAAGATAAGCATCGATTTAAGCGGCGTGCGATCGCCGAAGCCATAAAGAGTAAAATTTAAAAGAGGAGATAAAATGCCCCGCGTCCGCCTTCTTATGCCTCTTTTACCTCATATATCGCGCAGATGTCCTTGCAGGCTGCGGCAGGACCGTATATTTGCAAAAAAGAGCGCCTATGGCGCCGCCAAAACAGGTTCGAATGACCTCCAAAACTTGACCGACCTGAGGCAAAGCTTAAAATTTTTTATTTCGCTGGAATCGCCGCAAGAGCCCGAATTGCCTGCAAAGGTATTTTACGACGATATGTATCGAAGCATCATAGAAGGCACGGGCGAGCCTGCCCGTCGCCGCATAAATTCGTAGCGTAGCGTGAAATTCCCGTCCGATTTGCAAAGCTCGGGTTTGAGCTTAAATTTAAAAATCCGCCCCGTCGCCGTAAGCTGAAATTTTGCGCGATTGTTTTAAAATGCGTTTAAAATTTTAAGGAGAGCTCATGGCATTTTCAGATTTTTTCAAAAAAGGCGGCAAAAATAGCGCAAACGCCGCAAAGATCGGCAAGACCGCGCAAGAGCGCAAGGATATAAGCATCGAAATTTTAAAATCGCAGGGCGTGCCGTATATAGATCATCTGCCGCTACGATACGAGACGAGCGAGGTTTCCCCGCGCGAAAAGGACGAAGTCATCGCCCGCGCGATCTGCTCGTATGCGGCGATAATGTGCGCCTGCTCGATCAGAGACGAGGGCAAGCTCGCAGACGAGGATAAGCAGGGCGCACAGGGCTTTCTAGATAACCGCTACAGCTGCATAGACAAGCTCACGCGCATGGAGCGCCGCGTCACGCAGGGCGAGGCAAGCCGCGACTAGGCCGTAAATATGGGCTGGAAATACGAGTCGCTGTGGGCGCTGATGTGGGCGATGGGGCTCGTGGAGGAGCTTAGCTTTCCAAAGGGTATCTGCGACTGCGCCTTTGTGATGGACACCTTTAGCGGCGGCGATTTCTCGGCACGTGTAAAGCTGCGGGGCACGGATGAAATCCTGCAGGCGCTCGATCTCATCTACCGCTACCACTGGGCGTGCGTCAATGCCCGCGTGCACGGCTCAGACTGCGCAGGGCTCGACGAAGAGGTCGTGATGGAGAGGCGCGGCGGGCTAGAGTGGCTGTGCTGCAAGGGGGCGGAGAACGATAATCTGACGGATGAATATAATGCGTGGGATTATCCGGACTTGAACACTTAGCGACCCCTCTTTTTCCTTTATACGTCGTTGGAAACTTCGCCGAATTTTGATTGCGTATTAAACACTAGACCTATGACAAACGGAGTTTTGAGACTTCATAAAATGAAAAAATTTCCTGGTTAGACGCCACTAATCTTTGTGTTTTTCTTGTGTAGGCAGAACACAAGGGCACAGGGAGCAGAATAAAAACTATAGGCATTTCTAGTTCTTGCCCAGAGCGTAGTTTTAAATCAAATAAATTTTCAATGATAATGGTGTAGAATTTGCAAACGGCAAAATAACGAGAGAAGACGATACGTATATAACAAATTTCCTAAACTCAGCAATTTAATTTGGTGAAAAAATTAGCTATAATATGCAAATAAAGGATATATAATGAAAATAAGCTTAAAAAATGTTGGGATGCTAGATGAGGCAAATTTTGAGGTAGGCGGACTAACTATAATATGCGGTGAAAATAATACTGGCAAAACTTATGCCACATATAGTCTGTATGGGTATTTGGATTTTATAAGAAACAATAGATATTTTTGGAGTTTTTATAGAAATTTAGCTGAAAAGTATGTAAATGATATGGAAGTCGACGGTTTAGATATAAAAATATTTACTGATAAATTTATAGAGATTTTAACCGACATCTCAAATTTTATATTTAAACTTTACAAAGATGCATTAGTGGAAATTTTAGCTGGCAAAGATGGCGACTTTGATAAAGTAATTTTTTAAGATGATATTATAAGAAACCTTATAAAATTTCTAAAAAGCGAGAATTTTGAATATACAAAACAATATTTTTCTTTATCTAATCAATTTAGTCTATCGCAAATAGATGACGACAGACTTCTATTTACACTAAAAAGAGATATCGGAAATGATATACAAATGGGTATTATATCCGCAATATTTAACTATATTTGTATATTGTCTTATCCCAATTCTTTTATAATAAGCGCCGAAAGAACTGGTGCTTCCATGTTTCAAAAGGAGTTAGATGTAAATAAAAATGAGATTGTAGAACAAATTTCTATGACAGATACTAAAGATATGACACATGCCGTAATAGAACTATTACAAAAAAGGTATTCGCGCTATCCAAAACCGGTTAAAGATAATATATATTTTATTAGAGATTTGGGGGAGGTTGCAAAACAGAAAAGCTTTATTGTAGAAGATAAGAATGAATTGAACACCGAAATTTTAGGACTTCTTTTTAAAATAGTAGGCGGAAAATATATAGTAAGTGATGAGGGAATAGAATTTGCGCCAGGTGCTAAGCAAAGAATAACAAAAGGTAAATTTGCTATACAAAGGGCTTCAAGTTCTGTTAGATCGCTTTTAATGCTTAATTATTATATTTTACACCGAGTGTCTAAGAATGATATTTTGATGATAGACGAGCCAGAGCTAAATTTACATCCAAATAATCAAATTTTAATTGGACGCCTAATAGCCTTACTAGTAAATGCCGGAATAAAGGTATTTATTACAACTCATAGTGATTATATAGTGCGGGAGATAAGCAATTGTATAATATTAAATAATTTAGAAAATGAGCAAATTACAAAATTCAAGAAAAACGGCTACTCAAAGGAGTATAAATTAGATAGTAAAAAGGTAAGAGCATATTTGGCAAAAAATACAAAAGGTAAAAATACTCTAAATCCAGTAAAAATAAACGAACGCGGAATTTTTATGGAAACATTTGACGATCCAATAGATACACAAAATGAAAATCAGGAGTTGATTTTTACAGAGTTTTTAAATAGTAGTAAAAAATGACAAATAAAATTTTAAAAGATCTTAGAAATTCTATTGATAGTGATTTAAGAATTTTGCCTAGTAGAACTTTATTTTCTATCTTTGAAGATAAGAAAGAGAGTTTTATTAAAAGGATTAATTTTAAATTTGCTAATCAAGACGATATTTTAATAATAAGACAAAAGGAAAATATCCATACGATTAAGTTTTTTGAAGATAAAAATTTTGCCACCAATAAACATTGTGATTTTATAGTTTTAATTGCCGTAAGTAATGAACTAAAAATATATTTTTGTGAAATTAAATCAAGCGATAAAAAAATTGACGAAGCCAATATGCAAATAAAATCATCGAAATTATTTCTAAAATACCTTTTTAACTGCTATGGAGAATATTTTAATAACGAGCATTTTGTCACTATAAATATAGATAATATTTCAAAAAAATACTATATCTATCCAAAAATAAATATATCAAGCAAGAAAAGAGTATGTGTTGGTTTTCTGGATATGTTACCAAAACAAATTAAAATAGATAGTAACGGAGCTACAAATACCATAGATGGCTACCAATTCTTTAAAGACTAGCTGCGAAAAAGTTAATCAATAAACTAATCCTAAATAAATTTAAGCGGCTAGTGCAAAAAAAATATGTCGAATATTAGATAAATTTATGAATCAATTGGAGATTAAAATTTTAAAATTTTTCTTGTAAACTGCGCAAGGTGGATCACAAACGCGATCCGCCGAAATTTCAGACGCGGCCTGCTAAATTTCAGGGCGCCGTGGAATTTTAGAATTTAAAGTTACGGGCGAGCAAGGCGCCCGTCCGCGTATTTTAAGCCCGCTAAATTTAAGCGGGCAACGTCTGCGCCGCAGACCTAGAAATTGCATCAACCCTGCGTCGCAGCGCTTCCGCTCGCAAACGCCGCCGCATTGAGCGCCGCGTCGTAATCGGGCTCATCTGCGATGTCGTCCGTGATCTGCTTGTAGGCGATCTTGCCCGCGGTATCCACGACGAAAACCGCGCGGCACGTTAGCCCCGCAAGCGCGCCGTCCGCGATCAGCACGCCGTATGCGCGCGCAAACTCCTTATCGCGAAAATCGCTTAGGGCGCGTAAATTTTTGATCCCCTCGGTCGAACAAAATCTGCCCGCGGCAAACGGCAGATCCATCGAGACCACGAAAACCTCGGTATTTTTTATACTCGCGGCGCGCTCGTTAAATTTGCGCGTCTCGGTCGCGCACACGTCCGTATCCAGCGACGGCACGGCGATGATGACCTGTGCCTTGCCCGTGCCGCCGCCGACTTTGACCTCGCTAAGATCGGCCGCGACCAGGCTGATCTCGGGCGCCTTATCTCCAAGCTTAAGCTCGTTGCCCGAAAGACCGACGCTTACGCCTTGCAATTTGGTTTGTTGCATGATTTTCCTTTGTTTTGAAATTTAAAACGGGCGCATTATAACCCGCGAAAACAAACGCCTGCTAAATCCGAAAACAGGCGAGCTCGGGTACTAGTTCACTTATATGAGCAATGCGTAGATCACTCTGCAAAGATGAAATTTTACGGCGCGAAGCAGCACAATTAAAGCCCCCGAGAATACCGCTACTCGCATAAAGCACTGATGGTCGCGATCTGATATAAGTCTATGATAGTTGCGCTCCGCCTTAAGGCTGTGCCGAAGGTAAAATTTCGCCCCGTTTGCGGCGATTTTGTCCGTGAATAAAAATTAAAGCGATAGCACTGTATGTGCACTTTACCTGCGAAAGAAAGAAATCACTAGTAAAACGACAGGTGCGGCATCATGAGCGCGTTTTAAGTTATGTTTTGAATTTTTAAATTTAATTAAAATTTTTTGATCTAAATTTGCGACCGGCAGGAGTTAAACTTATGGGTTGAAATTTTATTTGAAGCTAGAGCGTGAGTTAAAATTTTGGCTTGTAAAGCAGGTTAAATTTAAGCGCCGTCTTAAAATTCAAAGAAGCGCCGGGGGTTGGCGATAAAGCTATCGCCGCACCCTAGCGCTTTTTAAGCTTAGCCGTTGCGCTTTTTGATGATCTCTTCGCCGACGTTCTTAGGAACCTCGTCGTAGTGATCAAATTCCATCGAATAGGTCGCGCGGCCCTGCGTCTGAGAGCGCAGATCGGTCGAGTAACCGAACATCTCCGAAAGCGGGCAAAACGCGTCGATGATCTTGTTTCCGCCGCGCTCGCTCATATTATTGACCTGTCCGCGGCGCTTGTTTAGATCGCCGATGACGTCGCCCATATACTCCTCAGGGGTTTCTACCTCGACCTTCATCATAGGCTCTAAGATTACGGCGCCCGCTTTTCTAGCGCCCTCTTTGAAGCCCATAGAAGCGGCGAGTTTGAATGCCATTTCGGAGCTATCGACTTCGTGGTAGCTTCCGTCATAGACCGTTACGCGCACGTCCTCGACCGGATAGCCCGCCAAAACGCCATTTTGCATCGCCTCTTGGCAGCCCTTATCGACCGCAGGGATGTATTCTTTTGGAATCGCGCCGCCTTTGATATCGTTTACGAACTCATATCCGGTGCCCGGCTCCAAAGGCTCTAAGCGTAAAAATACATGACCGTATTGACCGCGACCGCCCGATTGCTTGGCGTATTTGTACTCTTGCTCGACCTTTTTGCGAATAGTTTCGCGATATGCGACCTGCGGCTGTCCGACTTCGGCATCGACTTTAAATTCTCTAAGCATTCTATCTACGATGATCTCAAGGTGCAATTCGCCCATTCCCGAAATGATCGTCTGTCCGCTCTCCTCGTCGGTCGCAACCCTAAAGCTCGGATCCTCTTGCGCCAATTTTTGAAGCGCGATACCCATTTTCTCTTGATCGGCTTTGGTTTTAGGCTCTACCGCTACGCTGATAACGGGATCAGGAAATTCCATACGCTCCAAGATCACTTTATCTTTTTCGCTAGCTAGCGTATCGCCCGTAAGAGTGTCTTTAAGACCCACGACGGCGCCGATCTCGCCCGCATAAAGCTCCTTGATCTCTTCGCGTTTATTTGAGTGCATCCTTAGCAAGCGTCCGATGCGCTCTTTTTTGCCCTTGCCGGTATTTACGACGTAGCTACCGCTTTCCAAAACGCCGCGATAGACGCGTACGAAAGTAAGCTGTCCTACGAAAGGATCGGTCATAATCTTAAATCCGAGACCAGCAAACTCGCCCTCGTCAGTAGAGCTTACGCGAACCTCGCTGCCGTCCTCATACTGACCTTTGATCGCAGGCACCTCATCAGGCGCAGGCAGATAATCTACGACCGCATCTAGCAAAGGTTGCACGCCTTTATTTTTAAACGCGGTGCCGCATAGCATAGGAAAA
Source organism: uncultured Campylobacter sp. (assembly GCA_963515585.1). Classification (GTDB taxonomy): domain Bacteria; phylum Campylobacterota; class Campylobacteria; order Campylobacterales; family Campylobacteraceae; genus Campylobacter_B. The sequence goes on from CAUPXM010000012.1 coordinate 37,504, forward strand.
AAGCTTAGGCTTAAGCAGCCTTTCTTGATGCCCTTTTTAATCTCTTCTACGCTTAGCTCTTCGCCGTTAAAATACTTCTCCATCAAAGCTTCATCAGTCTCTGCTACCGCCTCAATCATCTTATCGCGATACTCTTGCGCTTTTTCTCGTAATTCAGCAGGAATTTCAACGATCTCGGGAGCAGAAGGACCCTTGCTATCATCCCAAACGAGCGCCTTCATAGTAACCAAATCTATAACACCCTTGAAATCATCCTCTGCGCCGATCGGAATTTGAATCGGAACAGGATGAGCTTTGAGCCTATCTTTTACCTGCTGTTCGACATTATAAAAATTTGCGCCTACGCGGTCCATCTTATTTACGAAAATGATACGCGGAACATGGTATTTATTCGCTTGACGCCAAACGGTCTCACTTTGAGGCTGAACGCCGCCTACAGAGCAAAATACTGCTACCGCACCATCTAAAACGCGCATCGAGCGCTCGACTTCGATAGTAAAGTCTACGTGGCCCGGGGTGTCGATCAAATTTATCTGATGATTATTCCAAAAGCAGGTAGTTGCCGCAGACGTAATCGTAATGCCACGCTCGCGCTCCTGCTCCATCCAGTCCATAGTAGCGGCGCCCTCGTGAACCTCGCCGATCTTATGGCTCATACCGGTAAAAAATAGAATTCTTTCGCTTGTAGTCGTCTTTCCGGCATCGATGTGGGCGGCAATTCCGATATTTCTGACCATATGTAAAGGGGTTTTTCTTGCCATAATGCCCTCCTACCAACGATAATGCGCGAAAGCTTTATTGGCTTCCGCCATCTTGTAGGTGTCTTCTTTCTTCTTAAACGAAGAACCTTTAGAATTTGCGGCGTCCATAAGCTCGTAAGCCAGACGCTCTATCATCGTGCGCTCGCTTCTTTTTCTTGCAAAAGAGATGATCCAGCGGATAGCCAAAGCCTGTTGGCGAGCCGGCCTAACCTCTATCGGAACCTGGTAAGTAGCGCCGCCTACGCGACGAGATTTTACCTCCATCAAAGGCTTAACGTTATCAATGGCATCGTTGAAAACCTCGATACCTTTCTTCTCGCCGCCTTTATTGTCGATGAAATTTAAGGCGCCGTACATAATCTCGGTAGCGACGCTCTTTTTGCCGTCGAACATAAGCGAATTAATAAATTTTGTGATTACTTTGCTGTCATAAATCGGATCAGGCATAACTTCCCTAACGGGAGCTTTTCTTCTTCTCATTTTATTCCTTCAAATTTTAAAATTTTACTCAAACTCGGCAAAATCTAGTGCCGGTCTGTTTAGGCCAAACTATTTTTTAGGTCGTTTAGCACCGTATTTTGATCTTGCAACGGTTCGTTTTGCAACGCCTGCGGTATCGAGCGCACCGCGAACGATGTGGTATTTAACGCCCGGTAGGTCCTTTACGCGACCGCCGCGAACTAGCACGATGGAGTGCTCTTGTAGATTGTGACCTTCACCGCCGATATAGCTGATGACTTCAAATCCGCTAGTAAGCCTTACTTTGGCAACTTTACGAAGCGCAGAGTTTGGCTTTTTAGGGGTCGTGGTGTAGACCTTAGTGCAAACTCCTCTTCGTTGAGGGCAATTCTTTAGCGCCGGAGACTTCGATTTCTCGGTAATCTTCTTGCGCTCTTTTCTGACCAATTGATTTATGGTTGGCACATCTTTCCTTTCACAAAAATTTATTCAAAAAGATTTGGATTATACTTTGTTTAAACTTACAGAAACGTAAATTTAACTAAATTTTAATCTCTAATCAGTACAAACTCTCCGCCGCCGCAGATCACTAAGCAGATCGCAGCGGAAAGATACAGATATACGATTTCCAGCTCAAATCCACCCACTCCGGTAAGCGCGCTCAACGGAGTATGTAGGACGTATATTATCATGAGCACGTTTGCGATCACAAGCAGAGCGCCTATGCGGCAAAATACGCCTATGATTATCATCGCGGGCGCCAGCACCTCGCCTACGTATGCGCCATAAGCCACCAGATCCGGAATTCCTCTGGCTACTAACATCGATTTCACGCCGTCTATGCCGTGAGTGAGCTTAAAAATTCCGTGCATTAAAAGACAAACTCCAAGCCCCAACCTGATAAACAACAGACCGAAATTTATGTTGATCATATTCATGTCTCATCCTTTAAATTTAGGTAAATTTAGGGCTTTTTGCCCTAAATTATTTTTTAAGTTTAACTTCCTTGTCTTTATACAGACCCGTTCCGACGGGGATTATGCGACCTAAAATTACGTTTTCTTTCAAGTCCTCTAATCGGTCAAATTTACCCGCGATACTAGCCTCAGTTAGAACCTTCGTAGTCTCTTGGAAGGATGCCGCCGAAATGACGCTATCGCTTCCAACAGCTGCACGAGTTACGCCCAGTAGCACGGACTCCGCGATCGCAGGTTCACCACCAATTTTCATAATGCGCTCGTTTTCTTCTCTAAATCTGCGGCGGCTGATCAGATCGCCGACGATAAGCTGAGTATCGCCGCTATCGACGATTCTGACTTGGCGAAGCATCTGAGATACGATGATCTCGATATGCTTGTCGCTAATTACGACGCCTTGGGAGCGATAAACCTGTTGAATTTCGCTTATTAGATAATAATGCAGCGCCTTTTCGCCTAAAATTCTAAGCACGTCGTGCGAGCTAATAACTCCGTCGGTAAGCTTCTCGCCTGCGTGGACGAACTCGCCGTTTCGCACTTGGATCTGGCGGCTCTTATCGATTAGATACTCGGCGCTCGTTCCGTCCTCGCCCTCGATTATAATACGCTCTTTCGCGCGCAAAGCCTTATCGAAGCGGACGGTTCCGTCGATGTCCGCAATGATCGCGGTATTTTTTGGACGGCGCGCCTCAAATAGCTCCGATACGCGCGGCAAACCGCCGGTGATGTCTTTCGACTTCGCAGCCGCTTTCGGCGTTCTAGCCAAAATATCCGCAATCGCTACTTGATCGCCCTTATTCGTAAAAATCGCAGTCTTCGGTCCTAGATTATATTTGATAGGCTCTCCTTTGCTAGGAGTTACGATAATTGCCGGTTTGACGCCCTGCGGTAGGTATTCGTTGATAACCAAGCGGCTTTGACCGGTAGTCTCGTCATATTGCTCCGTAGCGGTATATCCGGGCTCGATATCCTCAAAGCTGATCTTACCCTCGCACTCTGCTGCTACCGGGATAGAATACGGATCCCACTCAGCGATAATCAAGCGATCGTCTTTCTTAGGCTTAGCGATAAGATCTTCGCTTTTTACGACGCTATTATCATCATAGGTAATGACCGATTCGCGCGGTATATAGTGGCGGATCGCCTCTCTGCCGTTGTCATCGGAGATGACTACGTACATGCCCTTCTCGCTTACGACATGACCTTTTTTGATATCTCTTAACCTCTCTAAATAATCGCCCTTTAGGATGAAATACTTAAGCGTACCATTTGCTCCCGCTTTGATCTTTTGGGTTACCGGCTCGCCGTCTTTGACGCGAAGTTCGCTAGCAAACGGGATTCGAGTAGGGATATTCCAGTCTTCTTTTATAACCTCTACTAAACTATCATTTTCTCCAACGGTTTCGCCGTCTTTGAAAACGATGTAGAATTTTCCCTCAACTTTACCGCTTACACCCGCAAGCTCGGTAGGCTTGGCTAGATCATGGCGTCGGATAGTATATTTAAATTCTTCCTTCTTGCCCTTTAGTGTAATATTCACATCATCATGGGTTATATCGATGCTTACCTTGCCGGTAATTGGAGCTTTGATCTTTGGCTCAACCAAAAGTACCGCAGCGTTTCTGCGGTTCATTACGATATTTTTGCCGCCGTTTTCGTAGATCTTTACGTTGTAATATCTGATAAAGCCCTCTTTATCGGCGATTACTTGGCGATCTTGCTGCTCGGTAGATGCGGTACCGCCGGCGTGGAAGGTTCGTAGCGTAAGCTGCGTGCCAGGCTCGCCGATTGATTGCGCCGATATGATACCGACCGCTTCACCCGGTTTTACCAGCTTGCCCTCGCCTAAATTTACGCCGTAGCACTTCGCGCAAACCCCTTTTTCAGCCTTGCACGTAATAGGCGTACGGATGCTTACGGATTTGATGCCGGCATCGACTATGGTGCGTACCTCATTAACGCCCAAGAGCATGCCTTCGGTGAATAAAATTTCATTCGACACCGGATCAATTACATCCGAGCTTAGCACCCTACCCATAATCCTATCGGCTAGGCTTTCTATTTGCGTTCCGTTCTCTACAATCTCGGTAACCTCGATACCCTCGTGCGTACCGCAATCGTGCATCGTAACTCTGACATTTTGCGCGACGTCAATCAGCTTGCGCGTCAGATAGCCTGCATTTGCAGTCTTAAGCGCAGTATCGGCAAGACCCTTACGCGCGCCGTGGGTCGAGATGAAGTACTCGTTTACGTTCAGACCCTCTCTAAAATTTGAAGTAATCGGCGTCTCGATGATCGAGCCGTCCGGCTTACTCATCAGGCCTCTCATACCCGCTAGCTGCTTGATCTGCTCCGCGCTACCTCGCGCGCCGCTATCGGCCATCATATAAATCGAGTTAAAGCCGTCCTTATCCTTCTCCATCATCTTCATCATCTCATCGGCTAGCTTCTTGCTGGTGCTGGTCCAGATATCGATCGTTTTGTTGTAGCGCTCGCCGTCGGTTAGCAAGCCCGCGCCGTATTGGTTCTGAACCTCTCTGACCTGCTTTTTAGCCTCTTCTACAAGACCCGCTTTGGACTTCGGCACGATGATGTCCGAAACGGAGATCGAAACGCCCGCTTTAGTCGCGGATTCAAAGCCTAAGTTCTTAAGATTATCCAAAAATTCCGCGCTTATCTCAAGGCCGCCGTTTTTATAGACGTAATCGACAAGCTCGGCGATATCCTTTTTCTTCATAATCTTATTCCAAAGATGATCCGGAATAAAGCTAGGCAGGATTGATTTGATGATTAAGCGGCCCGCGGTCGTAAAGATAATGCGGCGATCGATCATCGTTTTGATTTTGGCGTGAATATCTAGCGCGTTTGCCTCCACGGCGAGCATTACTTCATCGACGTTTGCAAAAATTTTATTTGTTCCTTTTGCACCCGGCTTTTCGAGGCTTAGATAATAAATTCCTAAAACCATATCCTGGCTAGGCACCGCGACAGGCTTTCCGCTCGCAGGAAGCAAGATGTTCATCGAGCTAAGCATTAAAATTTTGCACTCTGCAATCGCCTCTTGGCTAAGCGGCACGTGCACCGCCATCTGATCGCCGTCGAAGTCTGCGTTGAATGCGGCGCAGACTAGCGGATGCAGCCTGATAGCCTTTCCCTCGACGAGCACGGGATGAAACGCCTGAATAGACATCTTATGAAGCGTCGGCGCACGGTTTAGCATAACCGGATGGTCTTTAACGACCTCCTCCAAGCACTCCCAAACCTCATTGATCCTATTTTCAATCATCTTTTTAGCCTGCTTAACGGTCGTTGCATAGCCCTTCTCTTGTAGGCGAGCGATTAGATGCGGCTTGAATAACTCAAGCGCCATCGTCTTAGGCAGACCGCACTGATCCATGCGTAAATTTGGACCTACGACGATGACGGAGCGACCCGAAAAATCCACGCGCTTGCCGAGCAAATTTTGTCGGAAGCGACCCTGCTTACCCTTAATGATCTCGCTTAGAGATTTAAGCGGTCGCTTATTGGCGCCCTTTACGGCGTTAGCGCGACGTCCGTTGTCAAAAAGCGCATCCACCGCCTCTTGAAGCATTCGTTTTTCATTGCGAATGATGATCTCGGGTGCATCGAGCTCCATCAGCCTTTTGAGCCTAGAATTTCGATTTATGACGCGGCGATACAGATCGTTTACGTCCGAAACCGCAAATTTACCGCCCTCAAGGCTTACAAGCGGGCGTAGATCGGCAGGCAGTACGGGCAGATTTGTAATCATCATCCACTCGGGCTTATTGCCGGAATTTAAAAAGCTCTCTACGACCTTTAGACGCTTGACGATGGTTTTTTTCTTCGCTTCGGAGTTCGTATTTTCCATCTCCTGCTTAAGGGTGGATAAAATTTCGACCAAATCAAGCTCGGCTAGCATATCGCGGATCACCTGACCGCCCATTTTGGCGACGAAGCCCGTCTGCGAAAAGCGCTCTTTTAGGCTCTGGTACTGCTCTTCGTTTAAAACGTCGTATTTCTCGACCTTTTTAGAATTTTCGTTGTCGTAAAATGCCTCGCCTGCACTTTCTACGATGTAAGCCTCATAATAAAGCACGCGCTCAAGATCTTTCATCTTGATGTTTAGCAGCGTACCGATGCGGCTAGGCAAGGAATTTACATACCAAATATGCGCTACCGGCGTTACTAGCTCGATATGCCCCATTCTAGTGCGGCGAACCTTCGAGCTCGTAATCTCGACGCCGCACTTTTCGCACTTCCAACCCTTATATCGCATCTTTTTATACTTGCCGCAGATGCACTCATAGTCTCTTACGGGGCCGAAAATTTTAGCGCAAAAAAGTCCGTCGCGTTCCGGCTTGAGCGTGCGGTAATTGATGGTTTCGGGCTTTTTGACCTCGCCGTGGCTCCAAGCCTTGATCTGCTCGGGACTAGCAAGCCTGATTGCAAACGCGTCGAAGTCGTGGACTCTGGCGTCCTCTTTTATTTCTATTCTTTCTAAATTTGAATTATCGCTCATTTATTCTCTCCATTCTCGTAAATTTCAACGTCTAGAGCAAGCGATTTAAGCTCGTTTGTTAAAACAAAAAATGTCTCAGGAATTCCGGTAGAAGGAACGTTTTCGCCTTTTGTCAGCGCCTTATACGCAGCCAAGCGTCCGTCGACGTCGTCGGATTTGATCGTTAACATTTCGCGGAGCGTGTATGCCGCGCCGTATGCCTCCAGAGCCCAAACTTCCATCTCTCCAAATCTTTGACCGCCGAATAGCGCCTTGCCGCCGACCGGCTGCTGCGTGACTAGGCTGTAAGGGCCGGTGCTTCTTGCGTGAACCTTCTCGTCGACTAAGTGGTGCAGCTTAAGATAATACATGCAGCCCACGTTTACGCGCTCTTTGATCTTTTCGCCGGTGCGACCGTCGTAAAGCTCAGTCTTGCCGTCCTGATCGATATTCGCCATCTCAAATAGTCTTTTGAAATCCTCCGGCACGATACCTTCGAAGATCGGAGCGGAAAATCTAACCCCTTTCGCCCAGTCTCTAGCGTATTTCAAAAGATCCTCGTCGCTGATCTTCTCAAGAGTTTTTTTAGCCTGCATTAGTTTGGAAACGCCCGCTATCTCAATCATTTTGGCGCGAAGGGTTTTTATCCACTCGCCCGTTTTTTCCTCTAAAATTTGAGCTATCTGCTCGCCCAGACGCCAGCCCACAAGACCCAAGTGGCTCTCCATTATCTGACCGATATTCATACGGCTTGGAACGCCGAGAGGATTTAGCACGATATCCACGCGCTGTCCGCTAGGCAGATACGGCATATCGACTTCGGGGACGATATTTGAAACGATACCCTTATTTCCGTGGCGACCCGCCATCTTATCGCCCACTTTCAGCTTGCGCTTAGTTGCGATATAGACCTTTACGAGCTTAACGACGCCGCTTGGCAAGATATCGTCTTTTTCTAAAATTTCGATCTTTTCGTCGTGCTCCTCTTTGAGCTTACGCTTTTCATTTTGGAAGTGGTTCTTAAGCTCCTCGTATTCCTTTTGAACATTCTTGGAATACCCTTTGACGAAGGAATTTAACGCAAAGCGGTTAGAGCTCTCAAGCTCCTCTTTTTTAACCTTGTCGCCCTTTTTATAATCTTTTTTATTTAGGCTTTGATCGCTTTGCAAAGCGCTTTTAGAAAGAAGCGCCACTACCTTTAGCATCTCCTCGCGATCGAGCATCAAAAGCCTGTCGTGATGCTCCCTTTCGAGCTCGGTTTTTTCATCCTCATAGGCTTTGTTCGTGCGCGGATCCTTCTCATAGCCCTTTTTGGTAAAAATTTTAACGTCGATTACCACGCCTTCCATCGAAGCGGTAGCGTAAAGAGATTTATTTACCACATGTCCCGCCTTCTCGCCGAAGATCGCGCGTAAAAGCCTCTCTTCAGGCGTCGGTTTGACTTCGCCCTTCGGAGTTACCTTGCCTACTAGGATCATGCCCGGTTTGACGTGAGTACCGATCTTTACGATACCGCTATCATCGAGGTGAGTAAGCTCCTCCTCTTTGATATTAGGGATGTCGCGCGTGATCTCCTCCACGCCGTCTTTAAGCTCTCTAGCCTCGATCTCCTTTTCATAAACATGCACGCTGGTGTATTCGTCGGCACGAATCATCTTTTCGCTCATGACGACGGCGTCCTCATAATTATAGCCATGCCACGGCATGAAAGCTATAAGAGCGTTTTTGCCGATCGCAAGCTCGCCGCCGTCCATGCTAGGACCGTCGGCTATGATTTGACCCGCCTTTATCACGTCTCCTTTTCGCACGATAGGGCGCTGTGAAAAGGTAGTGTTTTGATTGGTGCGTAAATTTTTCTCCATCGAATAGTGATCGATAAACGGTCCCTTCTCGTCCTCGCCCAAAATAAATATATTTTTATTATCGACCTTTTCTACGACACCGCCGCGTTTAGCCTTGATCGCTTCCCACGAATCGCGCGCGATTATCGCTTCCATGCCAGTTCCTACAATAGGAGCAGTGGAGTGCAGAAGCGGCACGGCTTGGCGCTGCATGTTCGAGCCCATCAAGGCGCGGTTAGCATCGTCGTGTTCCAAAAACGGAATCAGCGATGCCGCTACGCCCGCGACCATACCGGAGCAAAGGTCTATCAGCGAAATATCCTCGCGCTTAGCCATGATGTTTTCGCCGTCTTTTCTGACCTCTAAAAGCTCCTCTACGATATTGCCCTCTTCGTCCAATTTAGCAGACGCGGGAGCGATTACGAGCCCCTCTTCCTGCGTAGCGGTAAGATAGACGATCTCGTCGGTGACCTTGCCGTCTACGACCTTTTTATACGGAGCTTCGACGAAGCCTAGATCATTTACCTTCGCATAGGTCGCTAGGGTGTTGATCAGGCCGATATTTTGGCCCTCCGGAGTTTCGATAGGACAAATTCTACCGTAGTGCGTAGGATGGACGTCACGCACCTCAAAGCCTGCGCGCTCTTTAACTAGTCCGCCTTCGCCCAGCGCAGATAGACGACGCTTATGCGTAACCTCGCTAAGCGGGTTGGTCTGATCCATAAACTGGCTTAGCTGGCCGCCAGTGAAAAATTCCATAAGCGTAGTGGTGATGATTTTAGGATTTACGAAATCATACGGCATAAGTTCGTCTAAATTTCCGCTGATGCCGGTAAATTTATCCTTGATCGCCTTTTGAACTTTGATAAAGCCAAGATGCATCTCGTTTGCCAAAAGCTCGCCGATCGAGCGGATGCGGCGATTGCCGAGATTATCGCGATCGTCGATGAAGCCGTCGCCGTTTTTAACCCTGATTAGATATTTCGCCGTCTTGATAATATCCTCGCTGGTTAGTACGGTTACGTACTCCGGCGCCTCGATACCCAGCTTGTGATTCATCTTCATACGACCGACTTTGGTCAGATCGTAGCGCTCAGGGTTGAAAAACAGATCGTTTACGAAGCTCTTTGCCGCTTCTTTTACCACCGGCTCGCCCGGGCGCATAACCTTGTAAATTCTAATCGCGGCCAGATCGTTCTCGTCGTCTATGCCCTCGCTTTGTTGCAAGAGTTTAAGCGCGTCGGCGTCTTGAATGAAGGAATTTATGATTGAAGTATCTACGCCGCTAGCTAGGTCGTTAGCGATCGTAAATTTTTTCTCGGTGTTAGCGATCTTGGCTAGCTTGCCCTCATCTAGCGCAGTTAGCGAATCAAAAAGTACCTCGCCGCTATTTTTATCGACGATGGCATCGGCTAGGTAGCGCTCGGCTAAAATTTCAGCTGGATACTCGATGAGTTTTAGTCCGTCCTCTGCTAACTTCTCCGCTTTTTTGACCGTTAGGCGCTTGCTTGCTTGATGAAGCACTTCGCCCTTTTCGTTTATAATGTCGTAATCGAGCCTGCCCGCGTATTCTTTCGGATCGAAATCGGTTAGGAATTTCCCTTTTTTAATATAGATTGTCTTAATAGGATAAAATAATTTTATGATGTCTTGCTTTTTGTAACCGAGTGCGCGAAATAGGATCGTTATCGGAACCTTGCGCCTTTTATTTATGCGCACGTATAATACGTCTTTTACGTCGTATTCGAAGTATAGCCAGCTGCCGCGATCAGGTATTATTTGAGCGGTATAGATAAGTTTATTTAGAACCGTAGGACTCTCTTCCTCTTTGAAGATTACGCCAGGGCTTCTGTGTAGCTGATTTACGACGACGCGCTCTACGCCGTTTATGATAAATGAAATTCTATCGGTCATTAGAGGAATGTCGCGAATGAATATATCTTGCTCTTTGATCTCTTTTACGCCGATTTTTTTGCCCGTCTTTTCATCGCGCTCATGCACGAGCAGACGGAGCTTCATCTTTAAATTTACCGAATAAGTAAGCCCTCTTTCCATGCATTCTCTAATCGAATACTTTGGCTTTGAAATTTCGCTACTTACATACTCGATACTTAGTCTATTCTGTGCATCGTGGATAGGAAAAATGGCTTTGAAAACCTTCTCTATGCCGCTTTCTCCACCCGAGTTATCAAGATTTAAAAAATGATCAAAACTTTTCTTTTGTAGTTGTAATAAATTCGGAATTTCGATGTCTTTGGGAACCTTTGAAAAATCCACCCTAAGACGATTTCCTGAATATAGGCTGTTTAACATTCCACTACCTCGTAGTTGTATTTTAAAGAAAGAAGTGCCGATGCAGCGCACCGGCACACATTTGTATGCGAAATTTTAAAATTTCGCGATTTATTTGAGTTCGACTTTAGCGCCTGCTTCTTCAAGCTCTTTTTTAGCCTTCTCGGCGTCTTCTTTGTTAAGGCCCTCTTTAAGAACGGACGGAGTAGCCTCGGTAGCGTCTTTGGCTTCTTTTAAACCAAGACCTGTTAGGGCGCGAACAACCTTAATTACGTTGATTTTCTTGTCACCCGCATCAAGCAATACGACGTCGAATTCTGTTTTTTCTTCAGCCGCTGCCACACCTGCGCCGCCAGCACCTACGCCGCCAGCTACCATAACCGGAGCCGCGCTTACGCCGAATTTTTCTTCAAATTCTTTAACTAGTTCACTAAGCTCTAGCACCGAAAGATTAGAGATATACTCTAAAACATCTTCTTTTGAAATTGCCATTTTATTCTCCTAAATTTTAATTAAGCGCTAGCTTCTTTTTTCTGCTTAAGCGCATTTAAGCCGATCGTAAAATTTTGAATCGGCGCATTCCATACTTGAAGTAACATCGCGATAAGCTCGTCTCTCGAAGGCATCTTCGAAAGCGCTCTAACCTTATCTACGCCGGCTACTTCCCCATCGATATGAGCGGTCTTAAGCTTAAAAATTTCATTTTTCTCTTCAAATTTAGCCGCTACTTTACATACAGAAAGCTGCTCGCCCCATAAGAAGATATTAGTATCTTTAAAGCTAAGTCCGTTTTTTTCGGCATTTTTTAAAGCGATATTGGCTAGGGTATTTTTGATAACCCGAACCTTTACGCCCGCTTCGCGCGCGCTATTTCTAAGATCTTCAAGCTGCTTAACGCTAAGGCCTTTAAAATCGGAAATTACTATAGCTTCGCTAGCTTTGAAAGCCTCGCCAAGCTCCACTACTATCTTTGATTTTTCGTCTCTCGTCATTAGGTCTCCTTTCCGATCGGTGATTTCAAGCCAAGCGATCGAAATTTTGAAATTTCGATCAATTAAGTTAAAAACCTTGAGCTATCTCCAATCTAAGATAAAAATTTAAAATTTTATTTTAAATCGATTATTTCTTGATTATCCAGTGTAACTGCAGGGCTCATAGTAAGTGAAAGCGATGCATGAGTTACGTATCTGCCCTTTGCAGTCGCTGGCTTATGCTTATTTATGGTTTTAATAAACGTCGTAAGATTGTCTAAAAGCTGCTCTTTGCTAAAGCTAGCCTTGCCAAGGCCTGCGTGGATATTTCCCTGCTTATCGACGCGGAAGTTTACCTGTCCGCCCTTGGCGTTTTTAACGGCCTGAGCGACATCCATAGTAACAGTACCGGTTTTAGGGTTCGGCATAACGCCTTTTGGACCAAGAATACGACCTACCTTACCGACTAGTCCCATTAAATTTGGAGTGGCGATAAGAACGTCGAAATTTATATTTCCTTTTTGAATCTCTTCGATCAGATCATCGGCACCCACGATATCGGCACCTGCTTCGCTAGCCTCGCTAGCTTTTGCGTCTTTTGCAACCACGGCTACTCGAACGCTCTTGCCAGTGCCGGCAGGCAAAACGACCGAGCCGCGCACCATCTGATCGGCATGTCTTGGATCTACGTTTAGTTTAAGAGCGATCTCCACCGTCTCATCAAATTTAGCAGAAGCTAGAGTTTTTACCGTGCTTACCGCTTCGTCCACGCTATAAATTTTATTTACGTCAACTTTTTTTAAAAGTTCGTTGAATCTTTTTGAATTTTTTGGCATATATTTCTCCGCAATTAAAGTGCTACCGCTTTTTTAAACCTTAGCGGTCAAAAGGTCTAGTCAGTGACCGTAATGCCCATAGAGCGAGCCGAACCGGCTATAATCCTAGCAGCCTGCTCTCTATCTTTGGTATTAAGATCGGCGATCTTTTTCTCGACGATCTCTAAAACCTGAGCTTTCGTTAAGGACGCTACCTTCTTTTTAAGAGGGTTGTCCGAGCCTTTATCTATCTTCGCCGCTTTTTTGATCAAATCCGTCGCAGGCGGTTGCTTAGTGATGAAAGTAAAGCTTTTATCGGCATAAACCGTGATGATGACCGGGATATTAAAGCCCGCCATATCTTTGGTTCGCTCGTTAAACGCTTTGCAAAATTCCATAATATTAACGCCCTTTTGGCCTAGCGCAGGACCTACCGGCGGGCTTGGATTTGCTTTTGCGGCCGCTATTTGCAGCTTGATTTCGCCAACAACTTTCTTAGCCATAAATTTACTCCTTATAAAATTTAAATAATCTTTTCAACTTGCGAGTATGAAATTTCAATCGGCGTGCTTCGTCCGAAGATCGAAACATTAAGGCGAAGCTTGCCGTGGATCATATCATACTCTTCTACGATGCCGTTGAAATTAGCAAAAGGTCCGTCGACGATCCTAACCGTCTCGCCCTCATCGAAATTAATCTTGGGCTTAGGAGCCTCGCGATTATTGATCTTTTCTAGAATTATTTTGATATCCTTTTCCGGTAGCGGAGATGGCTTTTTCACCTCGCCGATAAAGCGACTGACCTTAGGCAGTATCTGAATTCTATGCCACAAAGTGGTATCCAGATCTAAATTTGCAAAACAATACCCTGGATATAAGCTACGCTCTTTAATGGTTTGCTTTGTATTTTTGACCTCTATAACATCTTCGGTAGGCACTAGCACTTCGCCGATCTTAGCCTCAAGTGCTTCGTCTTGTTTTAGCGCTTCTATTGCGCGCTTTACCGCCATCTCGCTGCCGGCGTAAGTTTGTATCGCATACCATTTATTTGCCATATTGTATCCTTGCTTAAGCCGTTATTAAAGCGGACATAATTAGATCCACTAGCGCTAAAAACAGTGCGATAACTACGACTACGACGACCACAGAGATATATGCTGTTTTAGTCTGATCTTTAGTCGGGAAAATTACCTTATCTAACTCTACTTTTGCTTGTTTATAATACTCTTTTACTTTTTCCATACCCAATCCTCGTGGCAGGGCAAGAGGGATTCGAACCCCCAACCATCGGATTTGGAATCCGGCGCTCTACCGTTGGAGCTATTGCCCTATAAACAATTAGCCTTTTAACTTTACTTCTTTATGAAGCGTGTGCTTTTTTAATCTAGGGCAATATTTTTTAAGTTCTAGTTTTTCGGTCGTAGTTTTGCTATTTTTATAAGTAGTATAGTTGATATCGCCACTTTCGGAGCATTTTAATCCGACCTTTACTCTACTTGAATTCTTTGCCATTTAGTTTCCTTGAATAAAAAAGCAAGCGGAATTTTAAAATTCCGCTTGCAAAAAATTAAGCGATGATTTTCGAAACGACGCCTGAGCCTACAGTATGACCGCCTTCGCGAATCGCGAAGCGCGTACCTTGCTCAAGAGCGATCGGAGCAATTAGCTCAACGGTGATTTTAACGTTATCGCCAGGCATTACCATCTCGGTCCCCTCAGGAAGAGTAATCGAACCGGTAACATCTGTCGTACGAACGTAAAACTGCGGTCTATAATTATTAAAGAATGGAGTATGGCGTCCGCCCTCTTCTTTAGTTAGGATATAAACCTCGCCCTCAAATTTAGTATGAGGAGTGATCGATTTTGGTTTGCATAAAACCATACCGCGCTCTACTTCTTCTTTCTTGGTACCGCGCAATAAAACACCTACGTTATCGCCGGCTTCACCTTGATCCATCTCTTTTCTAAACATCTCAACGCCGGTAACGGTAGTAGTTTGAGTAGGTTTAATACCTACGATCTCGATAGTATCGCCAACTTTAACGATACCTTTTTCGATTCTACCGGTTACAACGGTACCGCGACCGGAAATCGAGAAAATATCTTCGATCGGAAGAAGGAAATCTTTATCAGTATCGCGAACAGGAGTTGGAATATAGCTATCAACCGCGTCCATAAGCTCCATAATCTTTGCAGACCATTCGCCGTCTTGTCCGGCCTTAGCTTCCTCAAGAGCCTTAAGGGCAGAGCCTTTAATGATTGGGGTTTCGTCGCCAGGGAATTTATACTCTTTTAAAAGATCTCTAACTTCCTCTTCGACTAGCTCTAAAAGATCCGGATCATCGACCATATCGGTTTTGTTTAGGAAAACTACGATGTATGGAACGCCTACTTGGCGAGAAAGCAAGATGTGCTCGCGAGTTTGAGGCATAGGACCATCTGCAGCGGAAACAACTAAAATAGCGCCATCCATCTGAGCCGCACCGGTAATCATATTTTTTACGTAGTCGGCGTGACCTGGGCAGTCAACGTGAGCATAGTGACGCTTCTCGGTCTCATATTCGATGTGAGACGTAGCGATAGTAATACCGCGCTCTTTTTCCTCTGGAGCGTTATCGATATTGTCGTAGTCCTTTAGCTCAGCTAGACCTTTCCTGGAAAGAACAGCAGAAATAGCAGCTGTCAAAGTAGTCTTACCATGGTCAACGTGACCGATGGTACCAATGTTTACGTGTGGCTTGTTACGATTAAATTTTTCTTTAGCCATCATATCCTCCGTTATTGATTTGTGGATTACACAACAAACTAAGCGACTCTATTTTATGGAGCTCATAGCGGGACTTGAACCCGCGACCTCTTCCTTACCAAGGAAGTGCTCTACCTCTGAGCCATATGAGCCTAAACTCAGGCAAAGAGAAATCGCTACCAATACCCAACAATGCGACCAAAATTTAGATTATGTAAGCATATAAAAGCAGTTAAGTTTTACAGCTCCCAGTAAACCTAAATGGTGGAGCGGGAAACGGGGCTCGAACCCGCGACCCTCAGCTTGGAAGGCTGATGCTCTAGCCAACTGAGCTAATCCCGCATCAAAAATTCATGGTGGTGAGACGTGGATTCGAACCACGGAAGGCAAAGCCAGCAGATTTACAGTCTGCCCTCGTTGGCCACTTGAGTATCTCACCCTTTGATGAAATCTGGTCAAACACTGTTACAAAAAATGGAGCTGGTGGACGGGATCGAACCGCCGACCCACTGCTTACAAGGCAGTAGCTCTACCAGCTGAGCTACACCAGCATTTTGAAATTGAAGTGGCAATTATAACCGAAAAATCCCCAATTGTCAAGGCTAAAACAGCCTATTTTAAAATTTCATAAAATTTCTGCTATAATGCGCGCAATTTTAAATTTTAAGGAATTTTATATGAAAATCGTACCTTGGATCATAATAGTTTTTATGATTTATTTGATTTATTATTTTATCTCCCGCTCTGAAAAGCGTCTAAATACCCTTGAAAAGCGCCTAAATAAGATAGAAGAAAACTTAAGCGAGATAAAAAAGGCTACCGAAGCCAACAGGCTCTTGATCGAAGAAGCAAAGCTGGACTCTGAAGATGACGCAAAAGAGCAAGAATAAAATTAAATTTAAATCCATGATCTCGCTAGCTTAGCCTTTTTGCCAAATATCTCGTGCTAAAAATTGTGAGTATATTTTATGCATACTTTGGCATTTTTGAAAGAAATTTTGCCGCAACGTCGAAACCGCGAAGTGCAAGAAGCTCATACGTAACTAATTCGTTAAATTTTACGAAATTTAAAATTCGCGTTTTAAGCCTGCAACGCTAAGCAAATCCACGCGAATTAATAAATCAAAATTCCAGCCATTAGCCGCAAATTCCATAGAATTTCAAATAATGCCACATAAAATTAAAATTCTGCCAAAATCCATCTTACAATTCAACTTCTTAAAATTTTTCGCAAATCCCTCAGCTAAAATTATAAACTACAAAATTTTAGTATTTAAAATCATATTAATCAACCCCACTGCAGCAGCAAAGCCTATGGGTTCACACCGTACGCCACTTCAGGCTGATATATCCAAAAGCTTAAAAGTGTAGACCATAACCTCTACAAGCTAACGATAAAATTTAATCATAATTTTTAAAAACCAAAAATTTAAAAAGCACAGAATTTTACCCCAGGATGTGAATTGAGTAAAAAGCTAACGAAATGCAGGAATTTCGCAAGCGCGAAATTTATCCATTGTAATTTTCCTCGCCCATAAGTGCCTCAGCGATGAGCTCCAACGGATTTACGCACCTCGTCTGCGAGCCGCTTAAAGAAAGCGAATTATTTAGCTGCATCCTGCACGCACTGCACTCGGCGGAGACTACGCGCACAGGCAGATCTGCCATTGCACGCGCCTTAGCTAATCCCACTGCGCGCGCGAGCTCGTAGCGCTCGGCCTGCATCGTCACGCCGCCAAATCCGCAGCATTTATTAGGCTCATCCATCTCGGTTATTTCGTAGTTTTGAGCGAGCAAGCCGCGCGGTTCTTTCCAAATACCCTGCATTTTGCGGGCATGGCACGGATCGTGATAAGTAATCGCTAAAGCCCTTTTGCCGTGGCGCATCAAAAGATCACTTAAGTTTGTAAATTTATAAAAGTATTCGCTAGCCATAAAAATTTTACTTGCAAGCTTTTGCGCGCGGGCTTTCCATTGCGGCTCATTTTCAAAAAAATGCGCGTAATCCACCCGCAACATCGCAGAGCACGTAGCCTCGGGCACGATAATCGCATCAAGAGTAGGCATGACTTTTTCGAAATATGCTATATTAAATTTTGCCACGCGTTCAACCGCCGCAAAATCTCCCGTAAAATACGCAGGAGCGCCGCAACAGGCTTGTTCCTTCATCAAATTTACGTTTAGCTTTAGCGCTCGCGCGATATGTAAAACCGCCTCGCCTACGCCCGTGTAAGCGTAGTTTGCCATGCAGCCTATAAAAATTCCAATAGTTTTTTCGCCGCCGTTGTCGATAAGCTCTGCATGAGAGTTCATAAAGCTCTTTTTCGCAGGAGCAGGTAGCAAGCGCTCTTTTTTAAGTAGTGGCAAGTCAAATCTAGGCGACATAGAGCTTTGAGTATCTTTTCGCATCTTAAAGCCACAGCTAAGAAACACGTATCCAAGCGCTGCTGCTAGATCCAGCGCTTTGCGGTGCCCGAGCAGCCAAAACGCAGCTTTTTTGTACCACGCGATGCCAAATTTTTCCGCAATGCGCGCGCGAACATTCTCGATTGCCGTATCTATGGGCAAAGACTCGCCGCAAATATCTACGCAGTTGGTGCATAAAAAGCAGCTTTCAAAAATTTTCTTAGCGTTTTTATCAAGCTTTAGATCATTTCTGCCGTAAGCGCCCAAAAGATCCACAAATCCGCGCGGGCTCGTTACTTCATCGCCGTTAATGCCATGAATCGTGCAGACTTGGATACATTTACCACATTTTACGCAACGCTCGCTAAGTGCCGCAAAATCGAACACTCCAAGCTTTATCCTACTCATAGCCGCGCCGCTTAAACGGTTTTTGAAAAGCGTTTCTCGCCCAAATTTTTACCCATATACTCATCAAAGCACATCGCGATATTGCGGATCAAAAGCGTGCCGGTAGGCGTTACGGAAATTCTATTCGGCGAGACTTGCACGAAATCCCTTAGCGCCTCAAGCTGCTTTAGGCTAGCGCCGAAATGCTCGAAAAATTTTATCTTAAATTTCTCCTCGATCGCCTCTATATCGACGCAAAAATTACTCATCAATCCCATAATCACCTCTTTGCGCAGCAGATCCTCTTCATTTAGCAAAATGCCCCTGCAATACGGCAGCCTGCCCGCATCTATCGCGGCCTCGTAAGCGTCCATATCTTTGAAATTTTGCGCGTAGTGGCGCACGCCCTCGCCGATGCTAGTTAGCCCGATGCCGATCAGATCGGCGCCGCCCTTGGTCGTATAGCCCTGGAAATTGCGATGCAGCGAGCCGTTTTTAAGCGCGGTATGAAGCTCGTCCGCGGGCTTTGAGTAGTGATCCATACCGATCATCTCGTATCCGTTCGCGCTCAAAAAATCGTGCGTAAATTTTAAAATTTCAAGCTTCACTTTAGGCTCCGGCAGGGTCGTTTCGTCAAATTTACGCATAGATTTTTTTATCCACGGCACGTGTGCGTAGTTAAAGATCGCAAAGCGGTCCGGATCAAGCGAAAGCGCAAGCTCCAGCGTGCGCTTAAAGCTAGCTAGGCTCTGATACGGAAGACCGTAGATCAGATCCATATTTATCGATTTTATCCCCCTCGCGCGCGCCATGGCTATGACGTCCCTCGTAAGCTCGAAAGGCTGGATGCGGTGGATCTCCTTTTGCACGCGCTCGTCGAAATCCTGCACGCCGTAGCTGATGCGATTAAAGCCGTTTGAAACGAGCACGCCTAGCTGCTCGGCATTTAAAAATCGCGGATCGATCTCGCAGCTGATCTCGGCTTCGGGGCTGAAATTTTTAAAATACTTTTTAATATTTTTTATGTGGCGCGCGAGCTGTTCGGCGCTAAAATACGTAGGCGTACCGCCGCCGAAGTGCATCTGCACGACCTGCCGCGAGCCGTCCACTACACCGCTTAAAATTTGCATTTCGCGCTCGATATAGTCCAAATACCGATCCATCTTGTCGCGCTTGCCGGTGTAGATTACGTTGCAGCCGCAAAAATAACAGGCGGAGCGGCAAAACGGCATGTGAAAGTAAAGCGACAGCGGCGTGGAGCTTTTCTGATTTTTCAGCTCGTTCAGATACCCGTCGTAACTGAAGTTTTCGCTAAATTCCAGCGCGGTCGGATAGCTCGTGTAGCGGGGCCCAGGGCGCGAAAATTTCGCGTAAGCGTCGAAATCTATGCTATTCACGGCCGCCCGCCTTGGTTTTGATAAGCTCTTCGATGTCGATGAAAAGGTTCGGATACAAGCTTTTTACGCGCGAAACGACGGCATCGACGTCTAAGCTTAATCTTTTTGCATTCGGATTTGCGCCCGTAAGCCTTCTGATCTCGTCCATACACACGATCCACGCGTCGCCGAAATCTACCGGCGTATGCTGCAAGATCGAGCGCTCAAGCTTGAGATTAAAATTTTCCTGCATCGCATTTTTGGTCGCGGCGATCAGATTTGCGAGCGATTTTATCGAGATCATCGTATGCACTTCGTTATTTTCGTCGATGCCAAACCACGGCTCCTCGTCGCTCCACGAGCCGCTTTTCAGAGTGAGTTTTTTCTCGTTGTCCTCGCCCTGCGAAATTTCAAAAACCGTCCTTTTCGAGCTATCCAGCCCGAAAAATTCGCTCGCTTTGTCGATCTTTTTTAGCGCTTTATCTTTTTCTTCCATGCGTTCTCCTAAATTTATCTTTTTTGATCCAGCCAGACCATGACGCCTTTTTGCGCGTGCAGGCGATTTTCCGCCTCTGCAAAAATTTCATCCGCGTGCGCTTCAAACACAGCCTCGCTTACCTCATATCCGCGGTACGCCGGCAGGCAGTGCAAAAAGATCGCGTTTTTTTCGGCCAGAGCCATTAAGCTTTCATCCACACAAAAGCCCGCGAAATCGCGAATTCTTTGCTCCTTTTCAGCTTCTTGCCCCATAGACACCCAAGTATCGGTAGTTACGACGTTTGCGCCCCTTACGGCTTCTTTTATATCGTTTGTTATTAAAATTTTAGCGCCTGAAATTTCGGCATTTTGTCGTGCCTGCGCCAGTATCTGCGGATCAGCTTCGTAGCCCACGGGCGTCGCTATTCGCAGCTCAAAGCCAAGCTTTGAGGCTAACATAAGCCACGAGTGCGTCATATTGTTGCCGTCGCCCACGTACGCGGCTTTTATCTCGTCTATTTTTAGTCCGCATTCGACCGCCGTCATGAGATCAGCCATCAGCTGCGCGGGGTGAAATTTATCGCTAAGGCCGTTTATCACCGGCACGCGGCTAAATTCCGCGAGCTCTATTAGCGTCTCGTGGCGATTTACGCGCGCCATGATTAGATCGCACATTCGCGAAATCACGCGCGCGGTGTCTTTGATAGGCTCGCCTCGCCCGAGCTGGATGTCGCGACTGCTCAAAAACAGCGCGTGTCCGCCCAGCTCGTTCATCCCCACGTCAAAGCTAACGCGCGTCCTGGTCGAGCTTTTTTCAAATATCATCGCTAATTTTTGATCTTTTAAATATGGTTTGAAATTTCGCGTCTTCGCCTCTTTTTTAATCTCAAACGCTAAATTTAAAATTTCGATTATCTCGTCTTTGCTAAAATCATTTAACGTAAGAAAGTGCCTCATATCGCTCCTTTATCTTTTATAAATTTACTAAAAAATTCTTTTAAATCACCTTTCGTCATTTCGCCCGTAGCCACCTTTACGACTACGTCTTCCATCGCCGCGTAAAATTCCTCGTCGTCCAAAACTATAGAATTCGCCGATAAAAACATATCGGCTAGCAGAATCGCCGTCCTTTTATTCCCGTCGGTGAAAGGATGAAATTTTATGCACGAATGCGTCAGATGCGCGAGTCTATCCGCCATAGTAGGATAATACAGATCGTTTTTTATATTCTGCAATGCGGACGATAAATAGCCAAGCGAAGTTTTATTATAACCCTTGCTTCCGCCTATTTTTTCTAGCATTTTATCGTGGATAAAAATAGCCTGATGCAGCGTTAGATATTTCATTTGTCTTTTTTCATTTATCCTTTAATCGCTCAAAAACGGCCCTATTGCTCGGCTTATCTATCTTTGTAAGAACGGCACTCGAAAGTTCGCCAAAATTTTCTATATACTCATCCCTATTTTCGGGTAAAATTTTAGCTTCAAATTTCATCTTTTTTGCCAGCTTCATCACGGCATCCAAGACGGCTTGCATTTCATTACT
This sequence comes from uncultured Campylobacter sp., assembly GCA_963515585.1. GTDB lineage: Bacteria > Campylobacterota > Campylobacteria > Campylobacterales > Campylobacteraceae > Campylobacter_B. The sequence continues at coordinate 59,057 of CAUPXM010000012.1, forward strand.
TTTAATTTCGAGTGCTATTTTATTCATCGCTAGCCCCTGTTTAAAATTTCCGCGATCTCTTTGGCGTGATAGGTGATGATCATATCCGCGCCAGCGCGCCTTATGCCTATCATCGTCTCCATCATCACGCGCTCATAATCGATCACGCCCGCTTTTTTACCCGCCTGCAAAAGCGAGTATTCGCCGCTTACGTTATACGCACAGATCGGCAGCAGCGTACGCTCTCTCAAATCTCTGATTAGATCCAGATACGCAAGCGCGGGCTTTATCATCAAGATATCCGCTCCCTGCGCCTCGTCCTGCAGGCTTTCGTTGATCGCCTCAAATCTATTTGCGGGATCCATCTGGTAGCTGCTGCGATCGCCAAAACTCGGTGCGCTCTCCGCCACGTCGCGAAACGGCCCGTAGTAGCCGCTGGCAAACTTGCTCGAATACGCCATAATCGGTAAATTTTCAAATCCGCCGCGATCGAGCGTCTCTCGCAGAGTTGCGATAATACCGTCCATCATGCCGCTAGGCGCGATCATGTCCACACCCGCTTTGGCGTGCACTAAAGCCTGCTGCGCCGAAATTTCAAGCGTCGCGTCGTTATCCACCGTCTGATGCACATGATCGATGATGCCGCAGTGTCCGTGGTCGGTGTATTCGCAAAAGCACAGATCGGTGATGACGAGCAAATTTGGAAATTTAGCCTTTATCGCGCGCAGAGAAGTCGCGATGATGCCGTCCTCGCTTAGCGCGTCCGAGCCGATACTGTCCTTTAGCGAAGGAATTCCAAAAAGCAAAATTTTATCCAAACCAAGCGATATGAGAATTTCACACTCTTTTAAAATTTCATCCAAGCTCATCTGAAATACGCCCGGCATCGAGGCGATCTCCTTTTTGATGCCGCTTCCTTCCACCACAAAAAGCGGATAGATTAGAAAGCGGGTTTGCAGATCGGTTTGTCGTACCAGATCCCTAAGTGCGGGGTTTATTCGCAGCCGTCTAAATCGTTTAAACATTATTTTTCCTTTTTTAGCTAGAATTGCGGGATTCATAATATCACAATTGGAGTAAATTTAAGCATGGATATAAAAATTTCAGAGGTCGCAAATCTCCCCTCCCGCTTCGGAAGCTTCCGTGTTCAGTCGTTTAAGCAAGGGAACAAAGAGCATTTGGCGATATTTAAGCAGCCTTTGGAGGGCGTCGTAAATGTGCGGATCCACTCGGAGTGCCTTACCGGCGATGCGATCGGAAGCCTAAAGTGCGACTGTCGCGACCAGCTCGAAGCGAGCCTAAAATATATCGAAGAGCACGGCGGCATGGTGATCTATCTGCGTCAAGAGGGGCGCAATATCGGGCTTTTTAATAAAATCAACGCCTACGCGCTGCAAGATCAGGGCCTCGATACGATCGAAGCAAATCATCAGCTAGGCTTCAAAGCGGACGAGCGCACCTACGAGATCGTGGATTTCATACTCGCTCATTTTGGAATTTCGCGCATAAATCTGCTTACGAATAATCCGCAAAAGCTGCACGATCTAAAAGTCGAAGTGGTCGCGCGCGTGCCGATAATCATCACGCCGAATAAATTTAACGAAAACTATCTGCGCGTCAAAAAAGAGCAGATGGGGCATCTGCTGTGAAGCTTGCGCCGAGCGAGAGCTTTGGCGAGCAGGTCGCTAAATTTAAAGCCTGCCTGCAAAAATTTAACCGCGTCCATAGCATCACGAATTATGATGATTTGGACGCGGTGGTGCGCGACAGCCTAAGCGGAGCGAATTTCATACCGCGCTATCCGCGCATCGCGTGCGACATCGGCTCGGGAGCGGGCTTTCCCGGGCTATTTTTGGCGCTCGCGCTGCCGCTGTGCGAGTGGCATCTGTTTGAGCCGAACCTTAAAAAAGCGGCGTTTCTAACCTACGCGAAGGTTAGCCTCGCTCTAACTAACGTAAAAATCCACGCCGAGCGCGTGCAAGACGGCGCAAAGCTGCGCGCCGATCTGATAAGCTCGCGAGCGCTTATGAGCGCGCGAAGCTTAATTGAAATTTGCCGCGGCTTTTACGATCAAAACACTACGTTTTTGCTCTACAAGGGCTCGGGCGCAGAGGCGGAAGCGGAGGAATTCCGCAAGGAATTTGCAAGCGCGCGCTGCGAAATTTTTAGCGGCGAAAACGCTTTGAAAAATAGAAAATTTTTAGTGATCGAAGGGGTGAAATAATGGGAAAAATTCTAGCCGTTGCCGTTATCGCGGCGCTCATATATTTTTTGATAGTGCCTAGATTTCGCGTAAAGAAAAAGGACGATGCGACCGAGCTTTTGGCGTGCGACGAGTGCGGGACGTACTTTAGTAACGATGAGCTTGCTCTGCGCGACAAAAAGCGCCTTTGCAAATCCTGCGAAGCCAAACTAAGGGGCGGCAAATGATCATCCTAGGCCACGCGCTCGTGCCCTACGAGCCGCTGTATCTCATCAAAAACGGGGACGAAGTTTTCAAATACGACAATCTGCTCTTTAAATTTAACGACAAGCTCATCGCCGCGGCGCAAAAGGCGCAGAAAAAATTTAGCGTTATTACGAACGATATAAATGAAATTTTACTCGCAAACGGCGCAGGCGCACGCTTCATCGTCGTGGATAAAAAATCAGCCGCGGCCGCACAAAAGCTGGCAAACGATTATTTATTCGACGCCAAGATCGCGATGTTTATCGGCTCTGCGCGGGCGTTAAAAAACTTAGCCGAGCTCGGAATCGATGCGGCGATCTTTAAAGACGCGATCGCAAACGCGCCCAAATCGCTACTTGCAAGCATTGGAGATAGCGTAGGCTCTAAATTTCACTTCGGGCTTCCGAAAAAAGATGAAATTTTCGGCGGCGCGCAAAAGCTCGCGGATAAAATTTCGGCTCTGGATAAAAGGCTAAGCGCGCCCGCAGCCGGCAAAAATGACGATATCTGGAAAAAATAGCAAAATCCTAAGCGAATTTGTTCGCGGGCGTAAAATTTCTATGACTCACGCAAATTAAAATTCCGCGCATAATTTTTTTTGCCTAGCCTCGTGGCTTAGAATTTAACGCGAGGTTTTATCCGCTTATGCGAATTGGATTCTACGCTGAATTTTGCCCTCTTTCGCAAATTAGAATTCTGCGCAAAATCCCATGCGTCCTCTGCAAAATTTTCTAGCTTACTCAATTTAAAATTTTACCCGCTCGGATAGATTTAAATTTTACGTAGAATTTCGCCTGCCTTCGCGGCAAGAAATTTTAAAAAGAATTTTATCCTCCCGCGCGATGCGAAATTTTACTAAATTTTCTACGCGCGATATAAAATCTACGTAAATTTTACTCGCGCGATTAACGTAAATAAAATTCTGCCTCTGCCTACGCTTCATAGAATTTTGTAAAATTTTACTTACAGAGACGATATAAATTCCTAGCCATTATTTTAAAATTTACTCGCGTTTTAGCTGCTTTTATGCGCGCGGTAAGGATTTTTTAAAGCTAAAATTTTATATAATTATGTGTTTCAAAAAGGCATATTTTGAGTACTAAATTCTTTCTAGCGATCCTTGCGATAGGCGTTATAATGGGGCTTTGCGCAGGGGTCTTAAACTTCGGCATCAACGAAATTGAAACTTTTGCTTTCGGGCATAATGATGAGGAATTTCACATTATCACGGAGCAAACCACTGCGCTTAGGCGCTTTCTTAGCGTCCTCGCAGCTGGCGCAATCGTAACTTTAATTAGAATTCTACTGATAAGGCTAAAACCTTTTTTAAACGTAGCTTCGATGATGGATGGGCGAAATCCGCCGTTTTGGCAAAATTTAATCCACTCGGTTTTGCAGCTTGCAGCCATCGCCATGGGCGCACCGGTAGGCAGTGAGGCTGCTCCACGCGAGCTAGGTGGCTTGTTTGCAGCTAAAATTTGCCGCGCCTTAAATATCGGCGGAGATGAGCTTCGGTTATTTGTCGCATGCGGCGCGGGAGCGGGACTAGGTGCTGCATATAACGTCCCGTTAGCGGGCGCGCTTTTTAGCCTAGAAATTTTGCTTAAAAGCTTCGATACTCGAGCGATTTTATGCGCCTTTGCCACAAGCGCGGTGGCTACAGCTACGGCGGAATTCGGAGCTTCAAAAGAAATTTATTACACAGTTTCAAACTTCGCCCCTACCCCGCAGAATTTACTCGCAGCGGCGATAATCGGACTTGTCACGGGGTTTGCGGCGAAATACTTTCAAGACGGGGTGCGCTTGTGCGAAAAGCTGCGCATAAAAAGCCTCGAAATCGCGCTTACACTACCATTTGCATTCGTGCTTACCGCGGCGATCGGCGCATACGTACCCGAAATTTTAGGTAACGGGCGCTCCGCAGCGCAGTTTGCTTTCAACTCCACATCCTTTAGCCCGTATTTGCTTGCGATCTTGCTTTGCAAGGCATTTTGCATTTTGATGATCTTTCGCTGCGGCGGATACGGCGGCACGCTAACGCCAAGCTTCGCGCTGGGCGCAGTTTTGGGGCTATGCGTAGGATTTGCGATCGGCGAAATTCTACCTATTAGCCTAAGCGCAGCGGGCGTTTGCGGAGGGGCTGCCTTTTTAGCGATCAACCTAAACGCGCCGCTTTGCGCCTTTGCCCTAAGTGCAGGATTTTGCGGGCTAAATATCAACTCATATTCAGCCATCGTTTTTAGCATCGTATGCGCCGTGATCGCTAGAAATTTACTGACGAAAAATTTAGCGTAGTCGCAGCGCTGATAATTCATACGCTGCAAACATGAATCGATGGGCGCGGCGATGATGGTCCAAGGACCTGCTGTCGCGCATAGACTGAGCGCAGTAGGTCGCATCATTGGGCTAGGTCGGAGCCGTAAGGATATGCATCTAAGCTGATCGTTGGTAAATTTAAGATAAAATTTCGCCACTTTAACCAAAGGAGAAAACATGGGTTTACTTTCATTCGTAGCCGAAGCAGGCAAGAAACTACTAGGTCTAGGCGATGACGCCAAGCACGTAAAAGACGAGATCGCCACCAATCTCAGCTCTACGCCGGTAGAAGGGCTAGAGGTCGAGGTGCAGGGCGACACCGTCAAAATCAGCGGCAACGCCGATAAGGAAACTCTCGAAAAAGCAGCCCTCATCGCGGGCAACACAGCAGGCATTAAAAACGTGCAGATCGAGGGCATCAGAGAGGATAGCGCCGAGAACTACTACACCATCGTAAAGGGCGATAACCTATCTAAAATCGCGAAGAAATTCTACGGCGACGCGAATAAATACAAGATTATTTTCGACGCCAACCGCGAGGTTATTAAGGACGCAAACCTCATCTATCCGGGGCAGAAGATCAGAATTCCAAAAGCTTAAGCTCGCTTTTGAATACTGCGGCTTGATTTTGCAAGCCGCGGATTTTACTTTTGCGCGTACTGCGCTGCGTTTGCGCGAGCCGCGATTTTATAAATCTGCGCCGCAGCGAGATTTTGGCGAGCTATGTATTTTGCTAGCCGTGGATTTGCAGACTGTAAATTTTGCGAGCTGCAACTTTAAGGCTATGGTCTGCTTTTGCGAGATGGGTTTTGATTTTAAGTCGTAGCGCGGTTTTGCGAGACGCACTGCGGTGGATAGTGGATTATTTGCCGTATCGCCTGTGTGCCGATATGCCTGCATACCGCTCTAACGGATTTACGATAGATTCCATCGCACCAGCCAAACATATCGCGCTTTGATTGAGATATAAAGATGCCTGAAAATTTTAAAATTTCACCTAGAGATTACGATAAAGAGCCGCTAGTCATAAACGGCTACGAAAAATTTTTTGCGATCGCTTGGTATTTAGTATTGTTATTTTCCGTCTTAACGATAGCTATAATAAAGGATTTTATGGAATGCGGATCTTTATGTTCACCAAAAGGCGTAGTTATGAATTTGGTAATGTTAGGAATTCTTATTGCGATATGCATCTTTAAGTTAATTCGCAGCAAGCAACAAATAAGATTCACGGATAGATATATAGAATTTATCGAAAACGGCGTCGTTAAGAGATTTTGCAAAGTAGAATTCGACGAACTGCGAAGGAGCTTTTCGATTGACGTATTTATTAGCTCAGAAATTTTACAGTATATCTGCAATTTATCTCTTACGATACTGGGACTCATAGCTCTAAAATGGGAGCTTTTAGAGATAATATTTTTTATCTATCTATGGGGATTTTTCTTAAATTTTATATTTTATCTATCGGTGAATAAAAACCTCAAAGGCTTTAGAGCTCTGCCATTTATAAGGGTCGCTGAACCTACGACCAACCCAGGATATCACAATATTTTACCAAGATATTATCTTATCTATATCTACAACGATAAAATTTACAACGATATCAAAGAGTATTTTTTGCAGAAAAATATAGATATCGACTACATCAAGAAGAATTATCTGTTTGCCTAAAACCATAAAACCGCAAGTATAAGCCCAAATAATCGACACTCGGTTTGCGTAAAAATCTATAAAATTTTATCTAATCAACTGCGTTTGTCTAAATCCAAATCCTCACATTCAGTTTTAAAATTTTAACGATACTCAAAAAGTTTAAAATTTCGCTCTTTATCTCGCTTGCGGGATCGCGGCGCAGCACGCTTTCATAGACGCTAGGCTCGAAATTATCGCGCCCGGTGTGCACGAAAATATGGATCCGCCGCTCTCTGATGCTCGCCCAGATCTGCGCCCCGAGCGCGTCGCCCACCGCCAAAAATCGCTCCATAAATGCAGGCGTCAGCACGTACATCGCGTTTTGCGGCTCATCGCTAAGCACCTTGTAGCGCGCGGCAAACTCCACGTTATCCATCGCAACGGGCTTTAGACCTACATGCTGTTTGTTTTGTATCTCGCGCGGGTAGATAAAAACGGGTGCGATGATGCGTTTGTTAAATTCCGCTACGAAAAACGCCCCCACGAGCTCGTGCTGCAAATTTTGATGAAAAAAACTTACGTCGCTAAACTCGAAGCTCACTCCCTGCCACGCGCCGCCCACGCGGTCGTTGCCGCGCAGATTTTCGATAAACTCGAACAGATCGCTCTGCACCACGCGCCAAAACGGCACGCTGCCGTAGGAGACGTATTCGTAGCCGAGCTCGCGCACGAAAGGCGCCAGATAGTGCTGCTTGTAGCTTTGGCGGTATCGCCCGGTAAAGATATCTTGCGCGCTTCTTACGCCGAGCGCATAAAGCCGCGCTGCTAGCCATACCGCGAGCGCGACCGCGGCCAAGCCTATCAACGTCTGCGGTAAGGCCGCGGAGTATTTGAAGATCAAAAACGAGATCGCGACCGCGCCGAACTTTAAGATATTTTCCGTGCCGATGAGATCCTTTTGCCAGCCGTTTAAGTGCACCTCTTTAAGGCTCACGGCGAGCGAGGCGACCGCCAGCAGCACGAGCATCGTCGCGCTAAAGCTCTGCGCGCCCTGCCTATCTGCAAAATACGCGATAGCGCCGAACACCGCAAACAAGGCGATCGTGCTTACGACGACGATAAACTTTAGCTGCTCCACGTGCTTTTTCGCGTCCAGTCGCAGGCGCTCCAAATCGTAAATAGTCAAAATTTCGCCCTTCTTTAAATTTGCCACAATTTTAGCAAAATTCTAGGAATTTTGGAATTTCAAAGCTCACTCGTCCGCACATAAGGCGGATTTTTATATGAATTTCGCACAGCACCCCAAATTTAAGGATAAATTCAAAACTCTAAGTTTAAAATTTTGCCGTAGCGGGGTGGAGCGCAGAAGTGAAATTT
>CAUPXM010000013.1:0-61180 GCA_963515585.1 uncultured Campylobacter sp.
CCCCCCCAAAACAACACGACACCCCCCTCCTCCGAAAACTCATAAAACCGAGCCGGGTGGGGGTGGTCCAGAATTACATAATTTTTTTCAAAGGATTAAAATGTCTGAACAACCGACCGTTCAACCCCAATCAAACGTGCTTGGGATACTCTCCATAGTCTTCGCGATTTTAGGAATATTTTTTCTAGGGATCGTCTTTGTTCCGCTTGCGTTTTTGTGCGCGATCGCCGCGACCTATCAAGCCGTCAAAAAGCAAGCCTCGCTCGTAATAGCGATATTAGCGTGGATCCTTACGATCGTAGGGCTCATGACCTCGCCCATGCTGCTAGCCACGATCGGCATCTCCGCTTCATAGTCGCAAACATCCGCGCCGCTTGGCGAAATTTCAATTATCAGATGAGCGGCGCGCAAACCTCCGCCCGCAGAGTTTTAAAACGTAAATTTATCGCGGAATTTCCCGCTTTGCTATGGATTTTGCCTTGCGAGTTTTGCGTGCCGTCTATGTCTCGCGACACGGAATTTTCCGCACCGCTTTGCGTAAAATTTTGCGGCGCGCCTTACTCGATTTTGATTTTCGCGTTCTCGCCGAAATTTTACCGCTAAAGCAGGGCTGCCGAAATTCTATAAAAAGCTTTATCGATGAAATTTTGCAATCAAGCCGCACTTGCAAATAGTTACTAGGGGCACGATCGCGATACGGACGCCGCAAAGCTCGCAGGCGCAATATTCTGGTGCGGACGGTAAAATCTAAATTTATGGCAAAGCGTAAAATTTAAAATTCTACTTTGCGACAAAAAGCTTGAAATTTTGCCGCGCTAAAACAGCGCGTAAATTTTAAATTTAGCCGCTTTCGGGCGTGACGTGAAATTCTAAAGCAATGCGCAATCGTCACGCAAAACTTATCTTTTAGCGACGCAGCGTGAAATTCCAAAACGGCACGCGCGGCATGGGAATTAAAAATTTGCGCAGCAGCAATCGCCGCGAAGCTTGCTTTTTAGCGGTACGATCTGAAATTTCAAAGCGCCGCCCAGTGGCGTAAAAATTATCTTTTGTCGGCGCGATCTGAAATTTCAAAACAAACAAGCGGAGCCGGAATTTTAAAATTTTGCACCGAGCGCCGCGAGAGATCAAGAGCGACCGGTAGCGGCAAATTTTAAAGAAATCTAAAAATTTAACGTGCCGTGTGCCCATGCGACGCAACAAGGCGGTACTGCGAGCACGTCCGCGCGAAAGGCTAATATTTATCGATTTAACTCTGCCCGTAGCCCGCACATTCGTACTGTTGCCGACAATCGCAAACCTAAGCCGCAAAAGCTTGGCGAAACAGCGTTTCGCCGCGGTGCGCATGCGAACAATTGCAACGCAGAAATGCTTTCGTGCGATACGATCAAGCTCAACGCGAAAGGTTCGCGCACGGTATGTGTTTTTGAAAGCCGCACCGAATATCGCGCGTCAAATTAAAAAGCAAGGCGAGAGATACCGCGCGCATGCGTGGCTCGCGATAGGAGCGATACTTAAAAGCGCGCAAAAAGCGAGGCAAATCCAAATTAGCCCCGCCTCTTTAGATTAAAATTTAAGTCTGCGCTTCTCAAGCGCCGTACCCCAAAGCCCTGCGCGTAAAATTTTAAAATTTCTCGCCGCTACCACTGCACGTAGGTTCGCGCCTTTTTGATCTCGTCAAGTCGCACGCTTACCTCGCCGCCGTCCGCGCGCAGTCTAAGCACGCCGCCTTCGCAGCCAAGCACCTTACCGCTTAGCTTCTGCCCGTCCGTGCGGCTTAAGCGCACCAGCTCGCCCACGGAGTTTGCGAAATGCTGCGGCTTGCTTAGCTTGCGCTCAAGCCCGGGCGAGCCGACCTCCAGCGTCCATTCGCCCTCAAGCGGCGGCTCCACGTCGAAAATCGGCGAAAGCAGCCGCGATAGCCGCTCGCAGTCATCCAGCCCCACGCCGCCCGCTTTTGTGATGCTGATGCGATAGATCGTTCTGCCGTTTTCGCTCACCGTCTCCACGTCGTAAAGCTGCACGCCGCACTCGCGCGCTAAAGCCTCTAAATCAACCATTTTTGCGCAGCTCCTCCTCTATTTTGTCGAATAGATCGTCCATTTTGTTTTGATACTCCAAGCGGTCGTCAAATTTGAAGTGAAACGCGGGGCAGCGGTACCAGCCCTCCGCCTCGGCGCAGAAGTTTTGCAAATATCTCGCCACGCGGCCGAGCTTTTCGAGCACAAATTCCTGCTCGCGCTCGTCGAAGGCGTTTTTATCCAGATACACGAACGCGTCGTAGCGCCCGCGCTTGCACTCCACGTCGGTCACGCACAGCCCGCGCAAAAGCTCGTCCTCGAGGCTCGCGAGCGCTTCGGGAATGAGCTGCTTTAGCACGCTTTGCGTGCGCAGTCTTCTGAGTTCGGTCGGATTCATCTTTACCTCGCTATCTTAAATCGCCGCAGATTATACGGCGATGGAATTTTATTTCGCGTCTTGCGATGACGGAATTTTATTGCTTTGTCGCAGCGGAGCGTCCGTCTTGCGGCGGCGCGAAATTTTATTACGTTGCCATAAAATTTATCTTACGTCCATATCGCGGCGACATAGAATTTTTCTCGTGTCCATCTTATGGCGGCACGGAATTCTATCTCGCTTCGGCACGGCGGAATATCCGTTCTGCGGCGACGCGGTCTGTTTAAATTTGACGCGGCTTGCGGCATGCCGGAGCGTCCATTTAAATTCTAAGCGGTTTGCTGCGCACCGGTATTGCAAACGACGCCGCACTTTTTAAAATTTCGCTTTTAAATTTTAAAAAGCGTAAGTTCAGCTTTGAAATTTTACTTTTAAATTTTAGCCCGCGCTTTGCGCTTAAATTTTAAACGCAGATCGCACGAGAATTTCATGGCTCGCATACAAAAGCTCATCGCATAGCCGCACCACTACCGCAGAAATATTTCCGCGTAAGGCGCAGTTCTATTCTACGCCGTATTCTGCTCGCCACGGCGCTATATCACCGCCGCGCTGTCCGTTCGGCGCTGCTACAGAACCGCGCGTCTTTGCGGCCTGATTTTGCGCCGCCTGCCGTTTTGTCACACACTGCGCCGCTTTAAAATTTCAACTTCGCGATTAAATTTAAAATTTAAATCGCGCAGAAAATCCGCAACCTGCAAGCGGCATAAAATAAAATTTGATCGCAAAGCCGCGCCGCAAAAAGTCTAAATATTAAATTTCAAAACTGGCGCTATGCGGCAGAGCCTCGCGCAGAAACCGACAAAATTTAAAGCCTTGTTCACGCGCTCCGCCGCTAAATTTGAAAGGCGAAATTTCACGCCCAAATTCTGCGAGCATAAAATTTCAAAGTGCGATCGGAGCTTAAAATTTAACCGCAAGCCGTGCAAACGAAGCCAATGCCCACGCGGATTTCGCGAGCATTAGTCGATCGTAGCCTGCTCCTCTTTTTGCTTGTAGCTTTCGATAAAATCGCCCACGCGCATATCGTCGTAGCCCTCGATGCCTACGCCGCACTCAAAGCCCTTGGCGACCTCTTTGGCATCGTCTTTGAAGCGCTTGAGCGAGCTGACGTTGCCCTCGAAAACAATGACGCCCTCTCTGATGACACGGATCTTCGCGCCGCGAGCGATGAGCCCGTCGGTAACCATGCAGCCCGCGATCTGCCCGATCTTAGGCACATTGATGACCTGGCGGATCTCGGCTTGGCCCAAGGCCTCCTCGCTGATGATCGGGCTCATAAGACCGCTCAAAAGCGCCTTGATATCGTCGATGAGATTATAGATGACGTTGTAGGTCTTAATCTGCGCGCCGCGCTCCTTGGCAAGCTCTTTGATCTCGCCCGTAGGACGGACGTTGAAACCCAAGATCACGCAGTTTTCGCTAGCGCTTGCTAAGGCGATGTCGTTTTGCGTGATACCGCCGATGCCGCTGTGGATGATGTCGACCTTGACCTCGTCATTGCGGAGCTTCTCAAGGCTTGCTTTGATAGCTTCCAGCGAGCCCGCGACGTCGGCCTTGACAATCACCGGAAGGCTTTTTAGCGAGCCTTCGGCAATCTTGGCGCTTAGCTCGTCGATGGTGACCTTGGTCGATTTGGAAAGCTCTTTTTGGCGCTGATGCTCGTAAATTTTACTCGCGTACTCGCGCGCTTCCTTATCGCTTGAAACGCCGATCAGCGTCTCGCCGGCGCCCGGAACCTCGCTAAGGCCTATGATGACGCCGCATTCGCCCGGTAAAATTTGCTTTAGCGCCCTGCCCTTATCGTCGCTAAGCGCGCGCACCTTGCCGTATGCGATACCCGCTACGACGGTGTCTCCGACGTGTAAGGTGCCGTTTTGCACGATGACGGTGGCAACGGCGCCGCGGCCTTTTTGAAGGGAGCTTTCGATGATGGTTGCCTTAGCCTGCTTGCTAGGATCTGCTTTGAGCTCCAAAAGGTCGGCTTGCAAAAGCACGATCTCTAATAAATTTTCAATTCCCTCGCCCGTTTTTGCGGAGATCGGCACGAACTCGTAGCTGCCGCCCCACTCGGTAGGTATGATGTCAAGCTCTGCAAGCCCCGTTTTTACGAGATCAGGATTTGCGGCGGGTTTGTCCATCTTGTTTATCGCGATGATGATCGGCACGTTTGCAGCCTTGGCGTGCGCTATAGCCTCCTTAGTCTGAGGCTTGACGCCGTCGTCTGCGGCCACTACGATGATTACGATATCAGTAACTTCGGCTCCGCGCGCGCGCATCGAAGTAAAGGCCTCGTGGCCCGGAGTGTCGATGAAGGTGATCTTCCTGCCGTTTTTTTCGACCATATACGCGCCTACGTGCTGCGTGATGCCGCCCGCTTCGCCGCTTGCTACGCGAGAGTTTCGGATATAATCAAGCAGGCTCGTTTTACCGTGATCGACATGTCCCATGATGGTAATGACAGGCGCTCTAGCGATTAAATTTTCTTCGCCTTCGCTGTCCTCGTAAGCCTTAATATAGTCAAACTCCTGCGCCTCATCGATGATATTTACCTCAATGCCGAATTCGCTTGCTAAAATTTCTATCGCGTCCTCGTCCAAAAAGTCGTTTTTCGTCGTCATCATCCCAAGCGCAAATAGCTTGCCGATGATCTCGCTAGGCTGCTTTTTGATCTTATCGGCGAACTCGTAAACGCGGATCTCTTTTGGAATATTTACAGAGCTTACGATTTCGCCACCCTGCTCGCGAGGGGCTTTTTTATGCTTTTTGCGACCGCCGCGACTTATGCCGCCCTCACTGCTGAAAATTTGATTCTGCGAGGCGCGATAAATATTGGGTTGGTTTTTATTTTTGGTGCGGTTTTCGGTCTGAATTGGTTTGACGGTGAAATCGGGCATTACCACGACGTCCTCGTCCTCAATGACGATATCCGCCATCTCGTGATCAGGAATGATGTCGATTTTAAGGGCGTCCTCTTTTTTAGCGGCGGGGGCTTTTTTCTTTTCGATCTTTTTCTTTTTCAAATTTAGTTCGGCATTTGAAAAGATCGCCTCTAGGCTCGCACTTATCTTTTCGCGCCTAGGCTCGGTCCTATTTTGTGCCGCCGGGACCTGAACTTCCTTTTTCTTTTTTACGATGACTAAGCCGCGGCGCTTTTGCAGGCTCTCGCTAGCGATGCTATCGCCGCTGTTTATCTGCACCGAAGCAGGCTTTGAAGCGGCGTTTTGCTTCTCCTCTTTCTCCTGCGGGGTGGAGGAAATTTCTTCTTTTTGATTTTGAGATTTTTCGGTTTTTATCTCAGGCTCTTGCGTACGCGCTTTTTCATCGCTAGGCTCTTTGGCGCTCTGCGCTGACTCTTTGGATTCGGAAGCTTTTAAGCTTTCCGCCTTTTTAGGGCTCTCTTTTTTAGCGGTTTTTTTAGTTTCGCTTTGTTTTTTGACAGGCTTATTCTCGTCTTCTTGCGCTTTTTCAGAGCTTTTTTTCGCAGGTTTTGACTTTTTCCCCGGCAAAATTCCCGTCTGGATATAATCGTAAATAGCGGCAGCTTCCTCTTCGCTTACTTTATTCGACGCGGTTTTTACCTTTTTAAAGCCCATCTCCTGCGCTTTTTCGATTATCTCTTTGCTTGCGTATCCAAGCTCGTCCGCGATATCTTTAATCAGAACACCCATTTAAAACCCTCTCCTTGATATGTCCCAAATCTGCGCTAGACGCAAATTTAGATAGATATTTTGAAATTTTCTCTTTTTGATTTATGCAACCGTCGCAAATATAAAATTGTCTGTTTGAGCTTATATTTTTAAAATTTTGCAAAAAGGCGTGGAGTTCGCGCTTGGCGAAGCGCCCCTTGCAAATAACGCACATCCTAATCGGTTCGCTCATGCGATTATATCTTTATTTTTCTTAGTCAATATTAAAGCCGCCATTGTCGATATCTAAAATTTCGACGCGGAAGTTTTGAAAATTTTCACTAAGGTAGGCCTTAAGCTTTGCGGCGTCGGATCTGTAGGCTAAATTTAAAAAGCTTGAGCCGCTGCCCGAGAGCGAGCTCATAAGCGCGCCGTTATCATAGGCGATCTCGCGCACCTTAAAAAGCTGCGGAAGCACGCCCATACGCATCTGTTCGTGCATCTTGTCGATACAGGCGTAGCGCAAGCTATCGTAGTCGCGCCGCATAAAGCAAGCGGTCAGAAACGCCGCGTGCGAGAGGTTGCTAACGCAATCTTTGATCGAAAAGCTCTTAGGCAGCCTGCCGCGAGATTCGTTCGTAGGCATCGGCGTATCGGGGATAACGACGACCGCTTGCAGATCTTGCGAAATTTCGCATTTTTGCGTGCGAACCGTCTTGCCGTCCACGACGCTACTGACAAAGCCGCCGAGCGTTGCGGGCGCGATATTATCCGGGTGGTTTTCGTATTCCAGCGCCGTGTTTAAAATCTTAGCGCGATCGATCTCAAAACCGCAAATTTTATAAGCGCTTGCGATGGCGCCTACGATCACGGCCGAGCTGCTACCCAGCCCCCGCGAAAACGGGATGTTGTTGTGAAAAGCGAATTTAAAATTTAACTCTTGCCCGCCGCCTAGTTTTCTGTAAATTTCATTGAAAATATTCAAAAAAGCGTTGCCTTTCTTAAGCCACGCTCTGTCGCTGCCCTCGCCGCTAAGCGATACGCAAAAAAACTTCTGCTCGGTAATCTCTACTTCGTTAAATAGCCCTAGGCTAAGGCCGAGCGCGTCGAAACCGGGGCCTAAATTTGCGCTCGTCGCAGGAATTCTTATAATCAAGCTCTCTCCTAAACCGCTTCTATGATGTAATTTGGAAGTATATCATCGCTTTTATTTAAAACCGATAAATCCTGCGGCAAAGATAGCGCGGCGGGGGCGCATTTTTTCATTTTGATTTCGCCGCGCTCATAAACGTAGCTGAAGTTTTTATTCGCCCTGATCGGCCCGAAGCCGCTTAGCTCAAAGCCGCTGATCGCGTACAGCGGCACATCAAGGGCGATGCTAAGCGTGCGCAATATCACGTAGCTTACCTTCATGCCCATGAAGCTGCCGGGAGTATTTGCGTAGATGAGCTCTTTGATCTTATAAGTTTTTAGAATTTCGCTAAATTTAGCGACCAGAAATTTATCGGCTTTTTCGCCTTCAGCGCTTGAAAATTCCGCTATCTTAGCGCCGCTTTCATACACGCCGAGCAGGCACGGAGCGCTAAGAGCAGCGATTAGAATTTCAATCTCTTTGATTTTGCAGCCTTAAGCAAAGACTTTTTGATATTCGCGCACAACCTCGGCGGTAAGATCTACTAGCTCGAAATTTTTCGCGTCGGCAAGGACTGCCAAAGTGAGCTTATGATTTAGATCGTGGCTTCCCGCAAACGCCGTATAATCGCCCAAAATCGGAGCACCCACGAGCGCAAGATCGCCGATCGCGTCTAAAATTTTATGGCGGACGAACTCGTTTTCAAAACGCAAGCCCTCTGGATTTAAAATCTTATTCTCATCGATTACGACGGCGTTTTCTAAGCTGCCGCCTAGAGCTAGACCCATGGAACGTAGCGCCTGTACGTCTTTCAAAAATCCAAAAGTTCTAGCGCGCGAAATTTCTTTAAGATAGGCTTTTTTGCTAAATTCAAAAACATGGTGCTGAGTACCGATGAGCGGATGGCTAAATTTAATTGTATAATCAAATTTCGGGCTCTTGCTAGGACTTAGGCGCACTAGCTTATCGCCCTCACGAATCTCCACCGCTCGCTTGATGATGAGAGCTTTTTTATTAGCGTCAAGCTCTCTTACTCCCGCCTCATCCAAAAGCATACAAAAGCTCGCCGAACTTCCGTCCATCACAGGAATTTCATTAGCATCGACGATGATGCGGATATTATCGATACCATAGGCATTAATGGCGCTCATTAGATGCTCTATTGTTGATATATAGCCCTTCTCATTTCCTACGACGGTCGCCATCTGCGTATTTATGACGTTTTTCGGCTCGGCTTTAAAACTAACGCCAAGATCACTTCTATAAAATACGATTCCACTGCCCGCCTCTAAAGGCTCTAACGTAAGTCTGATAGGCTCACCTTTGTGCAGCCCGATGCCGACGTTATGGACTTTCTTAGCTATCGTTGTCTGTCTCATTTCTATCCTCGTTTTCATTAACCTACGCATTATAGCGAAAATTTTAAAATTTACTTACCTTTTTCTATTACTTTTTTGGACGATTCTAAGACATCGGTAATGTTATCTTTCATCCACTTAGGATCCATCCACTCCTCGGGTCTTACGTCCACGCCCTGAACTACGATGCCAAAATGCAGATGATCTCCGAAAGCAAAGCCGCTTGAGCCCGTCTGTGCTAGAATATCGCCCGGCTTTACATCGCTGCCCACACTTAACTGCGTCGCCGAGCAGTGTCCGTATATCCCGTATAATCCAAAGCCGTAGTAAATTCCTAAATTTAATCCGAAAATTCCGTTTTCCTGCGCAAAAACTACCTTGCCGTAGTTGCTTTCTTTGATATCGGCGTTTGCGACGCTTGCTAGATCGAGCCCCATATGCCATGACTCGCTTACTTGTTCATCGTTCATAAAAAATATCCGATGATCGGCAAAGCTTGCTACCGCTGCGCCTTTAGCAAGCGGATAAAAAGGCTTTAGCTCAAATCCATTTATTTTATCCTCGTGCACCGCGCTAGTAGCGGCGTGCAGATCATCTCCGTTTTTCTTACGCAGAGTTTCGTTTACGAATTTAAATTTCTCCAGATCGCTCATCGAGTTAAAATTCTGCGCATATTGGCTAGCCAGATCACTTACTTTGCCGTTAATGAAGCCCGGATTTAGCTTGATAGTAGAGACTTTATATTTTTTGTCTTGATAAAAATATTTTATCTGTGAAATGCTTTCGTTGCCTGCACGATCGGTGGCGACCGCTTCTGCGCGAAATTCCTCTAAATTTGCAGGCCACGCTACGAGAGACGCATAATAGCCCTCTTTTACAAAAGGAATCGCTTTAAAAATTTTGCCATAGTTGGTTTTGACATAGACTTCGTTTAGACGCTCGTCTTTTGCCGAAAATACAACTACAGCGCTACCGCCTTTGGTGATTTTATAGGATTGATTGATGATATTTATGACGGGCTTTTTGTCATCTATTATTATATTTGCCGTTTTTACGCTCTTATTTCCTTGCGCAAAATTCCACGAGCTAATGTCGTTTGCGAAAACCTCGAGCTTGTAGTTTTTATCTTTATTAAGCATCAAATTTTTAGGAAATTGCACGGCAAGCTCTAGCGTCGTTTGCGGAACGTTCAGCTCCTCATTTAGTAGCGGTATCGTGCCGGCTCCGTCGTTTAAGTTTACGCGGACAAGCTTAATGCCGGTATCGTCTGAAATTTTAATCTTTAAAGGCGAGGTTAAATTCCAATAAATTTCATTTTCCAGCGCAATTTGCGGAGGATTTTTTTCAAATTTAGGCGAGGTGAAAATTCTAAAAATTCCATAAACTAAAGCGCATATTATAATAAGAAATATTAAAATTTTAAGTTTCGTTCCATTGCCATTTCTACGCATAAAAGAGCCTTTGATATGATTTTAGAGCGCGATTTTACAAGCTTAACTTAAATTATCGGTAAAGCGAGGCAAAATTTAACGCAAATATTTAGCGATTTACGAGGCGAATTTCAGATTTTAAATTCTAGCAATCTTAGAATCTCAAAATTTAAGAGCTTTAAAATTCGGTGGCGCGCTAAATCCCATGCAGTGAAATTCCGCGCATAACAAAGCGGCGTTTATCGTCTAGATCGTAATCTTTAAAATTTCAATATAGAATTTCTTTAAATTATACTAATGGCTTGTATTGATTTTTTTTAGAACACTTATACTTAAAATTTTGCCATACGAATGGAATTTTAAACTATCTTGATAACTAAAACTTTAAAAAGTCCCAAGTAAGCTATGCGTTTAAATTTTTATCCTAAGCCGAGCGGAATTCCAATTAAAATTTAGCTCAACCCGCTTACAATAATTCGGCTGCAAATTAGCGCGACACGAAAGGCTAGAATCGCGAGCATTATTAAATTTAAGGCGTGCGGTGGAAATTCTACACACGCCTTAATGTTCGCAATTGCCGCGTTTAATTAAATCTAGCACCGATGCTAAATTCGAAGCTATTTGTGTCATCGTGCGGCTTTTTATTAAGCGGCTTAACGAAGTATAACTGCAAAGGCCCCATCGGCGTCATCCACTCGATACCAGCACCCGTGCTGTAGCGCTCCTCCTCGTTCCAGTCATGATCGCCGATCATTCCGTAGTCAAAAAACGTTACAAAGCGCATTTTAAGCCTATCAACCACCGGAAAGCTTAGCTCAAAGGAGTTATTGAAACTCTGCATACCGCCCGTCTCAATATAGCGGCAATTATTTGCATTTAAGCAAATCTCTTTTTTCGGGATACTGCGACCTTCGTAGCCTCTAATGCTTTTCATTCCGCCTAGGAATAGCTTTTCATTGATAGGAATCTTTTTATTACCTTCCCACATATAGCCCGTTGCAGCTTTGTATCTAAAGATAATGTCGTGATCGATATAATCTCGCAAGCCAAAATAGTAGTTAAACGATCCTCGCGCCTTGGTGTAGTCCATATCGCCACCAAGACCCGCGTATTCTAAGCTAGCACTTGCGATCATACCGCTTCTTGGTAAGTAATAATCATCGGTGCTGTTGTATGTAATAGACGGGATGATCGAGCTTTTTAAATTCTTGCCATCTAAATAGCCCGCTTTGGCGTAATATTCGTTTAAGCCCTTAATCTCGCTTTTTTCGAGATAATACGTAAGGCTTACATCGGTATTGCGCCCGATCTTGCGACCGCCCGTAATTGAAAATCCGTAAGATTTCTCATCGTAGTCGTCCCAGTCGTAATCGTTGGCAAAGATCGATCCGCCCAAGCTATACTCAGAATCAAACACTCTAGGATTGGTTAAGCTCAAGCGTCCGCTTAACTGATCGTCGCTCTTTTCGACCGAAAATGCGCCGTGAAGACCGGTGCCAAATACGTTACGATCGCTGATACCGCCGCTAAGTAAAATTCCATCCTCACTGCCATATCCGATACCACCCGTGATAGAGCCTGTAGGGGCTTCTTTGACTGCGACTTCAAGATCGATCTGATCGTTAGAAACGCGGTTTTCTTTAATCTCCACCTCATCGAAATACCCCGTACGTTTTAAAGAATTTAATGAATCGTTGTAGTCGGTTTTGCTATATAAATTTCCCTCGGTCAGATACATCTCGCGGCGAATGACCTTATCCTCGGTCTTATCGTTACCCGAGATCGTTACGTTTCTAATATAGACTTTATCCTCAGGGATGACTTGATACGTGATAGCGACCGTGCGAGCTTCTTTGTCCTGCTTAGTCTTAGGCACGATGCGCACATAGGCGTATCCCTGATCCGCGACTAAAGTCTCTAGCGTATTCATATCGCGGCGCAAACGCTCGGAATTCATCGTATCGCCCTTTTGAAGCTTAAAATCGTCCAAAACCTTTTCTTTATCAAGCTTGATTATATCTGCAGGATACTCGATATCTACAGAGCTTACGGTGTATTGCTCGCCCTCTTTTATATAATAAGTCAAATCAGCAGTGTAATTATCCATATCGGCATTAAGTAGCGGCGCCGAAACCTGCGCGTCTAAGTAGCCTTTTTTATAATATTCTTCTTGAATTCTATTTGCGTCGTTAGGAAGCTCGGCGGTTTTTACCTTGCCGTCGTTAAAGCCCCACATCCAGCCCAGAATCTCGCGTTCTTTATTGGCAACGGATGGCTCTATATCGTCATAGTCGAGCTTGTCCGCACCTACCAAATTTACCTTATCGATGATGATATTTTCGCCGCGATTTACCTCGATCGTTAGCAAGATGACCGATTTATCGTCGTTTATCGGCTTTGGATAAAATTCCACCACGGTGTCAAAAAAGCCCTTGACTTCGTAGTATTGCTTGATGCGGGTCTCCGCTTTTTTAGCAGCCACCTCATCGTAAACCTGACCCGGACGCAAGCCGATGAGCTCATTTATCTTATCGCGGTCGTTGGTAACTACGTTTTTGATCTCTACCTTAGCGATGGTCGGTTTTTCGGTTACGTTAATCGTGACCGCGCCGCCTTGTTCGCTGATATAAACGTCGCTGAAATAGCCCTGCTCAAATAGCTTTGAGATCGCAGCATTGGTGTTTTCGCCGTTAAGCTCATCGCCTACCTTAAGTCCTGAAATTTGCTGCGCAACCTGTGGAGAAAGATGTCTAAGACCTTCAAATTTAATGGATTTGATCTGTGCGGCGCACGCCACGGAAATCCCGCCTACTAAGAGTAAAAAAACGCTTTTTTTCATAAAATTTTACCTAAAAACGAAAATAATTTGCGTATAATACCACATTAAAATTAAAACTTGCATATATCAAAAAGGAATTTTATGAAGATAGGAATTATCGGCCTGGGTCTCATCGGCGGCTCGCTGGGGCTATGTCTAAAAAGCACCAAAATAATTAGCGCCGTCTATGGCTGCGACATCAGCCGCGAAAACGAAAAAGAAGCGCTACGGCTCGGGCTCGTGCATGAAATTTTAAGCCTAGAGCAGATGAAGCAAAGCTGCGACGCGATATTTCTTGCAATCCCCGTGGAGGCAATTATTGAGACGTTGCAAAAACTAAGCGACTGCAGAAGCGAGACGACGATCATCGATCTGGGAAGCACGAAATTTAAAATTTTGCAAAACTGCCCGCCGCAAATCAGACGAAATTTCATCGCAGCTCACCCGATGGCGGGCACTGAAAATTCCGGCCCGCAAGCAGCGTTTAAAGAGCTTTTAAACGGCGCGGTAGTCGTCATCTGCGACGACCACGGCGCAGACGAAGTGCATATCAAACGAGCGGTCGAAATTTTTTCATTTGCGGGGATGAAGATCGTATTTATGGACGCAAAAAGCCACGATCACCACGTGGCGCTCATCTCGCACCTGCCGCATGCGATCAGCTACTCGCTCGTAAACAGCGTACTAAAAGAGGAAAATCGCCGCAATATCATAAATTTAGCCGGCGGCAGCTTCTCGGGCATGAGCCGTATCGCCAAGAGCTCGCCGCAGATGTGGGTCGATATTTTTAAGCAAAACCGCACAAACCTCCTAGGCGCGATCGACGCTTTTAAAAAGGAACTTGAAATTTGCGTGCAGATGATTGAGGGCGAGCGCTGGGATGAGCTTGAGGCATGGATGTATGAAGCGCGCAAGCTAAGGGATATTATTTAAAATTTACCCGCACGGCTAGGCTGCGCGACGAGCGCGGCAAAAACTCGCCTTTAAAATTTATCGCGTTTATAGCCTGCGCAAATTTAAATTTTAATCTGCGCGAGTCTGGATGCAAGCTCAAAAATCTATATTCTCCTGCGTGAAAATTCTCTTTGAGGGAAACTCAAACGCGCAAAGCCTCGCCTTCTCGCCCCAATAATTTTTATAAACGCAGCCCAGATCGATATTTGCGCTAAATTCCGTAATGACGGGCTTTTTCACCGGCGTGTGTCCGTAGACGTTAAAAATTCCGTCGTTCGCGCTATCGTCTCCGCGCCCGCTTAGCACGTAAGCGGCAAAGCTTTTCTTTCGCTCATCGTCGTATCTGGCGCTCCACATACGCCCCACCGCGGAGTGCGATACTACAAGCGTGCGACCGCTTTCGTCCCTCAAATCATACTCGAGATAAATCGGCAGTCGCGAGACGAACCGCAGATGCTCCTTACATTGCTCCACACCTCCGCGGCGATAATACGACGCTAGCGTCGCCTTGCCGCCATTATTGAACAGCCAACTTTCATCCAGGCTAAAAAACGCACAAGGATCGTTTGAGCTCGCAAATTTGCCCGTTTTTGCGCATCGCAGGGCGGTTTTTGCATTACGCACGAAGCTTCTTTCGTGATTACCCATCACCGCGTCGTATCCTCCCGCGCGCACTAGCTCCACCACATCCGAGCTCGCAGGACCTCGATCGATCAGATCGCCCACGAAGCAAATTTTACTATCAAATTTACGCGGCAGCTGCTCTATCAGAGCCAAAAGCGATCTGTAGCAGCCGTGCACGTCGCCGATGATGTAGATATTTTCCATAATTTCTCCTTAAATTTTAACGCCCTCGCCTTTTAACGCGCAGGCTATGATATAAGCGGTAGATAAAAGCTCTGCACTAAATTTTAAAATTTCGCGCGCTAGGACTTGGACGGATAAACCCGCTTTAGAACCTCAGCTACGACAATCATAAAAAGAACGATAGATATTAATGCGCTAAGCAATGCGGAATAGAAGTCAACAAGGTTTGTATCCGAAATGCAAACAGCC
Organism: uncultured Campylobacter sp.; assembly: GCA_963515585.1. GTDB lineage: Bacteria > Campylobacterota > Campylobacteria > Campylobacterales > Campylobacteraceae > Campylobacter_B. Next base: position 14,832 of record CAUPXM010000013.1, read on the forward strand.
GCAATTATTATCCCTAAATATGGCGATAGTATCCAAATCGCCACGATCGGCAAAAACAGATTGACGAAAAAATTCACAAGCCTATCAAAATCCTTTAACTTTGCGGCAAGTATCGCGCAAATCCCGCAGGAAAATATCCACAAAAATAGGAAATATGCGAATTTTTTCTGCAGCCAATCTAGAGGGTCGTCATCCCAGACGCTAGATGTGTAAAAAAACGGTTCTATTACAAAATCGGCCAAACTCGAAACGCACATCAAGTAAAAACTCATCGAAAATGCACAGGCTATAATTTTTAAAATAATCATCAAAGCTCCTAAAATTCTAAATTTAGGCGAAAAATTCCTCGATCAGCCGAGTCATTTCGCTCTCGGTGGCGACGTGGTTGATCTGCTCGCGAAAGCTTGCGGCATTTTCGCGCCCTTTGGAGTATTCGTGCAGATGCTTGCGAAATATCGCTATGCCGTGGCTACCGTAATGGCTTAGCATTTGAGAGAAATGATAGAGCACGACCTCTCTTTTTAGCGCGTCGCTTGCCTGCTCGCCCGTTTTGATCTCGCGAAAGATCCACGGTCTGCCGATGACCGCGCGACCGATCATCAGCGCGTCTGCGCCGCTAAGGCCTCGTACTACGGGCGCATTGGCGGAGTTTATGTCGCCGTTTGCGATCACGGGGATTTGCAGTTCGCGTTTGGCTCTCGCGATCGCGCCGTAATCCACTGCCGCGCTGTATCCGCCCGCTCTGGTACGTCCGTGAATAGCGATAAAATCGGCCCCTGCACTTTGTACGGCGCGCGCGATATTTTCGATATCCACGGCGCCGAAGCCCAGCCGCACCTTCGCGCTCGTAAATTTTTTGTTCGAATATTTTTTGATCGTCTCAACCAGGCGCGATAGACGGGGTAGATCAAGCAGCAGCGCCGAGCCGGCACCTTGTTTTACGACTTTAGGGACGGGGCAGCCGCAGTTTAGATCGATGCCGTCGATGCCGTCAAATTTATTGATGAGCAAAACCGCCTTTTTGATAATTTCCGCATCGCCGCCTGCGATCTGCACAAAAAAAGGGGTTTCGGCGGCGTTTTTTTCGAGCATCTTTAGCGTCTTTTCGCCCTCGAAAACAAGGGCGTTTGCGCTTATCATCTCGCTTACGGTCGCGTCGCAGCCGAATTTTTTCACTACGCCCCGCAGCGGCGGATCCGAAAAGCCCGCCAAAGGCGCCAAAAATAGAGGATCCCTTTTAAAAAAATCTTTCGTCATTTTAAATTTCTCATTTTGATTTCGTTTGAATTTAAACCTTTAAATTTAATACCGCAGCGCTTGCAGCGGGTTTTGCCGCGAGCTTTAAAATTTTAAATTTCATAGGCTACGTATTCGCATTTAGGCGCGAATTTTATTTTTAAGCTTAGCTAATTTGAGTGGTGGCAAAACGGCAGCAAGGATGATCGCCACCAAATTTTATTTGCACGGCAAACCCAGCAAGCAGCTTGCAAAACGCCGCACGGATTTTAAAATTTCAACACTTTTATTCGGCTAGCAAGTCTTGCGCTTTATGTTTAAATTCTAAATTTCATCGCGTAAATGCAAAATCCGTTTACGCGCGCACTACACAAACAAATCTTTTAAATTTTACCGCTTGCGCGCATTGATTTTTCGATAAATTTTGAAATTTCAAATTTGCGCGAGTTAGATTTTACCCGCACTTTAAAAATTTTATCGCGCAGGCTGTGTTTGATAGCCGCACAGATCGTAAAAAGTAGCCTCTCTTACCCGCATAAAACGAACTCGTAAAATTACCGAGCTAAAATAACAGCGAGGCGGGAACGTTTTTGCCGTTGTCACGCAAAAATAGCAGAATTTTAAACTTCTCAAACTCGTCGCCGTCGGCAAGGCTTAGCTGCTCTCTAAACTCGTCGATCATGCCAAGCTCATATAGCGCGTACAGATATGCCTCGGTCGCTTCTTGATTCTCGTTTTTGAGCCGCTCGAAAAAGGCTTTGTATTGCTCTGGAGCGAGATGATTTTTTAGCTTTTTGGCAAAGCCGATAAAATCCTGCTCGTTAAATTTTTCATTATTTACAAGATCAAAAAGCTCCTCGCTGCTGATCTCAAAGCTCGCGTCATTCACCGCGCGATCCACTAAAATATTTACCTCGGCTATATCTTGAGGAATTTTATAGGCCTTGATCTTATCGTAGCTTCCTTTGGCAAGCGCTACGGCATAGGCTTTTTTAGTGATATTTTCGCTATAAACGCCTTTAGTTTTTAAAATTTCATACGCATACGCAGGCTCAGCATCGAGGCGATTGAGCTCGTTTTGCAAAAATAGTCCGTTATCTTTAGGAAGTTTATATTTTCGCAGATCCGCCACTTCGCCGTTTTTAACCTTCTCTATAACGCCTATGACCTCCTTCAGATCCTCATTTTTGACATCTATGCCGGTGCTATCGTACCACGGAGATAAAATTTTAGTAAGCTCGCTCGGGTCTTTAAAATACTCGGTTTTAAAGTCTTTATTGGTATCAAGACCCAGCAAAACCTCTTTACTCATCGCATCGTATGCGCTTAGATCCTTTGCAATCGCCCTTTTTGTGCGGTAAAACGCGAAGCTATGAAAAACGATATGAAAAATCGCCAAAATCATATATAAAATTAACGGCAGTACGATCCACACTGCCACAGGAAGCGTAAGCGTAAAACCGAAAAGCCCCAGCGTATAGCTACTGCTTTGCTGCGTAAAAACTAAAATCGCTACGATTGCGATATAGACGATCGAATATAAAAAGAATTGCTTGGTTTTCATAGCTAACTCCTATTTTGCTTTTCCGCCTGTTCCTTGCACGAAATGCACAATCTCGCCTCTGGATTTACTTTAAGACGCTCTAAGCTTATCTGCTCGCCGCAGCTCTCGCAAAGCCCATAAGTGCCGTTTTCGATACGTTTAAGCGCGCTTTCAATCTCTAAAAACGCCTTTTGTTGATTAACATTGAGCGAGTATTCGATGCTTAAATCCGTATTCATGCTCGCTACGTCAAAATCATCCGCAGCTTTATTTTCTCGCAATTCCGAGATTTCATTTACAGAGCTATTAATATTGGCGATGAGTTGCTCTCTTTTTTCTTCTAAAATTTTCTTGTAAAATTTCAACTCGTTTTTCTTCATTACTTCCCTTTATTTGTGATATGGATGGTTTGCGTTAATGCACAATGCGCGAAAAATTTGCTCAAAGAGCAAAAGTTTAGCGATTTTGTGCGCTAACGTAAGCCTGCTAAGACTGATTATTTTATCGGCTTTTGCCTTAAAATTTTCACTAAGCCCATAAGCGCCGCCGATGAAAAACGACACGGCGCTTTTATCCTTTAGCATACTCGCAAATTCCACACTATCTAGCTCCTGCCCGCGTTCGTCCAGAGCTACGACGTATCCGCTAAGGCGCGGTAGATAAGCTTCATCATACGCCTTAAGCGCTAGCTCAGCAGATGTGCTTTGTGCGCGAGCGATATTAGCGTTAAAAAATATATCATCTCGCACCGCGGCAAATTTAGCCGCCATTTTTTTATAGGCGCTTATTTCGCTAGCAAACTCGTCCGTGCCCTTTTGGATGGAATTTACCGTTATCTGCACTACTCTTCGCTTCCCTCTTCGTGCAGCGATTTGTCGCTAGTATCATCGATCTGCACGGCGTTTTTGCTAAGCACATTTATTATATCGCTTAGATACTGCCTCATCTCAGCTCTAGGCACGATCGCATCAATTAATCCGTGCTCGAGCAGAAATTCCGATCTCTGAAAGCCCTCCGGCAGATCCGCGCCGATAGTTTGCTTGATGACGCGCTGCCCGGCAAAGCCGATAAGAGCGCCGGGCTCTGCGATGATGATATCTCCAAGCCACGCAAAGGACGCGCTCACGCCGCCCATCGTAGGATCGGTAAGAACGGAGATGAATGGAATTTTATGCTCGGATAAAATTTTAAGCGCGGCAGAGGTTTTGCTCATCTGCATTAGCGAAAAGGTGCTTTCTTGCATCCTAGCACCACCGCTTGCGCTTACGATGATTAGCGGCTCGTTTTTATCGAGGCTACGCTTTACGGCACGCACGATCTTTTCGCCCTCCACGGAGCCCAGGCTTCCGCCCATGAAGTTAAAATCAAACACCACGAGCTGAATTTTTTGGCGACTTATGGCGCCCTCGCCCGCGATCACTGCGCTAAGCCTGCCCGTTTTTTCTTTGCTCTCGGCAATACGCTTTTTGTAGGATTTTTTATCGACGAATTTTAGTGGATCGACGGGCTGCAAATTTTGATCGTACTCCACGAAAGAGCCTTCGTCGCAGATCAGATCGATGCGAGCCTGCGCGTCAAAACGAAGGTGATAGTTACACTTGGGGCAAACGCTATGATTTTGCTCGACCTCTTTGCTATACATCAGCGCGCCGCATCCTGGGCACTTGATCCAATGCGTAGGAGCTTCGCTCGGTGCGGGCTGCGTTCTACGTATTTTTGAAAATAGATCTCCAAAATTCATATGATTTCCTTTAAATTCTATGAAATGAAACTTCTGATTATAACCTAAAATTCTTTATTTAAATTTATATGTGAATTTCGCTAAAATAGGAAAATGCAAGGATTTATATTAAAAACGACCAAGGTTAGGGATGAGGACTGCATCGTAGATGTGCTAAGCGAAAGTGCGCTCGTGCGTGCATATCGCTTTTACGGTGCGCGCCATTCAAACATCATCCAGGGCTATAAGATCGACTTCGAGCTCTCGCAAAATCAAAACTTCCTCCCGCGCCTTAGCGGAGTAATGCATCTGGGATACGCGTGGCTCGCAAGCCGCGAGAAGCTGCTATTTTGGCAGCAGTTTATGCGGCTTTTGCACGCGCATCTAAAAGATGCCGAGCATCTGGATAAATTCTATTACGAGCTGCTAAACCGCGCTGCTGTGCGCTTTGGCAAACAAAATCCGCGCCGCATAATCGTAGAAAGCTACGCCGAAATTTTAAAATTTGAGGGGCGGTTGCACGACGAGCCATATTGTTTTTTATGTGATGAGGAAATTTTAGAAAATATCGCGCTATGCCGCGGCTTTTTGCCTGCGCACGAGCATTGTGCGCAAAGAGCAGGCTTTGCGCAGGATGAAATTTTAGAATTTTTACGAAGCAAAAAGACACTAAATTTAAACGACGAGACGGTAGAGAGGCTCTACGACATAACGCTTGAGGGGCTTTGATCTGTAGCGCGTTTGATGAAGACGTGAAATTTCAAAACTCAAGTGCTAAATTTAAAATTTCGTAGAATTTCAAAATTTCATGAACAGGCGGTTTTGTACTTTATCTGCCTTTTCTCGCGCAAAGCCAAACAATCGCATTGCGCAGGGTTTGCATTAAATTTTAACTGGACTAGCTAAAAAGCTTTTTCATCGCCTTAAAAAACATTGCGGTGAGCGGATTTGATTTACCTGAGACCTTTGCGATCCAGCTCTCGTAGGTCTCGCCTTTGCTTTTTAAAAAGTCCACGAGCGCCTTTTGGCTAGCCTGCATACCGCCGTTTCTTTCAGCATCCAGTAGCGCCCTATAAATTGGCTCTATAGTTTCGATCGCGGATCTTGGCGGAGCCTTGCGAAATGCCGTGTATTCGGTGATCTGCCCTGTCACGGGATCTTTTTTAGAAGTAAATTCCGTAATGACCCAATAAAAGCGCCCGTCTTTGGCTAAATTTTTAACCACGGCGGTAAAATCCTTGCCCTGCTGTATCGTATCCCACATAAGCTTAAACGCTATTCGCGGCATATCCGGATGCCTGATGATGTTATGCGGCTGCCCCAAGAGCTCAAGCTCACTATAGCCGCAAATCATACAAAAATACGGATTTGCAAACGTGATAATGCCCTTCGGATCGGTTTTAGAAACGATATAGCGCTTCTCATCGAGTTTGATTTCCTGATTAATCGGAGTCGGTCTTTGCATTTTTAATCCTTTGCTTAAAAATTTATTGCAGAGTATATAAAATTTTTCTTTTCAGAAATATTAAATTTTCGTTAAATTTTTATAAATGTTAAATCTTTAAGTGAATTTTTAAAATTTAATGTATAATCTCAAATCAAAATTTCAAAAGGCAGCGCGTTGAAAAATCCCTTCCTATCGCTTAAATACTCAAATTTTAGAATTTATTGGATCGGGATGAACCTCTCGCTGATCGGTTCTTGGATGCAAAGCGTCGCACTGCCGTGGCTAGTGCTAAGCATCACTGCAGACGCTTTTAAGGTCAGCCTCGTAGCTGCGGCGAGGTTCTTGCCCGCGCTACTTTTCACGCCGTTTTCCGGTGTACTGCTCGATAAGTTTAATCGCAAAAAGATCCTTTTGCTCGCTCAAATAGGCATGGCGGTGACCGCCTCAATTTTCGCGGTTATGAGCTTTTGTGAGCTATATTCTTTCGGCAAAATTTTATTTTGCGCTTTTGCAAGTGGCATATTTACCAGCATGGACGCCCCGAGCCGTCAGTCGATGGTAAAAGACCTCATCGACTCACCCCGCGATCTAGCCAACGCCATAGCGTTAAATTCTATGTCCTTTAATGTCGCTCGTATCGCAGGACCCGCACTTGCAGGGATCGTGATGGCGCTGTGGGGCGTGGGTTTTTGCTTTTTATTCAATGCACTTAGCTTTTTAGGCATCATCGTTTCGCTGTTTTTCATAAAAATTCCGCCATCCGCTACTACGCTATCTAGCAGAAGCGGAGGCGTTTTTGCCTCGATAGGTGCTGGAATTTCGTATGTATCACACAAAAAAATTCTAAGCGAGCTAATGATAATAGTGCTTATCGTAGCGACGCTGGTGCCAAATTACAACGTAACAATCTCGGCACTTGTTAAGCTTAGCCTGGGTGCGGATGAGCGAAGCTTTGGATATTTGATGTCGGCTCTAGGCGTGGGAGCCTTTTGCGGCGCGCTTTTCGTAGCGGTTTTTGATAAACTTGGCATCCGCAAAATCAGATCGTGCGCGATCGCTATGGGGGTGAGCTTAGCTCTCACTGGGGCTGCGAATTCCTTCGCATGGGCTGCGGCAGGGCTTGCCGTAACTGGGTTTCTTTTCGTAATCACAAACTCCAGCATCAACTCCACCGTGCAAATGCACGTAAGCAACGAATTTCGCGGGCGCGTACTTAGCTTATACGCGCTATTTTTAATAGGTAGTACGCCATTTGGAGCGCTCATATCGGGCTTTTTTACCGAGTTATTAGGCGCTCGCGTAGCCCTTGCAATCTGCGGTGCAATTAGCATTTTGCTACTGCTGGCGCTATTTTACGGCTTTAAAATACGGCGCAGGATGCATTTTATCTTTCGAGATAAAGTCTAAGCCAAAAGCTGCATTATCAAAATTAACCTTATTTTTACGATGGGATTTTAGAATTTCCGCCAAAATTCAAAGGTAAGGAGTTTTTATGAATAGACGAAATTTCTTAAAAAGCACCGCCGCGATCGGCACGCTAGCGACGTTAAATCTAAATTTAAACGCTAGCGCGGTTACAGGCGGGACGGAAAAGAAAGTCGCCAGCGTCTGCGAGATGTGCTCCTCGCGCTGTCCTATCGAAGTGACCGTCAAAGACGGCCGCGGCGCTTTAATCGAGGGCAACCACAGGTTTGCAAACAAAACCTCCGTCTGCGCTCGCGGCGGAGCGGGCATCAATCAGCTCTACGACGATCAAAGGCTCATTAAGCCGCTCATTCGCGTAGGCGAGCGCGGCGAGGGCAAATTTAGAGAGGCGAGCTGGGACGAGGCGCTTAAAATTTGCGCGCAGAGGCTAGACGAGATTTCGCAAAAATACGGCCCGCAAAGCGTGGTTTTTACCTCCAAAACGGGCGAGCACCACACTCAGATGATGAATTTCGCCTGTGCCTACGGCAGCCCGAATATCTACTCGCACTGGTCCTGTTGCCCGGTCACCTACAATATCGCCGTGCCGCACACTTTCGGTGCTAATATGCAAAGAGACTACGGCGACGCAAAATATATCGTAAATTTCGGCCACAACCTTTTTGAGGGCATCGACATCTCAAAAACCAAAAAGCTCGCAAAAGCCGCAAGTAGAGAGGACGTAAAGCTTTTGGTTCTCGATCCGCGCTTTAGCACCGTAGCCTCCAAAGCAGACGAGTGGCTACCGATAAAACCGGGAACCGACGCGGCGTTTTTGATGGCGCTAATCCACGTCTGGCTGCGCGATAACAAATACGACAAAAAATTTATCGAACAATACGCCGTAGGACTAGAGGAGCTAAGGGAGTCCGTTAAGGATACGACGCCGCTTTGGCAAGAGGCCATTACTGGGATCAAAGCGGACAAGGTAGAGCGCATTGCAAATGAAATTTACGCCGCGGCTCCCGCAGTCGTAATCGACTGGGGTCATAAAACTACGACCGCCAAAGCCGAATATATCCGCACGCGCGCCATCGCAATCGCAAACGCGCTGATGGGAAACGTCGAGAAAAAGGGCGGAATTTACTTCTCTAAAGACTCCAAAACCTTCAACGCGCTTTGCAAAGAGGATCTATTTCCTACTATCTCAAACCCGGATAAAAATTTTAAAATTCCAAAGACCGCGCGCATCGACGGCTGCGGCGAAGAAGGTAGCGAAAATTTCTTCGTGCCACGCAAACACGGCGTTTTAATGCAGATCGCGCCTACGATTTTAAGCGAAAAACCATATCCTGTAAAAGGCTGGGTCAGCACGCGCTTTAACCACCTCATCAACGTTGCGGGCGTAGATAAGAGCGTAGAGGCGATCAAAAAGCTGGACTTCGTGCTCGCAATCGACGTGTATATGAGCGACTTCGCGTGCTTAGCCGACGTGATCTTGCCCGAATCCACGTATTTAGAGCGCGACGAGTCGATTCAAAATAAAGGCGGCACCGCGCCCGGATTTGTGATGCGAAACAAGGCCGTCGAGCCGGTGGGCGATACGAAGTGCGGCTATGAAATTTTTAGAGAGCTTGCAAGGGTGATGAAGATCGATAAGGACTACACCTGGAACAACATCGACGAATACCGCATGCAGCAAGCCAAAGGCAACGCCGAGCTGATCGCAAATTTAATCAAGAACGGCTACGTAAGCTACAAAGTGCCGAAGCTGTATTACCGAGAGCCGAAGCTCGTGGCTAAATTTATTGATAAATATCCTGCTGCGGCGGAGTTCGTGGACGAAAACGGCGAGATGAGCTCGCAGATGAAATTTAAAACTCCGAGCGGCAAGATCGAGCTTTTCGCGCCGAAAGTGGAGGAGCTTTTCGTGGGATACGGCTGCTTAAACACCGAGGGTATGGACGTATTTGGCGGACACAAATACTGCCTCATGAGCGGCAAGACCGCGCTTCACACCAACGGCCATACGCAAAATGTCAAAATTTTAAACGATATGATGAGCGAATCGCCGGTTTGGATCAGCCCAGCTTCTGCAAAAGCGGAGGGGCTAAAGACGGGCGATGTCGTGAAGCTTAAAAACAAATTCGGCGAGCAAAAAGCTAAAATTTTCGTCACGCAAGGCATCAGAGACGATTGCCTATTTTTATACCACGGCTTTGGGCACGTAAGCCCCGGGCTAAAGCGCACGAACGGCATAGACACGAACCAAAGCGTCCTTCTCGATCCCGCTGCGGGTCCTGTGGTAAGCACGATGGTAACCAACGTCGGCGTCGATATAGTTAAAATTTAAGGGAGCGATTATGAAAAAACTCATAATGATTCACGACGAAAATTTATGTATAGGTTGCCAAGCCTGTTCGGTTGCGTGCAGGAACGAAAACGGCGTACCGAGCGGCGTTTATAGGCTGCAGGTGCACGGCAAAACAAGCGGCGTTTTTCCAAGCTTAAAGCTTGATTATTCGCGCGCCAGCTGCGTTATGTGCGAGGATAGCCCCTGCGTGGACGTCTGCCCTACGGGCGCTAGCTTTAAAACCAAAGACGGCGTAACGCTCATAGACGAGAGGCTTTGCGTCAGCTGCAAATACTGCATCCTGGCCTGTCCTTATGACGCCAGATTTGTCGATCCTATCACGCACGCTATCGGCAAATGCACCTTTTGCTACACGAACCGCACCAGCAAAGGCTTGCAGCCTGCTTGCGTAAGCGTGTGTCCGACCGACGCTTTGGTTTTCGGCGACGTAAACGACGCAGGCTCCGGGGTAAATAAGCTGCTAGCCAAAACGAGCGTAGAATATCCGAAAGCGTATCTAAATACCAAACCGCGCCTAGCGAATATCAAAAACAAAAAAGGAGGACGCTATGAATAATATGTGGGGCGATATGAGCCAATACTCTGAAATTTACTGGCCTTGGCCGATTGCGATTTATCTATTTTTGGCGGGTCTTAGCGCGGGAGCGACTATGGTGGCGCTTTTAGTCAAATGGAACCGCCACGAAAGCGAGCAAAATTCCATCTGGGATGCGATGATTAGAGCGGGTGCGATCACGGCGCCGCTTACGATCTGCGCGGGGCTTTTGCTTTTGATCTTTGATCTGGGCAAGCCATTTAGCTTTTATCTTTTGCTGATCAAATTTAACTTCGGCTCTGTAATGAGCCTCGGCGTGGCGGCGCTTTTAATCTACGTGCCGCTTAGCTTTGTATTTGCGCTATGCGTCTTCGGCGAGGAAATTTGCAAATTTAAACTGCTCGCCTTTCTGCGACCTATCGTAAATTCACTAAGCTCGTTCGCCAAAGCTTCCAAAGCTTTCGAGCGAGTTTTATTTATCCTTGCCCTTTGCGTGAGCGCATACACGGGCTTTTTGTTAAGCGCGGTGATGAAAATTCCGCTTTGGAATACGCCTGTGCTGCCGATTTTATTTTTGCTGTCGGGCTTTTCCAGCGGCATCGCGGCGAGCATTTTAGTGGGGCTTTTGTTTTTTAAAGGCTCGTTAAACAAAGATAGCATAAAATACCTTTTGGTGCTTGATCTGCGCGCGATACTCTTTGAGATTCCGCTTTTATTCATTCTATTTGTCGGGATGTATTTCGAGGGCGGCACGAGCGCGCTTGCGGCACAGCAGGCTTTGACGCACGAGGTTTACGGTAAAATTTTCTGGATCGGCGTTTTGGGCACGGGGCTCATCGCTCCGATCATTATCGCCTTTACGGCGCTGAAAAATCATGCCTACAAGCCTGCGTTTATAGTTTTAAATTCTTTCGTCGTGCTTTGCGGCGTCATTCTGCTTCGCTACTTCGTTGTATATGCGGGGCAAATTTGCACGGGAGCGTAGTCTCGCTCCCGATTTAGGGAACGGGTTTGAAAATTTTACTTTTAGAAGACGATTTTGAATACAGAAGCAGCGTAAGCGAGTATCTACAGGAGCTTGGCTACGAGGTGGACGAATGCGAAAGCGGCGACGCAGCCTGCGATAAGATCGCCGCGAATACATACCACTTGCTGATCTTAGACATCAAGGTGCCGGAGGTTTCGGGCGAAGAGGTGCTAAAATACGCGCGAAGCCTCGGTCTTAGCACTCCCGTGATGATGATGACCTCGCTCGGCGACATCGACGATTTGAGCCAGTGCTACGAGCTAGGCTGCAACGAATATCTAAAAAAGCCCTTCCACCTAGCCGAGCTTAAATTTAGAGTAAGCGAGCTGATGCGAAAGTATTTCGGCGACGAAAAGGGCGCCGTCAAGATCGCGGATAAATTTCACTACTTCGCAAATTTAAAAATTTTAAAACGCGCGGACGAAGAGATATCGCTAAGCGCCAAAGAGATCAAAATCATAGAATTTCTACTCGCCAATATCAAAAGGTTCGTTAGCGTCGATGAGCTCATCGCTGACGTATGGGACGGCGAAGCGGGCAGCGTCGATGTGCGCGTGCATATCAGCAACCTCCGCTCCAAAACGAGCAACGACTTCATCCTCTCCAGCCGCGGACTCGGATATAAGATCAATGCTTAAAGGGTTTAAATTTACGCTTTTTAGCGCGATTTTCATCATCGGCGCCTTTATAAGCGAGAGTCTTTATATCATCTATTTAAATTCCAAAATCGAGGAGAGCGCCGACGTCGCCGAGCTGATACAAAAAAGCGGCGAAGCCCTAGCTGGCGCGGATCTGAATCTAAAAGACGAGCTCATCTACGACTACGCGATCCTAAACGCAAACGGCGAAATTTTAAGATCAAACCTAAGCGTGCAGCCACCGGATTTTGCATTTATCACGCTGAAATTCGGCGGGCGAGTGTTTTTTAAGCGCCACTTTCTGCATGAGGGCAAGCTGCATTTTTTCGTCATCTCAAAAAAGATAAGCTACGCAAAGATAGAATTTATCGCGATCTCTACGATCTTTATCACGATTTTCGTAGCGCTCATCATCGCGCTGTTTAACTACAAAATCATAAAAAATTTCTACGCGCAGCAAAGCAACCTCATCAAGGCGTTTTTCAACGACGCGATGCACGAGCTAAAGACCCCTCTGGGCGTCGCGCTCATCAACACCGAGATGCTTGGGCTGCGCGACAAACACACTGCGCGAATAAAATCCGCGCTCAAGCAGATGGTAATTACTTACGAGGACGTGGAGTACTTCATCAAAAGCGGCAAGATGAGCCTAAAGAGCCGCCGCATCGATATGAGCGAGTTTTTGGGCGCGAGGATAAATTTCATCTATCTGGTCGCAAAAAGCAAAAATATAAGCCTACAATCGCGAATAGCGCCCGATGTGAGCGTTTTTATGGACGAGACCTCGCTTATGCGCCTCATCGATAACACGCTAAGCAACGCCATAAAATACTCGCGCCCCGACGGCAAGATCATCATCGCACTGGAAAAAGGGGTGAGCATAGCGGTCTTTAGCGTGCAGGACTTCGGCATCGGCATAAAGGATACGAGCGCGATCTGGGAGAGATACTCGCGCGAAAACGCGGCTCTTGGCGGATTCGGTCTCGGGTTAAACATAATCGATAAAATTTGCAAGCGCTACGGAATCGCAAAAAGCGTCAGCTCGAAGCTCGGCGAGGGCAGCACCTTTTGCTACAAAATCCCGCTGTTTAAGCAGAAGCTTTTGGACTAAAACGGCACGTGAAATTTAGGTGCAAATTTTAAAATTTTAAAAGTAAAATTTGTGCGACTAGGGTTTTTTAAAATTTTATTTTAACGCGACTTCTTCAGCCACCTTTTGCCTCTCTACTACCTAAATAATATTCTTCCAATGGATAATTTAGATTTCCGCAGTTGTCAAATTCCATACCCTCTTTTTTTGTATCAAATAATATTACTTTACTCCTATCTTCATAATGTTTTTTAGTAATAACATCGATTTTTGCTCTATCATGTAAGTATTCACTGTGATTATAACGCAAGTAATTTTTATTAATTAGAACAAATTTATCTAATAATAAATCGGCTATAACTGTTTTATCATCACCATAAATAAGCACTATCGGCCTATCAAATCCGAAACCTGCGCCATCTGAAGATATTTTTAGATATTTTTTTGGATCGGTTTTTTTAGCCTTTAACTCTTTCATAAGTATCTCCTCGGTCGTTTTCCCCTCCTTATAATACTTTTGCAATACCTCAAACCAATTGGATAAATTTATATTTTCTAATTCATAATATGCGATTTCATATGAGCTACGCCAAGGGCTACCATAAGTATAAGCCCTGTAATCATTGATCATTTGCTCTAGTTTTAGATCATAATCCAAATACTGCCCTATTGCTCTTTTATACAGCTCCTCTTTGGGTAAAATCCTATCCTCTTTTAGGCAATATCCTTGCTTGTATTTGTTGTAATCGGGGAGGGAAACTACGGCGAAGCCTCGCGAGGTGGAATAGTCTGGCACGATGCGGATAAATGCGGCGCAGAGTATTATTATAAGAAGCAGCGCGCCTATCGCGACTTTAAATTTAACGGATTTATAAAATTTCATACCGACGCTCCTTTTAAAATTTAAAATTTCAGCGCAGATTTCCGTGATCTTGCGATTAAATTTAAAACGCCCGCCGCGTCGCCGTCGCCGCAACAAAGTAACTAAAAGCAGCAAGCACCTAAATTTAAATCCCGCCGCTAGCCTTCGCGGTGCAGAACTATATAGCCCAGCTTCGTGCCGTTTTCGTCCGAAAACGCCCTCACGTAAAAATAATGCCCGTCCTTTTTGATAAAGCTCTGCGCCCCAAAATCAAGCGTCGCCAAAATCGACAAAACGTCGTAATCCGGCGCGCTGTTTACGACGATAAAGTCCTTGATAACGCCTATTTTATCGTAGAAGCAGTCGGTCTCAAACCTCTTATCTACGAGGATAAAAATATCGTTTCCCATGCGGTTGATCTGCGCGATGACATGCTCGAAATCGAGCATTATCTCGGCGCTTCCGATAAATTTGCCCTCGCTAAAAACGGGCGAAATTCCGCGCATAAAAACCCCGCACCGCCCCATCTCGACGAGCGCTTTGGGAAGTAGGCTTTGGCGGATCTGCAAAAGTGAATGGCGAAACGAGCTCAGATCGTCGTTGTAAAATTCGTCGCTCCAGCTCCTAGCCAAGCTTCTGGCGCTTTGCGTATGAAAATGTATCTTCACGCCCGTGTAAAAGGGCACCGCGCTTAAGATGTCTTTGTATTTTTTCGTCACGTCCATGCACTCGCCGTGTTTGCCGCTCTCAAAACAGCGCACCACGTCGCTATTCTGCGATAAAATCAGCGAGATCGCGAAGGCGTTTAGCTTCTCTTCATCGACGATCTTTTCAAAAAGACTCGCGCTGAAATCAAACTGCTGCTTGATTTTTATCTCGTTTTCCTCGCTTTTAAAGCGCAGGTAAAACGCGAAGGTGGCGACGCAGCAAGCAAGCGCGAAAAGGCTTAGGTATTTTTTTGAGCGCGCGCCTATCATCTAAATTCCATCTTTAAATTTGCCGCCAAAATCTCTGCGAATTGGCTAAATTCCGGCAGATTGAGTTTGCCGTTTCGCATCTTTTTTCCCCAGACGGACTCCGGGAAAAAGCTGTCGTTTTTGAAGCGCGCCTGGACGTGAAAATGCACGCGCGACACATAGTTTGCGAAGCTTGCGATGTTGATCTTATCGGGCGCGTAAAACTCCCGCAGGCTCTTTTCGCACTGAAGCACGGCACGCCACAGATGCGCCAGCGTCGCCTCGTCGCAGTCGCTAAGCTCTTTAAATTTCGCCTTCGTAAAGACCTTTACCCACGGCACTTCGTGCTCCTCGCGCTCCACGTAAATCATCTCGTCTTCGTAAATCATCGCTTCTCCTTGAAAATGGAATTTTAATGCAAAGCCCATTAAAGCTCGGTAAATTCCTCTTACATAAATAATATACTAAAACACATTAATTAAATATATCTATAAAATCTCGATATATTCGTGATTTTTATGCTATAATTCCATTCTTTAAAAGGAATATATATGAAATCAGTTTGGACAATGATCCTATGTGCCGCGGCGATTTTGATGATTACGATGGGCATTCGTATGTCATTAGGTCTTTTCGTGCAACCTATAATGCAAGTAAATTCCCTATCCATCGCACAAGTAAGCTTTGCGATGGCAACTACGCAGCTGGTATGGGGTTTTTCGCAACCGCTTAGTGGGATACTTGCAGACAAGCTCGGTGCCTACGTCGTGCTATTTTGGGGCAGCGTGCTTTTGGCGATTAGTTGCGCTCTTGTGCCGTTATTTAGTAGCGAAAGCTCGCTTGTATTAACGATGGGTTTTGGGCTTGCGCTGGGGCTTGGCGCGGGTAGTTTTCCGATTCTAATGAGCCTAATGGCAAAGCGCCTGCCATTTTCTATCCGCTCGGTTGCTAGCGGAGTGTTAAATGCAGGCGGCTCGTTCGGGCAGTTTTTATTTGCGCCGATGATTGGGTTTTGTATCGCAACGCCTGCTTTGGGATACGGCGGCGCATTTTTTATGCTCGCAGGGCTTAGCTTGCTAATTCTGCCGCTTGCGAGGCTTTTAGCAGGCGGCAAAATTCTATTTGGCGAGCAAACCAGCCTGCATGAAGAAGATAAGCGCAGCTTAGGCGAAGTTCTGCGTTTGGCACTGCGCGATAAAAGCTATATTTTGATAAATTTAAGCTTTGCTACGTGCGGTTTTCACGTAGCGTTTTTAGTGACGCATCTGCCTAGTGAAGTAGCACTAAGCGGGCATGGCGCGCAGGTAGCGTCCTTTTCGCTAGCACTGATTGGTATCGCTAACATCGTAGGTAGCTTATTCGTAGGTTGGTGTGTTTCCAAAGTGCGCTGTAAAGTCATTTTATTTTGCATATATGCCCTGCGTATCGCTCTTATTGGTGCTTATGTGCTCTCGCCCAAAGATAGCCTTACATTTTATATCTTCAGCGTGGGATTAGGATTTACCTGGCTAGCGACCGTACCGCCTACTGCAGCTGCCGTAGGTAAGCTATTAGGGACGCGATATTTAGCAAGCCTATTTGGATTTACGATGCTTTCGCATCAAATCGGCGGATTTTTTGGCGCATATATCGGGGGTCTTGCGGTACGGGCATACGGCGCGTATGATTATATGTGGTATTTGGATATGACGCTAGCGGCTATTGCAGCTCTGCTAAGCCTGCCTGTGCGTGAAGCCAAGATGAAGCACGTTAAATTTTGAAATTTACGGACGGAATTTTCGCGAAATTTTGCAAGCTAAATTACGACGAAATTTTGAAATTCTTAAAATTTTAAAATTTATCGGATTTTATGTTTCGCACGATGAAATTTCACTTTAGCTTTAAAATTCCGTTGCGATAATGCGATAAAATGCAAAATCCGTTTATGCTTTCAAATTTAGCCTGGGTGAGCTTTTAAATTTTATAGAATTTTGAAATTTTAAAATTTCGGCTCGCGCAGCATTTTAAGGGCCGGCGCGAGAGCATCTGCAAAGCCTTTAAATTTTTCAAATTCCTCCGCGCTAAGCTCTGCGTTAAACTCCGCTCCCGCAGCGCCGAAGCTCGCCTCATAAACAAAACCCGATTTTTTTAAAAAATGTTCAAATTTAGCCACCGCCGCAAACGGCACGAAAAATATGCACTTCCTACGCAGCACGAATTCCACTAGCTCTGCGGCGTCCGCAGCGGCGTCTATCGCGACATTTGCGCTACTAGCGTATGCCCGCACTAGCCCGCCGGTGCCTAGCTTGATGCCGCCGAAGTAGCGCACCACAAGCACCGCGGCGTTAATTAGCTCGGCGCCGCGAAGCGCGTTTAGACACGGCGCGCCCGCAGTCGATTTGGGCTCACCGTCGTCGCTTGAGTTTTCTACGATCTGCCCGGGCTCGTTCAGCGCGCGATACGCCCAGACGATATGCCGCGCCTTGGGATGTTGCTGCCGCAACTGCGCACGCAGCGCCTCAAAGCTCGCTAGCGGCGCGAGATAGGCGATAAAGCTTGATTTTTTGATCTCCTGCGCGGCGCTGATCTCTTTTTCAATCGTTTTCAAGGCTTTCCTTTGCAGAATTTTATCTTTTTTGCATTATAATAAAAGTTCAAAAAAAGATCAAAGGAGTTTCATGATCCAGACCTGTTTATTTCCCGCGGCGGGCTACGGCACGCGCTTTTTGCCCGCGACCAAATCGCTACCAAAAGAGATGCTTCCGATCCTTACCAAGCCGCTCATTCACTACGGCGTGGACGAGGCGCTGGAGGCGGGCATGGACAATATGGCGTTTGTCACGGGTCGCGGTAAACGCGCGCTGGAGGATTATTTCGACCGTAGCTACGAGCTGGAGGATCAAATTTCAGGCAGCAGCAAAGAATATCTGCTCGACGAGATCAGGGCGCTTATGAAGCGCTGCACCTTCTCTTTTACGCGCCAAGAGCAGATGAAGGGACTTGGTAACGCAATTTATACAGGTAAAATTTTAATCCGCGACGAGCCTTTCGGCGTAGTGCTTGCAGACGATCTGTGCGTGAACGAAAACGGCGAGGGCGTGCTAGCGCAGATGGTTAAAATTTACGAAAAATACCGCTGCAGTGTCGTTGCAGTAATGGAGGTGCCGCCGCAGGATGTAAACAAATACGGCATCATCGCGGGAAAGAGCATCAGCGACGATCTAATAATGGTCTCGGATATGATCGAAAAGCCCGAACCTAGCGAGGCTCCGTCGAGCTTAGCCATCATCGGGCGCTACATCCTAACGCCTAATATTTTCGATCTCATCGAGCAGACGGCGCCCGGTAAAAACGGCGAGGTGCAGATCACCGACGCGCTTTTGAAACAGGCTCAAAACGGCGTGGTGATCGCGTATAAATTTAAAGGCACTCGCTTCGACTGCGGCTCGGTAAAAGGCTACGTGGAGGCGATCAAATATTTCTACGAGCGAGAATTCGGCGATGGTAAAAAATGAGCTGTTTTTCCCGCCGGCAAAAGAGGGCGCGCTAGAAGAGGTAGCGGCAAAGATCCGCGCCGAATACGAAAGCGGCGAGGTAGGCTACTACCGCCTGCCGCAGCAAGGCGCGGGCGTAATAGCGCGGGCGCAGGAATTTTTTAGCGCGCGAAACTACGACGGGGTCGTGCTTTTGGGCATAGGTGGCTCCAGCGTGGGCGTGCGAGCGCTTTATGAGATGCTGCGTCCGCGCGTAAGAAAGAATTTGCGCTTTGAAATTTTGGATAATCTCGACGGGCACAGTGTAAACCGCGCGCTCGAAGGACTAAATTTTGCTCGCACTATCTTCATAGTATCCTCCAAATCGGGCGGTACGATCGAGACAATCTCGCTTTTTAAGGTCGTTTTGCAGCGTTTCGGAATTTCAGATTTAAAGACGCTAGCAAAAAATTTCATCTTTATCACCGATGCAGGCTCGCCGCTTGATATCTTCGCGCGCGAGCACGACGCCTGCGTGATAAATATGCCCGCTAACGTAGGCGGCCGTTTTAGCGTGTTAAGTGCGGTAGGGCTAGTGCCCGCAGTTGGGCTAGGCCTTGATGCAAGCGCGATGCTACACGGAGCTGCCGCCGCAAAAGAGCGGTATCTGGATGAAATTTTAGCAGGCGATCCCGCTAAAATCGCGGAGAATAAAATTCTACGAAAAGCTCATCACTACGCCACGCACAAAAGTGCGAAAATCAATGTCCTTTTTAGCTACGGCGACGCGCTGCGCGCATTGGGCGAGTGGTACGTGCAGCTCTGGGCGGAAAGCCTAGGTAAAAAGATCGGCTTTAGCCGCGAGGGACTTACTCCTGTAGGGCTTGTAGGCTCGCGCGATCAGCACAGCTTCCTTCAGCTCATAATGGACGGCGTAAAGGATAAGACCGTGACTTTCTTAAAGCTCACGGATAACGGCACTACGGACGTGGTACCTGGTATCAGTCTGCAAGGTCTTGAGGGCTGCGACTTCGTAAACGGCATGCGACTGGATGATGTGCTAAATCTTCAGTGCGATGCTACGCTGCAAGCCGTGCTAAACGAGGGCATCAGCGTCGATCTTATCGAGGTTCCGCAGCTTTGCGAACAGAGCGTGGGCGAGCTATTTTACTACTTCGAGCTGCTAACCAGCGCTACTGGAGCGATACTGGGCGTCAGCACTTATGATCAGCCGGGCGTCGAGGTAGGCAAGAGAATTTTAAAATCGCTAGTTTTGAAATCGCGGGATTAAATTTCGCTTCTATTTTACGGGGATACGGAATTTCGGCGCGTTCGATTTTACTTAGGCTAAATTTTAGAATTTTAAAATTGTCGCTGTGAAATTCTGCGCGTAAAATTTACGTCGCGGAATTTTGATTTTTTGCTACGAGCATTTGAAATTTAGTTGCGAATTTCACAGCAGAATTCCAAGATTGCACCGCGAGGCGTAAAAATTTTGTGACTTGCGAGCGCGCAAGGAGATAAAATGAAAATCACAAGGATCGATCACTTCGTCCTAGTTACGGACGATCTGCAAAAATGCGTGGAATTTTACGAAGGAATTTTGGGGCTAGAGCATGTTTGCGAGGGCGGCAAACACAGCCTGTGCTTCGGCTCCTCAAAGATCAATATCCACACCCGCGCGGGCGAGTTTACGCCGTTTGCGGCGCGTCCTAGCGCAGGCTCGGCGGACTTTTGCCTCATCTACGAAGATCAAAGCGCACAGCAGCTCAAAACGGAGCTGGAAAGCAAAGGAGCGCAAATAGAGCTTGGCGTCGTGCCTCGCAACGGCGCGCACGGCGCTATGCAAAGTATCTATCTGCGCGATCCCGACGGCAATCTCGTAGAGCTCGGCGTATATGAAGGCAGCGAAGATTAGCGCGTAAATTTTAAAGGCAAAATTTCAAGCG
The DNA here is from genome assembly GCA_963515585.1 of uncultured Campylobacter sp. GTDB lineage: Bacteria > Campylobacterota > Campylobacteria > Campylobacterales > Campylobacteraceae > Campylobacter_B. The sequence goes on from CAUPXM010000013.1 coordinate 35,065, forward strand.
GAGTGTTAAAATTTAAATTTTCTAAATTCTATCTTTCATTAAAGATCAATATTCTGCGAATTAAATTGTCTATCCCTCGGTACGCTAATTATGTGCCGTTTATATATTTTTTAAACCTTATCTTTTGTTTTTAGAATTTCATAAATTTGTTCATTTTATTCACTATTATTTTTGCAATATCATAAGGCGGTTTCCAAAATAAATATCCCTCTGTAATATCTATATTTAGCGTATCCAAGAAATATTTTTGCAGCTCGCCAAACTCCTTTTTATTATTGATCGTAAATACTTCAGAATCGCGATCATTGCATATCAGCAATTTATCACAAAGTAAGAACCTAGCCGTTTTCTCAAACAGAATATAGTAGACAAATTTAATAATAGGCATCAATAATAAGCCCATAATTATAAAAATAACTACATAAAATCCGGAGCTATATAATGACACGATGATCATTATGAATAAAACCAAAATACAAAATTTGATTCTTACATCAAATGGCGCAAAATTCGGAATCATATAAGCATATCTGTAAACGGAGATGTTGTTTAGAGCTATTTCTTTTTCGCATCTAGTTTTATTTTTAAATTCTATTTTGTCCTTCATAAAGGTTATCGTTTTTTTGCTATTTATAAAGCTCGCCGCGTATATAAAGAAAAAGGCAATGCCATAACCTAATAATATTTTCATATAAAACCTAAATTTATACTCGCCATCAAAATTCTGTACCAAAGAATAAATTAACAAAATTCCAAGAGCTATCAGCCAAAACAGATCGTCTAGCTTTTTTATAACTATCGGATATTTGTCGTAATCTCTGGCTTTTTGTTTATTATAATTTTCCATTATTTCAAGCCCCTTTTTAAAATAGATCTAAATTTATAATAACTTAATTTGATGAAAACCTTTTATACGCGTTGTCTGACTCTTTCTTCGCGACCTCTTCCCTCGTCATTTTATCCTCCTCGTTAGATAAACAAATAATCTTTCTTAACGTTATTTATGTTTACGCTTTTTCGTAAAAAATATTCTTTAATTTCATCATAAATTTTTTGATTATAGAGATAAACGAGATAACATCTTGGATAAACGGGTTTGTTCATAAACCATCTGCCGTATGAGGGGCGTGCGATCCTAATAAACGGCAAAATTCTAAACCCTTTTAAATTCCTATTTATAAACAGATAAAGTATAAAATTTAATAAAAACCCGAATAAATATGTAAAGGATACCGCTATAAAAAATATATTCCACCATGTTGCGCACATAAAAATAGCGATAAAGTACAAAAATATCTTTTCAGATTTTCCTATCTCATATAAACTTGCCAAAATTCCGATAGAGAAATTTAAAGATAAAGCGTTTTCGTCAATTTCGCAGCGTTTTTCAACTAAGTCGTCGCTAATAAATTCTATATATTTGTTTGTGAATTTTATCTCTTGTCTAGGGCGGATTATGGTAAATATGGATATTATAACCGTAGATAGTAAAATAATGAATAAAATAGCAAAATACTGAACTATGTCAATATCATCATGATTTATAAAATCTATAATTAAAAATACATGTAGCGTAGAGATCGGCAATAATAGGACTAAAGACGAATATACAAAAAATTTTTCATAATTTTTGATCGCTATCGGTTCTTTGTCGTAATCTCTAGCCTTGGAATTCTGCTGCAAAGAGCCACTGTCATCCAAGATAAAATTTTGCTGCTCTGCGCTGTTTTCGCAGGCAGAATTCTGAGCCGCTTCGGCTTTTAAATTTAAAGCGTCAGGAGCGGAATTTATGGTTTCAGAATTTGAAGCTTCGAAATTTTGAGCTCTATAATTCAGGGATTTAGAATTTAAAACTTCAAAATTTGAGACTTCAGAATTCTGGATTTCAGAATTTTGGGCTTTAAAATTTTCGCCGTTAGAATTTTGTTCTAAGCCCCGCTTAGGCTCTTGATGTCTCTTTTGTAGTAGCCTTTTTAATTCCTCAAGCCTGCTTTGATCCATTTGCCGCCTTTAAATTTGATGGACGCGCCATTTTATAACGCCGCCGCTTAAAGCTCATTAAATTTTACCGCTCGCCCGTTACGCGCCGTTTGATCAAAATTTAGCCTTCATATCTTTGCAGCGATTTTTTATATGTTTTCGCCGCAGCGCAGCCCGCGTTCAGATATACCTCAAACTCCTCGCTAGTAAGCCTGCGCGGCTCATTCGCAAGCCTCACCGCGCCCGCTGCACCGCTTGGCGTATTTGCGTCCAGATTCGCTTCATTTACGATCTCACCTCGTCGGATTCGGTTGCTAAAGCCCGCTGCACGCGCTATTTGCGGCGCACGCCGTAGCGAAAAATTTAAATTTCGCGTTTGCAGATTTAAAATTTTACCCATGCATTTGCGCGGACCCGCGATAAAATCGCCATTTTGTATAAGCGTGGCGGCAGAGCCGAGCGGACCGCTGCCCACGGAGCCGCTCAAGTCGCCCTTCGAGCCAGATAAGCTACCCGCCGAAAGCTCTGCGCTGCTTAGGACGCGCAGACTTCGCACCAAAATCCCACCGCCGCTTTGCGGGACGCTGCGAAACGAAATGTCAAAGCCGAAATTGTGAAAAAATATCTCGCCCGCCCGCGACGTGCGCTTGTAAGTGTTGCGATCCGCGCCCGTGAAATACGCCTCGATCTCCGCGAAGGCGAATTCCGCGCCGCTTACGCAAAGCACATAGTTTTGCAGCAAATCGCACATAAAATTTTCGATCTTTGCCTGCGCTCTCTCGGCGTCAAACTGCGCCTGCGGCGGATGGACACCGAACGCAAGCGCTTGTCTGACGCCCGGCTCTGACTGCGATGGACGGACGTTAAATTTTAAGTGTGCTTGCTCTGTATCAAGACGCGCTTGCTCGGCATTAAACAGCGGCTCGGCATTAAATTTTAAAATTTCAGCTTGCTGCACGCCGCTAGAATATGCTTGTTTGCCGCAAAATTCCGCGCCATTTTTTGATTTTAAAAGCTCGCCGTCGCTCCCGTCTCTCGTGCTTACTGCAAACTTGGAATTTTTTAAAGCAAGCTTTGGATCTGCCGAAATCCCAAACTCCGCCGCGTCGATTTTTGAGAAAAATTTTTCTAAATTTTCATCGCCCAGCATTTTGCTCTTCCGTAGAATTTCCTTCGCGCTTCGTCATGTCCGCCTTGCTGCTCGTGATGCCGGCTTCGACGTTATTTGCCTCGGCACGCGTTAAATTTCCGCCATCCGTTGCGTTCGTATCGTCTCGCGCTAAATTACCGCCGCTACTTGTCGTATTTGTTTCGCCGCCTTTAAAATTTGGAGCTTCGCAACGATCTACACCTAAACGCTCGAAATAATATCTCTCTCGCTCACCTAAGTTTTCCACTCCTTTTTCGCATACACGCTTGATATACGCCTTGCTAGGGTATCTAAGCCGATTGAGCGCCAATTCACTACCCGCGTCTGCGCGCTTTATCAGCTTAGCGATGCAGGCATCATCCTCTTCACTATTTGCGATATAATCCCATATGCCGCAGTATCTATCACCGCTCAGCGCCGTAATCAAAAAATAAACCCAAAGCAGGATTATGGCAATCGATATGCTTCCTTTTATTTTTAAAGATCTCTTTTTTACCATGTTTTTCCTTGAGTAATAAATTTTAACTCATTTTTTCACAAATTTGACCAACGACATAAAATTTACGATATCGCCCTCAAGGCTAATCTTATCGCTCAGCATTTTGTTCTTCCGTAGAATTTCCTTCGCGCTTCGTCGTGTCCGCCTTGCTGCCCACAGTGTCAGATTTGCCGTTGTTTGCCTCGGCGCGCGTTAAATTTCTCTCGCCGTCCGTCGCGTTCATATCACCTCGCACTAAATTACCGCCGCCGCTCGTCGTATTTGCTTCGCCACCCTTTGATTTGGGCGTTTTAAAGCCAAAATTCTCACAGCGATCTCCTCGAAAATCTTGGAAATAATATTTCTCGCGCTCGCCTAAGCTTTCCACCCCTTTTTCGCACACTCGCTTAATATAAGCCTCGTGTGGATATCTTAGTCTGTTTGCCGCTAGGATATCGCCGGCATCCGCTTGCTTTACCAACTTGGCAATGCAGGCATCATCTTCTTCGCCATAGCCCAAAAATACCTCTCTCACATTGCAACACGAGCTGCTAATTTTTATATATAGGGTGCACAGAATAATAACTCCTACAATTAGCAAAAAAATTTGACTTTTACTAGCTTTCAATTTCGCTTTATCGCCCGACATTTGACCCTCCCGTAGAATTTATATCGCGTTTGATCGCGCCTGTTTCATTGTGGACTGTATTCGTACCTTCGCGCGTTAAATTTCTCTCGCCGTCTGTTGCGTTCATATCACCTCGCGCTAAATTACCGCTGCCACTCGTCGTATTTGCTTCGCCGCCCTTTGATTTGGGCGTTTCAAAGCCCCAAGCTTCGCAGCGATTTTGGATGTAGAGCTCAAAATAATATCTTTCGCGCTCGCCCAAGCTCTCCACTTCCTTTTTGCATGTGCGCTTGATATACGCCTCGTGCGGATATCTTAGTCGATTTGCCGCATAAATATTACCCGCGTCCGCTCGTTTTATCAGCTTAGCGATGCAGGCGTCATCCTCTTCGTCGTGCCTGCCTGAAAAAAATTCTCTCGCGCTACAATACCCGCCGCTACCGCTTACAAACGCGGCATAAATAATAATAAGCGCCACAGCTAGCACAAAAACATGACTTTTACCGATTTTCAAGCTCGCTCCCTTTGCGATTAAATTCTGATTTTTTTCGCAGATTTACGATTTGCGGGCGGATCGTAAATTCGCTCACGTTGGATTTCGTGCGCAAAATTTGCAGCGCGAAATTTGCGATCTCCCACGCATCCACGAAGCTAGCCTCATCATCTGCGGGCTCGAAGCTCAAATCCTCGTAAAACGGCGTTTTGGTGATGTCCGGGTTGATACAGCTTACTCTGATCTGCTTGCGTGCTTCCTCGAAAAGGCAGAGCAGAAACGCCCGCAGCCCCGCCTTGCTCGCGCTGTAAACTGCGCTAAAGCGGCTAGATCGCAGCGCCTCGATCGAGCTGATGCCGATGATATGGGCGCGGTTGCGCTTTAAATTCGGCAAAAGTGTGCGCGCGATGATGATGTTTGCGGCAAGATTTACGTTTAAAATTTTTAAAATTTCGCCCTCGCTCATCGCCTCAAGCGGCGCAAATTTCGCCGTACCCGCGCACAAAATCAGCGCGTCCACCTCGCATGCCGCAGCCAGCGCGCGGCACTCTTTTGCCAGCGCGTCCAGATCCTCAAAGCGCGAGCTTAGCGTTAAAATTTCATAGCCGTTTTGCCGTAAAAGCTCCGCAACCGCGCTGCCGATACCGCCGCTTGCGCCCGTGATTAATGCTTTCATCTTTTCTCCTTTAAATTTTAATGCCGCTTCAGCGCGTTAAGCTTAGCGCGCCGAGTAAATTTTACTGCACTAAATTTTCTTTGCTCATTGTGCCCGACGCTAAATTTGAGCGGATTATTTAAACCGCGCCGCGACTTTGCCGGGTAAAATTTTAAATTTAGCCCGCGGACATTTTGCTGTGCCGCCGCTTTGTAAAATTTTATCGCCGCTCGCCGCGCCCGCCCCGCACGATTTATAAAATTTCATTTCATAAAGCCAGGTGCGCCGCTAAATTTTAACCGCTCGCTCGCCGCAAATTTCGCGCCGTATCCTCAGCGTCACACATGAGCGAGCTGCGGTCGGTCCGCGACAAACAGCGTGTCTAGCGCCGCCGTATCTTTGCAAAATACGCCGCTTTCATCGCCTCCTCAAATGCGTCGTTGCTTTCGTACTCGTGCCCCAAGACCTCGCGCCACAGGCTCGCATCCTCCATGCAGAGGTAGAAAAACACCCGCTTGCGCCACGGAAAAAGCGCATCCGCGGCAAATTTAAAAAGCTCGCGCTTGATCTGCAGCGGGTAGGACAGCTTGCCGTTCGCGTCCGCAAGGGGCATCTGTAAAATTTTGCTCCGTAGCCCGCGAGAGCGCAGCTTTTTTACGACGGGTTTGATGAAGGTAAGCGTGCCGAGCGAGACCATTGCAACATTGCTTGGATCGAAGTTGCGCAGCAACCGCTCAAAAAGCGCGCCGTAATCACTCCGCCACCCCTCGTAGCGAACTATCGGGTGGAGGTGAAAGCCCACCAAAATGCCGCGCGCCGCGAGCGCTTCGGCTGCCGCCAGCCGCGCATCCAGGCTCGCGCTTAGATGCTCCTCGTTCGCTATGATCGCGGGGGTATTGAGCGAAAAGGTGACGATGAGGTTGCGCGGGATCTCGCGCTGCAGGAAAAACCGGATATTATTCGACTTGCTTTTAAGCTCTAAAATCACGTTTTCATGTCGCGTCGCAAAATCGCATAATGCGCTTAAAATGCCGAAGCGATCGCCCCACATGAGCGAGTCGGAGCTCTGCCCCGTGCCGATGTGATAGCTGCGCGCGGGATCGAGCCGCAGACGCGCTAAATTTGCCGCGAAATTCTCGTCAAAGCCGATTTTCCCCTGCTTGTAAAAGGAGCCGATCGCGCAATAGGAGCAGTCAAAGCCGCACGAATTGACCGCATCGAGCGTCAGCAGATTGCAGCAGCGCGTATTTTCGCTCGCCACCGGACAGCGCCCCAAAGCGATATGGTCTGCGCGAAAGGAGGAAATTTCAAATTTTTTCGGCGCGTAATCGCTTTTGAAGCTCGCGTATGAGTGCGGGCGCGACTTGAGATCCAGCCAAACCTCGCGCACGAAATTAAAAATTTGCTCGCCGCTTGGGACTTTCCCTGCTTTATTAAATTTGGCTTTATTAAAATTTAGCCCGCATTGCTCGCTCGCAAGCAGCTCATAAACGGGCGCCTCGTCCCACGCCTCAAAATCGCTCGCAAACTCCGCTAGCTGCTTTTTTTGCTGAAATGAAAAGTGAAATTTCTCAAATAACGCGCCTAAAAACGCGCTCGATCGCTCGCCCAGATTCACGCCAAACTGTGCGCCTAGCTCCTTTTTCGCCTCCGTCATCTTGCTCCGCTTCGTTTAAATTTTGCAAATTATACTTAAATTTCGCGCGCCGTCACTGAAAATCGTTGAAATTTCAGATCGCGCCGCAGAATAGTCGCTCGAAATAGAAGGCGTAAGCTAGCGTAATAGCGACGTTTAGAATCAAAATTCCGCCGAGTATGAGCTTTTGCGGGATTTTTTTGACGCCCGTTCGGTAGTAATACGGCAGGGTGCAGAAAAACGCGGGCAGCACGAGCAGAACGATGCCTAGCGGTATGCCAGTGCCGCTGGTGCCTATCTCCGTATTGCGCACGAACTGCGCTATGGCGGGGAATTTAAGGGCGGCGAATATGGCTGCTGCAAAGAGTAGTTGCACGCAGACGCAGTAAAATAGGTAGCGCACGCCTATTAGGGCGTCTTTTAGCCATAGCCCGATACAGAAAAATACTAGCAAAAGAGCTAAAAAGACCAACAAGGGCGGATCCGCGAACATATCCGCCACGGCATACGCGCAGGCTGCGACGCATGCGCACGCCAAGAGGGCGAAACATAGATAAGAGCCTTTTATTTTCATCGTTTCTCCTGCGACTCCGCAATACCTTCAAATTCCGCGTCGTATTTGGCATATGAAGCCAAAATTTATCTCTCGGCTCGGTTTTTTGCATACGCTCTAGTAGTTAAATTTTGCCTTTTATCGCGGCGCGGATTTGCGGCAGGCGCGCCTTTACGAGCTCATAGACGAAGCTTTTACTAAGCCGCTCGCCGCGCAGATGATCGCTTACGATCTTCATCATCGCCCACGGCACGCCCGCGTGCTCGCAAACGCTCGCGAAAAGCGCACTCTCCATATCGTAAAGCGTAACGCCGCGATCTGCGTGCTCGCGGGTAACGTCTTTTGCCGTGCACGGCGTATTTTGTATTGCGCGCGCTGCGGTATTCATCGCGTCGTTGCGTCCGCCCGTCGCGATTTGTGAGGGTTTTGCGCTCGCTAAATTTTGTGCCTCAACCTGCGTCGCGCTTTGTGCCGTAGTCTGAAACGCGCCTCGCGTGAAATTTTTTGTATTTGCTGCACCGTTCGCTCCTTGCGTTGTGGCTTGTGCATTTGTCTCGCCGCATGCCTCGATCTCTGCGATATTTGCCTCATTAGTCCGCTCCGCTGCGTTTAAAATTTTAGGCTCGCTTACGCAGATCAAATTTGCCCGCAGCTTGCCGTCCAAACTCGCGCCGCAAAATGTCTGCGAGCGGAAATTTTGAAATTTCAAAGCTTGCTCGCCGCGATCTATCGTCCGCGAGTTATAAAATTCCGATTCGTCCTCGTCGTAAAATTCCCGCGCCTGTGTACCGTCAAAGTAAAATACCTCGCCGATTTGCACGTTTGTATCCGCGCAGCCGCAGACGCCTATGTTTAGCGCAAAGTCCACGCGCCGCGAAAGTAAAATTTCGCCGAAGCGCTCTGAATTCTGTGCGGAATCAAAATTTAAAATTTCAAAATTTTCAGCCGCATTTTGCGCGAAGCCGGTCTCTGCGCTGCCGCCGCAGAGCGCGCCCGCATCCGAACGGTGCTCAAATTCCACGTCCGCGCCGCGCCGATCCTTGCGAAGCTCGCGCCCGAATTCCGCGTTCGCATCGGCGCGACGAACAAATTCCGCGCCGGGTTCGCTCTTAAATTCTATTTCTATGCCGCCTGCAGCGCCCGCTTCAAATTTGGCCCCGAACCTCACGCCGCAGATATATAAAAGCATCTGCTCGCCTGCGAATAGATCGCCGCCGCGAGTAAGTTTAAAACTCTCGATTATCGCTTGGGCTTCGCAGCGCAAAGCCGTACAGATCAGTATCATTTGCCGCCTTTGTTAAAACCGCATTTTAACAATTTGAGCTATAATGTAAGATTAATTTGCACAAAAGGGCGAAAATGAACGATCTCATCACCATCACGGGCGCGCGCGAGCACAATCTGAAAAATATAAATTTGCAAATTCCAAAGGACAAACTCGTCGTTTTTACCGGTCTTAGCGGCAGCGGCAAGAGCACGCTGGCGTTTGATACGCTATATGCCGAGGGGCAGCGCAGATACGTCGAGAGCCTAAGCAGCTACGCGAGGCAGTTTTTAGACCGCGTAGGCAAGCCCGACGTCGATAAGATCGACGGTCTGACGCCTGCGATCGCGATCGATCAAAAAACGACGTCGAAAAATCCGCGCTCGACGGTGGGCACGATTACCGAAATTTACGACTATCTGAGGCTGCTTTATGCGCGCGTGGGGGTGCAGCACTGCCACAAATGCGGCAAGCCGATCTCAAAGATGAGCTCCAGCGACATCATCGCCGAGATTATGAAGCTACCGCGCGGCGCAAAGGTGATCTTGGGCGCGCCTTTGGTGCGCGAGAAAAAGGGCAGCTTCGCCGATATGTTGCAAAGCTTGCGCGAGCAGGGCTACGTGCGCGCTCAGATCGACGGCGTGCTGGTGCGGCTGGACGAGGAGATTGAGCTAAGCAAGACGAAAAAGCACTCGATCAAGGTCATCATCGACCGCACGACCATAGACGAGGAAAATTCCATCCGTATCGCAAGCGATGTCGAAAAGGCGCTCAAGCTCAGCTTCGGCGAGCTTGAGGTGGAGATCGCAAACGCCGTCGAGCTGGGGCTCGCGCAGAGCCTGATCCACTACAGCGAGCATATGGCGTGCTTTGATTGTAAAATTTCATTCAAGCCGCTCGAACCGCTCGCGTTTAGCTTCAACTCTCCAAAGGGCGCGTGCGAGAGCTGCGACGGGCTAGGGATAAAATTTAGCCTCGATCTGGGCAAGATCATCAACGAAAACGCCTCGATCGAGGGCGGCGCGATCAAGGTGATGTCGGGATTTAACAAGAGCTATTATTATAAATTTCTGCTCGGGTTTTGCGAGGCAAACGGCATAAACGTTAAAATCCCGTATGCAAGCTTAAGCGAAGAGCAAAAAAAGCTGATCCTCTACGGCAGCGTCAAAGAGATCGATTTTTACTGGAAAAAACACAAGCTCGTGCGAAAATTTGAGGGCGCGATCAAATACGCCTACGATCTGCTCAAAAACGAAAGCGATCTAGATGAGTATATGAGCGAAAAAATTTGCCCTGACTGCGGCGGACTGCGCCTGCGCCCCGAAAGCCTCGCCGTAAAGGTCGCAGATAAGGGCATCGGCGACGTGATAAATATGAGTATCGCAGACTGCGTGGAATTTTTCAGCGATAAAAAGCGGTTTTCAAATTTAAGCGAAAAGGACGCGCAGATCGCGGCGCCGATCCTAAAAGAGATCAACGAGAGGCTGTTTTTCTTAAAGGACGTGGGACTTGGATACCTTACGCTGGGGCGCGATGCGCGCACCATCAGCGGCGGCGAGGCGCAGCGTATCCGTATCGCAAGCCAGATCGGTTCGGGTCTTAGCGGCGTGATGTACGTGCTAGATGAGCCTAGCATCGGGCTTCACGAGCGCGATACGCAAAAACTCATCAAGACGCTACGAAATTTACAGGAAAAGGGAAATTCCGTAATCGTCGTCGAGCACGATAAAAAGACGATCGAGGCGGCGGACTTCGTCGTAGATATCGGCCCGGGGGCGGGTAATCTAGGCGGCGAGGTCGTATTTGCAGGGGATGTGGCGCATCTGCTTCAAAGCAATACGCAAACCGCGCTGTACCTGAACAACCAAAAGGAGATAAACTACCAAAAGCACCGCAAGCAGGAGCTTTGGCTAAGTATCAAAAACGTAAATATCAATAATATCCACGGTCTTTGCGCGAAATTTCCGCTGCGAAATTTAGTCGGCATCACGGGCGTTAGCGGCAGCGGCAAGAGCTCCTTGGTGCTGCAAACCATCCTGCCCACCGCACTTGAGGAGCTAAATCGCGCTAGAAAGGTGCACGCGGTAAAGAACGCTAAAATTTCGGGGCTTGAGAGCCTGGATAAAGTGATCTATCTGGATCAAACCCCGATCGGACGCACCCCGCGCAGCAATCCCGCGACCTACACGGGGGTGATGGACGAGATCCGCGCGCTTTTTGCCGCGACGAAAGAAGCGCAGCTGCGCGGATACAAGATCGGGCGCTTCAGCTTCAACGTCAAGGGCGGGCGCTGCGAAAAATGCGCGGGCGAGGGCGAGATCACGATCGAGATGCACTTCCTGCCCGATATCAGCGTCGTTTGCGACGTTTGCCACGGCACGAGATACAACGCGCAGACGCTTGAAATTTTATACAAAAACAAAAGCATAGCCGACGTTTTGGCGATGAGTATCGACGAGGCGCTCGAGTTTTTCAAAGCCGTGCCTAAAATTTATCAAAAGCTAAAGACGCTCGCGGACGTCGGGCTCGGCTACGTTTCGCTCGGACAGCCCGCCACGACGCTTAGCGGCGGCGAGGCACAGCGCGTCAAGCTCGCCAAGGAGCTAAGCCGCACCGATACGGGCAACACGCTCTATATCCTGGACGAGCCCACGACAGGACTGCATTTTGCAGACGTAGATCGCTTGGTAGCGGTGCTGCACCATCTGGTCGATCTGGGGAATTCCGTCTTTGTGATCGAGCACAATCTGGACGTCATCAAAAATTGCGATTACATAATCGATATGGGGCCCGAAGGCGGCGAGGGCGGCGGACAGATCGTCGCTTGCGGCACCCCCGAAAAGCTCGCGAAGGATTTTAAAAAGACGGGTAGCTACACGGGGGAATTTTTGGCACAGGAGCTAGCGGCGATGAAGAGCGCGAGGAAAAATAAACGGGGCTAAAACGCCTTATCAGGGGCAAGAATGGATCAAAACAGGCTTGAGGAATTAAAAAGGCTACTACAAAAGCAGCATCAGGAGCCAAGGCGGGGCTCGGAACAAAATTCTAACGGTGAAAATTTTAAAGTCCCGAATTCCGAAGTTTCGAATTTTGAATCTTCTAATTCTGAATTCCTGAATTTTGAATCCCCGAATTCCGAAGTCTCAAATTCTAAATTCTTGAATTATAAATCTTCAAATTCCGAAGCTTCAAATTCTGAAACCCTAGATTCCGATCCTGACGCTTTAAATTTAGAAGCCGAAGCGGATCAGAATTCTTCCTGTGAAAACAACGCAGAGCAGCAAAATTTTATCTCGGATGACAGCGGCGCCTTGCAACAAAATTTCAAAGCTAAAGATTACGACAAAGAACCGATAATCATCAAAGACCATACATATTATGAATTTATGATTTATCAATTTCCGGCGCTACTGATAGGTTTTATTATATTTTTGACTTTTGCTACCATAGTAAATCCCGTTAGTCTTAAGACCTTTCGAATGCTTCCGTCTATATTGGTTTCATTGTTGACCGTAATTAGGGACAAAGACGGCATGTATTTTGAGTTTAAAAGTGATAAAATTCTGTATTATTACAAAAACAAAATCCGTAAAATTTTCGAATTAAATAGTATAGGTGCGATGATAATTAGCTTTGATTGCAGGCACAGTATGCGGCAAAGAATAAATTGGTTTATAAGAATAGCGCTAATTCTTTGGATTTTATTAATTTTTGCCGCCGATGCATACGATATGACAATCGGCGAAAGCATAACTGATATATTGTGTATTTTTGTTTTAGCCGCATCAGGAATTTTCGGAGCAAAGGCTATTATACACCTACGCAACGGCAGCCTCGGCTTTTTCGGTCTTCACGATCAGCTCGTGCTTTATAAAGAAAACGCTGAGGTCGAGATACTAAATATTCTGATGGCGAATAAAGAGGAGTATCTGCAGCTGAGAGATTATTTTATGCAAACGATGCAAAAAGATATAAACAATCTTCAGCGCACGATGTCGATTTTTAATGAAAAGATAGAATTTAGAAAATTTAAATTTTAAAGGAGAATGTTATGGAACAAATCGAAAATGCAGGGAAGATTTTAGCCATTACGGCTAGATAATAAAATTTCGTGCATAAAATTCCATCCCGCGATACGGCGGAATGGAATTTGAAAGCAGTTCGTAGCGAGTAAATCTAAAACAGAATTTTAAAATTTAAATCCCAAAGCCTTAGCCGTTGTATCCTAAGCGGCGCATATTTGCGCACGCGTCCTTGTAGCCGTAATAGCACGAGATGCGGTATAGGTCAATGGCGTTAAATTTATTCTGCTCTACGCCCTCGCCTTTTTCAAACATCGCTGCGAGCTTCTGGCAAGCAGGGAAGTTTTGGGAGAGCGTGCACGCAGCGTTGTAGGCATTGGCGGCGGAAGCATAGTCGTGCTTGGAATACATAGAATCCGCAAAATTTAGACACATTGCGCCATTGCCGTTTTTGCACGCATCGCTTTGCACGACGCCGCCTTGTAGGTTCATCGCACGGATACCATCTTGAACGTCGGCGAAAGAATATTTGCCGCTCTTTGGCGCATCGACTGCGCTCTTTGGCGCGTTGCTAACGCAGCCTGCCAAAAATACTCCAGCGGCGATCAAAGCTAGAATTTTTTTCATATTTTGCTCCTTAATTTTTTGAAATTTGGCGACCCAAAATGTAATAGGTCTCTTTGCCCGCGACCTTTTGTAGCTTGAGCTTAAATTTTTCCGACCAAGATCGGATGATCTGCTCCGCAGCAATCTTGCGCTCCTCATTTGTAGCGTCATTTTTGATCTTAAAATACGGGTTTGAATTAGACATCGCCACGTGCGCACCGTAAATTTTAAGCTTATCGTTCAGCCCCACGATGCGATCAAGCTCGTTATCCTCAAAATCACACTTCGATAAAATTCCTCGCAGCTGCGCGACCGTCGCGTCGTTTACGCTATATCCTAGCGCTAGCAAAATTCCATCTTCACTCATTCTCATCCTTTCAAAAAAATTTATCTGTTCGCTTGTGAAATCAAAACGCCTTCGATTATGCTTTTTATATCGCCGTCTAAGATCGCGTCGGTCTGGCTATACGCCTCGCCGCTGCGGTTGTCCTTGACCTGTTGATACGGGAAAAGTACGTAGGAGCGGATCTGATGCCCCCAGCCGATCTCGCTCTTAGGCGCGTTCTCGTCCTTCTCGCGCTGTTTCATCAGCTCAAGCTCGTAAAGGCGCGACTTTAGCACCTTCATCGCCGTTTCTTTGTTTTTGTGCTGGCTTCTATCGTTTTGGCAGTTTACTACGATACCCGTTGGGATGTGCGTGATGCGCACGGCGCTTTCGGTTTTATTGATATGCTGCCCGCCTGCGCCGCTTGCGCGAAACACATCGACGCGGATATCCTTCTCTTCGATATTTATCTCGATATCATCATTTAGCTCGGGGCTTACCATCACGCTTGAAAAGCTCGTATGTCTGCGCCCTGCACTATCAAACGGGCTTACGCGCACCAGGCGATGGATGCCATTTTCGGCTTTCAGATATCCGTAGGCGTTCTCTCCGCGCACGATGAAGCTAACGTCTTTAAGGCCAGCTTCCTCGCCCTCTTGAAAGTCCAGAACCTCGATCTTAAACCCCTCTCTCTCGCAAAAGCGCAGATACATGCGGTATAGCATACTGGCCCAGTCGTTGCTCTCCGTACCGCCCGCGCCCGGATGAATGCTGACGATAGCGTTTTTATCGTCGTTTTCGCCGCTAAGCATCATAGAAATTTCTAAATTTATGATCTTATCCTCTAGCGCGTCCGCTTCGGCGAAAAGCGAGTTTATCGTATCCTCGTCGTTTTCCGAGTTTGCCAGCTCATATAGAGCTTTTGCGTCGTCTACGGCATTTTTAGCGTTTAGAAATTTATTTAAGATATTTGAAATTTTAGTTTTTTCTTTGCCAATGGCGCCTGCTTTTGCGATGTCCTGCCAGAGATTTTGATCGTTTTCAAGCTCCTCGATCTCTTTTAGGCGCGCTTTAATGTTCTCCGGTTTTACGACGCCAGCGATATTTTCGACTTTAGTATTTAGGGTTTTTAAAAGTTCCGTGTATTCGTAATTATCCAAAATTTAAGACCTTTTTATGCTTTTGGCGTGATTATAACATATTTTGGATTAAGGTTGTTTATAAAATTTTATTTAAGGCGGGCATTATGAAACATTTATCTATTAGGGATATCAAAACCTGCTTAATATTACCGTGATTAATCAGTTTAAGCTCCGTCGAGAGATCGGGCAAGGGGTCGTTTAGTAGCAGTTTTAGCTTTGCTTCTTCTAGCTTCAACTTTTTGCAATCGGCTTTTTTGTCTTCAAGCATAGACACCACTAGTCTTAGCTTCTCTTTTGTCATTTCGCTTTGCACGAAAGCACCTTATATACGATAATAGAGCATAAAAAAGCTGCAATAGAGCAGGCAAAATACGCCCAAATTTCTCCAATAGTCTTTTCAAGAAGCGTGTGCAGCCCTAGCAAAAAGAAAACTAAGCCTATAATGCAAATTACGCCTGTAATTATATTTAGTAAAACCGAGTTGGCGCTCTTTAAAAAAGAGCGCCTGATATCGCTAGCTTGAGCGTCTACGAGCTCTACTACCGAAACTATAAATTCAGATATACCGGCCATTATTTTTTCAGCAACCAAGCGAGCAAAAATCCGACGCCCGCAGCGATAGCGATGCTTTTTATCGGATCTTGTTTTATCGTGTCATTTACGCTTTCTATGCCGTCTTTGCCTTTAAGCCTTAGATCATCTATATATTTTTTGATCTCATTGCTATTTAGCTGATCTAGAATTTTATCCTTAGCAGACTCCGCACGCTCTGCACCTATATTTTTGATGGACTTCATAATCTCTTTAAAATCCGCTTTTAAAGAGTCGATATCCTTTTTCAAAGAATCTAAATTTGTCTCTTGAGTAGCCATTTTCGCTCCTTTTGAAGTTTATTTTAGATCTAAAGCTCGTGGTAGATTTTAGTACTTATTGATTAACGCTCGCTAAATAGACCGCCCTTTTGCACTTAATTTATACCTTTAATATTTTTTGATATAATTGGCAGCCTTAATATTTTATATTGAAAAGAGAGAACAATGCAGATTATTAGAAGCGTAGAGGAGCTAAAAAGCTTCAGAGCGGCGGCAAGCGGCAGCGTGGGTTTCGTACCTACGATGGGGGCTTTGCACGCGGGGCATGCGAGCCTCATAAAAAGAGCGCGGAACGAAAACGATATCGTAATCGTCTCGGCATTCCTCAATCCGGCGCAGTTTTTGCCGGGCGAAGATCTAAATAGCTATCCAAAAAACGAAGCGGGCGATATTAAAATTTGCGAAAGTCTTGATGTGAACGCGCTTTTTATCCCGACCGCGGATGAAATTTACGGCTCCTGTGAGCCCGGTATTATCGCGCCTAAGCCGTTAAGCGAAATTTTGGAGGGCAAAACGCGCCCGGGACACTTTAACGGAGTGCTTAAGGTGCTAAATAAGCTCTTTAACCTCGTACGTCCGCTCAACGTATATATGGGCAAAAAAGACGCTCAGCAGCTTTTCATCGTGCAAAATATGGTAAAGAGCTTTTTTATGGATATAAATATCGTGCCCTGTGAGATCGTGCGCGAGAGCGACGGCTTGGCGCTTAGCTCGCGCAACGCCTATCTGGACGAGGAGGGCAAGCTTATGGCGCTTAAGCTTTCGCGCTCCTTGCTAAATGCCAGCTCGCTTATTAAAAAAGGCGAGATCAGCCTAAACATCATCCGCGAAAAGATGCTTAGCGTGCTTGAGCCGCTGGCGGTAGATTACATAGCGTTCGTGGATTATAAATTTAATGAAATTTCGCAGATAAAGTCGGGAGATACTATCATTTTAGTAGCCGCCAAGGTAGGCACGACCCGTCTGATCGATAATATCTGGCTGTAGATGGCGAAGCTTCATCTAGTCTCGCTGGGCTGCAATAAGAATTTGATCGACTCCGAGATCATGCTCGGACGCCTCTCAAACTACGAGATCACGCCCGATGTCGCCTCTGCCGACGTCATCATCGTAAATACCTGCGGCTTTATAAACTCGGCGAAAGAAGAGAGTATCCGCGCGATCCTAGATATGCACGAAGCGCGTAAAAAAGGCTCTCTGCTCGTGGTCACGGGTTGTCTCATGCAGCGATACCGCGAGGAGCTGATGAAAGAGCTACCTGAGGTCGATCTATTTACCGGCGTCGGAGACTACGACAAGATCGACGAGATCATCCTAAAAAAGCAAAATTTATTTAGCCCCGATACCTATCTGCAAGCAAGCGAAGAGCGCGTGATAACGGGCTCAAACTACCACGCCTACATCAAAATTTCAGAAGGCTGTAATCAAAAATGCAGCTTCTGCGCGATCCCGACCTTTAAGGGCAAGCTAAAATCCCGCTCGCTCGAAAACATCGTAGACGAGGTGCAAAAGCTCGTAAAAAAGGGCTACTACGACTTTAGCTTCCTCTCGCAAGACAGCAGCTCGTATATGCGCGATCACGCGGTTAGCGACGGGCTCATCTCTCTCATCGACGCGGTCGAAAAGATCGAGAGCGTCAAAACCGCGCGCATACTCTATCTCTATCCTAGCACGACCTCAAACGCGCTAATTGAGCGTATCATAGCTTCGCCGGTGTTTGCGAACTATTTTGATATGCCGATCCAGCACTCAAGCGATAAAATGCTAAAAATCATGAGGCGCGGAAGCGGCACGGCGCGGATCAAAGAGCTTTTAAATTTGATGAAAAGCGCGCCGGGTGCGTTTTTACGAACAGGCGTCATAGTCGGGCACCCGGGCGAGAGTGAAGCCGAATTTGACGAGCTTTGCGCGTTTTTGCAGGAGTTTAAATTTGACCGCATTTCGGCGTTTGCCTACTCCAAAGAAGAAGACACGCTCTCGTATGAAATGGAGCAGGTGCCGGCCAAAATCATCTCAAAGCGCCTAAGCAAGATCGAGAAGATCACTCGCGCCGCGATCGAGGCTAGCTTCGCGCAGGAGCTAGGGCAAAAATTTATCGTCTCGCTCGAGGGCGAAAGCAGCGAGGGCGAGATGTTTTATGCCGCGAAAAAGTCGCTCTGGGATAAGGACATCGACGGCGAAATTTTGATCAACGAAAGCGACGTGGAGCAACTAGAAACCGGCGGTCGCTACTGGTGCGAGATCACGCAGGTAGCGGGAAGCCAGGCGCTAGGCAAGATCACAGCAAAGGCCTAAAATGCTAAGCGCACCCGTTTTACGCAAGCTAAAATCGGGGCGAAATCTGCTTGCATTTTCGCACGGCGTCGATAGCACGGCTCTTTTTTATCTTCTTGACGAGGCGGGCGTGAAATTTGACCTTGCGATCATGGATTATAACCTCCGCGCGCAGAGCAAGGACGAAGTCGCTTCGGCACGAGATCTGGCGGCTAAATTTAATAAACAAATTTACGTAAAAAGCGTGCAGCTGGGCGAGTCAAATTTCGAACACGAAGCGCGCGCGGCTAGATACGAGTTTTTTGGCCAAATTTGCCGCGAGCAGGGATATGAAAATTTGATCTTGGCGCATCAGTTTGACGATAAATTCGAGTGGTTTTTGATGCAGCTTGGGCGCGGCGCGGGACTTAGCGAGCTGCTAGGCATGCAGGAGCTTGAAGCTCGCGATGACTACGTGATCTCTCGTCCGCTTTTGGGCGTGCGAAAGTGCGAGCTGGAGCGGTTTTTGCGTGAGCGAAATCTTAAATACTTCACCGACGAGACGAATTTAACGGAGCGGTTTAAACGCGGATTTATTCGCGCGAAATTTAGTGAGCCTTTTTTGGACGAATACTTTAGCGGTGTGAAAAAAAGCTTTGAGTTTTTGGCGGCTGACGCGTTAAATTTAGCTCCCGAGATTTCTAATCCCGCGCCTAAAATTTATCTCGTAAAACGCAGTAAAAACGAAATTCGCGGCGTGGATCTTGCCTGCAAGCGGCTAGGACTCGTGCTAAGCTTGGCGCAACGAAACGAATGCACTCGCTGCCTAGAAAATGGCGCTGACTGCGTGCTCGGCGGCAAGGTAGCCGTGGGTACGGGCGAAAAATTTATCTTTGTGACACCGTATATCAAAGCGGCGATGGACAAGAAATTTAAAGAAGCGTGCAGACGGCTAGCTATCCCGCCGATAAACCGCGGATTTTTGTTTGCCGCAGGCGCGGATCTTGCGCTATTTGAGGAGCTTTTATGAGCGTTTATTTTACCTCCGATCTACACTTCGGTCATGAGCTGGTGCTGAAAAAATACCCGAATTTTAGAAAAGGTGCGAACGTGGCCGAGATGGATGAAAATCTCATCGCCGCTTGGAATGCGCTCGTTACGCCCGAGGATCTCGTCTATAATCTCGGCGACGTCTCCTTTCACAAGGATTTTGCGCACACTTGCGAGTTACTTCGCAGACTAAACGGGCGACATTTTTTGGTGCTCGGTAACCACGATGGGCGGATCGCTGCGATGAAAAACGAGCTGTTAAGCCAGCACAAGGCGGACGGCAATTTTATGTTTGAGCAGATCGTGGGATATGCCTTTGTGCGCCTATCGCATAAGAGAGCGGCTCTGTCTCACTACCCTATGATCGAGTGGGCAAACTGCCATTATGGCGCACTGATGCTCTACGGTCACCTGCACGCAGATATGGCTGAAGTTTCGGGCAGGGCGCTAAACGTGGGCTTTGATCTGCACGGCAAAATTTTAAGCGAGGACGAGGTGTGGTCGTATCTGAAAGATATCCCGCCCAAGGCTCATCACGCAAGTGAGCTAGAGGGCATTAGCGATAGCGACGATGTGGAGCAAAGGCGGATTCTGATAGAAAATTTTTTACGTAAAATTAATCTGGATTCGTAAAAAATAGAATTTGCGGCAAATGAGTTTAAATTTAAAAGCGAGCCGTTTAAATACTGATTATTTTACCCAGCCAAAATCCATTATGTAATGCGAGATAAATTTAATAAAACGCGGCCGCCAACGAGCACTAAATCGCATCAAGTAAGCACAGTCTTGCAAAGCTGAAGATTAAATTTTAAAATTCTGCCTCGGTGCGGAGCAAAAAATTTGATCTACCGAGCTTCCAGCATCGCGATTTTGTTGATATAATCGGCAAAATTTAGATTTTTTAGGTTCGTTTTGATGTAGATGCGCGTGAAAATCACATAGCCGATCTCGTTGCTAAGCGTGCCGTCGGAGTAGATAAAAACGTTGGTGAGAAACTCGCTATTTTCGGTTTTGTAGAAGGTTTCGATCTGAAAATTTAAAAGCTCGTAAAAAAGCTCGTCCGCGTCATTCATCGCGGCCTGCATCTCCTCGTCGATGCGCACCATATCGGCATAGAGCACGCGCTCTTGGTTGGCGACGACGAAACACGCGCGGTTGTTAAATTTAAGCGCGAACATCGCCATATTTTCAAAATCGTTTTGATTTTTCAGTAGGAAATATAAAATTTTAAATAGGCTGGTGTGCGAGCCGAAGCTCGTGCCGAAGGCCTCATCCGCAGCTTGCGCGCTTGATCGCGGAAATTCCACGATGAAGCTATCATCGACTTTTTGATAAATACAGCTATCTTTAGGCGCATAATCCTCGCTAAAATGCACTCTTTGGCGCTCGTCGTCTATTAGGACGCAAGAAATTAAATTTTTCTCGCCCAGATCCGCAAAGCCCGCCAGCGAGGTAGCTAGATCGTTCTCCGGCGATATCGGGAAGCTGTCTGATCTCTCGTCCACGATCCTTCTGCCGAAGCCCAATTTTCTATAAAAAAACTCGCATGCGCCGGCACTTTTAGCGACGCTGAGGAATGATTTTGCTTTAAATAGTGCCATTTTTTCTCCTAAAATTGCAATTATACCGAAACACTATTATTTCAAACTAAAATTTAGCGTCCTTTTTAGCGCTTGCAAAAAGCAGTTGTTTGATCGCCTCTTTGCCCGCTTCAAGGCCAAGTCCTTCTAAATTTAGCGGCGCGCTGAGGCTGTAATTTATACGCGAAAAGGGCTTTGGCAAGACCATCTCGTCCCAGCTATGAAATTTCCAAAAACTGCTCGCTTCATAATTTAGCGCGTAAATATCTAAGCTTAGCCGCTGCGCAAGGATCACGGCTCCGTCCGCGACGCTGTGAAGCGGGCCACGCGGGCCGTCGGGAGTGATGATGACGTCGGTGCCGTTTTTTATCTCTTTGATCGCGCCCATAAGTGCGCGCGCTCCGCCCTTGAAGCTACTGCCGCGGATCGCGCCGATGCCGAAATGCGAGATCACGCGCGTGATGATCTCGCCGTCTTTGTGATCGCTGATGATGACCTTGGCTCGCTTAGCATTGCCGAAATCCCGCAACCACCAGCGCCTATAAGCAAAGCTCATCATCGCTAATCTTCCATGCCAAAACACGACGACGCAAGGCTTTTCGGGTAGCTTCGTGGGGGTAAATTTAACCCTGCACGTTAAAAAAATGCACCAAATCAGGATAAAAATGAGATATTCGGCGACGCGGAAAAACAGCCGCTTTTTAAGCGATAACTTTTCCATAAAGCGCCATTCTGGCGGTCTTTTCGACACGTACTCTGCGCGTCTTGCCCAGCAGCTCCTCGCCGCCTTGCGCGCAGATTAGAAAATTTGAAAAGCTTCTACCGCACGCGGTACCGCCCTCTCGCAGCTCCTCGAAATACACGTCGAAAATTTTATCTTTTTGCGCTCCTGCGATCTCGTCTAAAATTTTAGCGTGAGCGCTTTGTAGCCTGCTTAGCCTTTTGCTTGAAATTTCATCATCCAGCGGCTTTAAATTTGCTGCCGGCGTGAGCGGCCGCGGGCTAAATTTAAAGGAAAAAACCTGCTCGAATCTCACCGCTTCTAACACCTCCATCGTCTCGGCAAAATCCTCCTCGCTCTCGCTTGGATAGCCCACGATGATGTCGGTGCTGATCGCTACGCCCGGGCAGCTTTGGCGCAGTTTAAGCGCGCGGTCTAGATACCACTGCTTGGTATATCCGCGCTTCATATCGCGCAAAACCTTACTGGAGCCGCTTTGCAAGGGCATATGCATCGATTTGCAAATTTTAGGATTATTGCAAAAAACATCCAAAAATTTATCGTCCATATGCAGCGGATGCGGGCTTGTAAAGCGGATGCGCTCGATGCCCTCTATCTCGCTAAGGTGCACGAGCAGGTCGCTGAAGTCGATTTTTTCGTGCGCGTTAGAAAAGCGCTTGCCGTAATTGTTGACGTTTTGTCCGAGCAAAAATATCTCTTTGGCGCCGCGAGCAGCGGATCTTTCGGCTTCGCGCAAGATGATTTGAGCGGGGATCGAAATTTCATCGCCTCTAGTCTGCGGCACGATGCAGTAGGAGCACTTTTTGTCGCAGCCGATCATTATGTTTATGAAGGATTTATATGGCGAGCTCGCAAAATCTCCGAAGGCAAACTCGCTCTCATCGTAGTTTATGTCCGTGCTGATAAATTTTGGCGTACGTACGGCTTGCGAAATTTTAGATACGTTTCTGGCGCCGAGTACGAAATCCACGAATGGTGCGCGCTTAAAAATTTCTCCGCCCAGATGGCTTGCGGTGCAGCCGCAAACGCCAATTTTAGAACCCTTTTTTCGCGCCTTATCAAAAGCGCCGATCTCGCTAAAGAGCTTATGCACGGGCTTTTCGCGCACGGAGCATGTATTTATTAAGATTAGATCCGCAATATTTACGTCGTCGGTAATCTCGTAATCTTGCTCTTTTAGCTGCGCGATAATATGCTCGCTATCGCGCACGTTCATCGCGCAACCTAGGGTCTGGATGAAGAGGAGTTTACTCAAAGGATATGCACCTCGTACATATACTCGTTTTCGTTCAGCCCGTATCGCACTATGCGCTGATACACGCTAAAACCCTTAGTGTCGAAAAAATCCACCAAAGCGGCTAAATCTTTTTGAGAATTTTCTCTATCCAGATAAAATATTTTTTGTCCGCTCTTTTCTACTTGGGCTTGCAAATCCTCGATCTTAACGCTTTTTGGCTTAGAGGCAAGCTCCGTTCTGGCAAGTTTTAGCTGCATGATCTATCCTTTCATTTATGTTTTAAACCCGCGAGTTTAGCGAAATTTAGATAATAATTCGTTTAAATAAAAATAAAGTCAAAATTCCATATAATACCGCACTTCAAAATTTAAAATCCAAATTTAGTAGCACGAAATCAAATCTTAAGGAAAATTTATGGAAAAAATCACCGATATCATCGAGTCGATTGCAAATGAAAAGGGACTTGAGCCCGCAGACGTCAAAGAGCGCGTCAAAATGGCGTTCATCCAGACCGCAAAAAGACTTTTCGGCGAGGAGTATCTCTACGACAGCGAAGTCGATCCGCAGACCAAACGCGTCAAGCTCTACCAAAAGGTCCACGTCGTCGCAGATGATGATGAGCGGCTCGGCGATCACAACTTCATCGCGCTAAGCGAGGCCAAAAAAATAGGCGAAAACGCGGAGATCGGCGATGAGCTAAGCTACGAAATAAATATAGAAAACCTCGGCCGCACGGCTTCCGGTGTGCTAGCTAGAGAGCTAAATTTCCACATCCAAAGGCTGCTTGAAGAGAAAATTTTTGAAAACTATAAAAGTAAGGTAGGCACTCTTACCCACGGCACGGTCACCAAGATCGATCACGACGGCACGACCTACGTAGAGATCGAGGATACGAAGGCTTTCATGCCTCTTAAAAACCGCATCAAGGGCGAAAATTTCAAAGTGGGCGACGTGCTGCAAGCCGTCATCAAAAACGTAGCGATCGACAAATCTCACGGCATCAGGCTGGAGCTTTCACGCACCAGCCCAAAATTTCTAGAAGCCCTACTTGCCGCCGAAGTCCCCGAGATCAAAGACGGCAGCGTCATCATCCAAGCCTGCGCGAGGATTCCGGGCAGGCGCGCCAAGATCGCGCTTAGCGCCGTCTCGCCAAATGTCGATCCGGTAGGCGCCACCGTCGGCAAAGGAGGC
Organism: uncultured Campylobacter sp.; assembly: GCA_963515585.1. Lineage (GTDB taxonomy): Bacteria > Campylobacterota > Campylobacteria > Campylobacterales > Campylobacteraceae > Campylobacter_B. The sequence continues at coordinate 58,922 of CAUPXM010000013.1, forward strand.
GCTCGAATCGATGCGGTGAGTAGATTTTTAAGCAAAAATTTGCAAGACGGAAGCGGCGGCGAGAGCATCGACGCGTTTGAATACTCCGCAAGCCCCGAAATTTTGATCACTCGCGCGATGGCGCCCGCGATCGTAAACTCGGTCAAAATAGCGCAGGACGGCAAGGCGATCGTCTATGTAAACCCCGATCAAAAAAGTAAAGCGATCGGCAAAAACGGTCTAAATATCCGACTCGCCTCGATGCTGTGCGGCTGCGAGATCGAGCTTATAGAAACCGGCTTGGCGAGCGAGAAAAAGGTCTCCACGGAGGAAGGTCTTAAAAATCTCGAAGCGCTTTTCGGCGAGCTGTAAAGCTCGCGCGCTTTGCTTTTGAAATTTTGCAAGTTGCGCTTTTTATAAAATTCTATACTTTTAGAATTTTACGAATTGTAAATTTCGTGTTTTGAAAATTCTGCAGCAAGGCGGAATTTTGTTTTGCGCGTAGAATGTGCAAAATTTGAATCGAGCGGTAATTTTGCGAATTCGGTGGCTAGCGAAATTTATAAAATTTAATGCCCTACAGAATTCTAATATGAAATTTTACGGAGTGCGGAATTTCAAAATTTAAAGTCAAAGCAAAATTTTGACCGAAATTTTACGGCACGTAATTTTAAGATCAAATTTTATTCATGCGCGGATTTGAATTGATGCGATATTTAAATTTGCACGGCGCGCAAAATTCCAGCCCAAGCTAGGTCGTGCCTACCGCTCGTATAAAATTTCAACGCCGCCGTAATGCCAAAATGCTCTCGGCGCGAGGTATTCGCCGCCCAAGACGGCTAGGCCTAGTTTAAAATATTGCGGAAAAAATTCTGTGATTTTAGAGATTTCCTGCTCAAGTAGCGTCGTGCAGTAGAGGTTCGCTTCGCCACGAGGTCTTAGCGTAAAACCCTCGCCGACGCGCTTAAGTAAAGAGGCGGCTAGGCGCGCCTTTTGCTCCTCGTTTAAAAATTTCATCCACACCGCGCCGAAGTCTCGTGCATGCGCCAAAAACTCCCGCATCGAAACGGCCGCGACGCCCTCTCGCTCGCCCTCGCCCGTTACGGCGTGCACTACCAAAAGCGGACGCTCGCGCACGATCATGCCTACGTGCGAGTATTTAAAATTCGTTGCGGTTGCGATTATGCGGCTGTCGGTGACGTCGCCCAGGCGAAAGACGAGATCGCCCGTGCGTAGATTTGATAAAATTTCATCCGGTACCCACAGCGGCTCTTTTGCCGTAGGCGCGCGTTAGCGTCCAAAGCTCGCCGAGTCCGCCCAGGGCAAAGATCAGGCAGACGAGAAGCTTTTTGGCTAAAGCGCAACCTTCCATTTGCCGTCTTTTTTGACGAGTTTAACGCTCTCGGTGCGGTTCGTGCCGTTTTTAAAAGACACGACGACTTTCACGAGCGCCAATTTCTCGTCGCTATTTTGCAGCTCGCCCGAGACACCCTTTAGCCCGTCGCGCTTGGAAGCCTCCTCCTTGCCGGTACCTGCCATTTGTATCAGTTTGCCGTTTATCATCTGCATAGAGCCGTCGTCCGATCTGTCCTTATCGGGTATGTCTATAGCATCCACCAAAGTCTTAGAATCGCCCTTGTATAGGGCTCTGATGAAGTCCTCGGCTACGCCTTTCGGGTCGCTGCTGCAGCCCGCTAAAACGAATATCGCAATGAGCGCGAGTAGAAATTTTTTCATAAGCTCTCCTCGTAGAAATTTTGAGACTCTATATACAAACGATAAATATTTTTTAAATTCAGATCTTTCTGCTCGGGGGAATTTATATAGCGTTTGGATTTGTGAAAGGGGTATTCGGTCGTGCTTTTGCTGAATTAAAATAGAATTTTGCATTCGAAGGAAAGCTCGTCTTGCCTCGATAAAATTTTATCTTGCCGAAGCAAAATTTTATAACAGTTTCTGCGAACAGTGTCTTGCGGCACACCACTCAAACGGCGCCCGAACTCATTCGGTAGCGCGCGAGGCGAGCTTTGCTTGTCGGAACTGAAATTTAGCCGTATTTTGCGGCTAAAATTTTAAAATTTCAATGCCGCCTTCGTAGGATTGCTCGCTTGCGATTTAGCTTTTTGCTGCGACGCTCGCGAAATTATAAGCAAAATTTATCCGAATAGAGCTATAATCTAGTAATTTTTCTAAAGGAAGATCATGGAAATTTGGGCGGCTTGGGCGCTTGCATCAGCACTCTTTGCGGCGCTGACTGCGATATTTGCTAAAATCGGACTC
>CAUPXM010000014.1:0-52897 GCA_963515585.1 uncultured Campylobacter sp.
AAGCTTCCTACCATTTTTTATTCTCCCGTTATAATATACTGGTAATCTTTAAATTTACCACAAAATCTATTGCAAAGGAGTAGATATGCATTACGAAAATCTTTTAAGAGTCAAGAAAGGCATAAAGGTCTTTAACGATAAAGCTCAAGAAACTGCTAATCAGAATGAGCTTATATGGCTAGTAAATACCTTTATCTCATATATTAGTAGAGCAAGACACGATAAGAAAAGAGCGGATAATGCACTTAATGGCATATTGCACTATTACAAAGATATGAAAGTAGATAAAAGGACCTTAAGCGAAGTAGTAAATAAAGAGTATAAAAAGCTACTAGGCCCAAAGAAAAAACCGACCAAATCAAAAATAGCAAATTATAAGGATTGCTTAAAATCCCTACATAAAAGCGGCCATAGCTATCAAAAAATAGCGGATATTCTATGGAAAAACTACGGCATACAAACCAGCAAATCAAGCGTAGCAAGACTATTAAAAAGATAAAGGTATATAAATCATGGCTCTACACACTAGAATGAACGCTAAAGCTATTATCTCTCAGATTATGAAGCAAGCAAACGGTATAGGAATATCTAAAAGTAACGTAAGACGCAATAGCAAGCTTAAAGGACAAAACGGTCATGCAAAGAGCTCGTATGCCCATAGCATTAAAAGCATTCAAAACTTAAGAGCGGTAACTACTCAATATATAGAATTTCTTAAAGCTAGGCACGGCCAAAAAATAATGCAAAACATTAATGCCAGCAGTGCAAGAGAGTGGCTACTGCTAAAAGCAAACGAAATAAGCGGCGGAACGCTTAATACCTATATATCGGCATTAGCTAAGAGCTTTGATAATTGCAGTAAGCTAGGGCTAAACGTATCGGGAAAAGATATTACGGATATCCGCAAAGAGCTTAAGAAAAAGGGTATGAACCTTCGTAAAAGGCATTATAACAGAGCCTATGAAAACCCATATAAAATCATAAGCAATATGCAATTAAGCTCATTATACTATATATCCGCCGAGCTTCAATTAGAGGCGGGACTAAGACTGGATGACGCCATTAACTCAGGCAAATGGAAGATTAACGATGATAATAGCATAACCATACTAGGTAGTAAGAACGGCTTATGCTACAGTACTAAAAAGCTAAGCGATAAAACCATAAGGCAGCTAAGGCTTGCCAAAGAAACGGGATACTATGCCCCAAAGAATGCTTACGTAAAAGATCTAAAAGCAGCAGGAACAGATAGTAGAGGAACGCATGGACTTAGATATAACTTTGCTCAAGAAAGATATGAGGAGTTACGCAAAGAGGGTATGAGTCATATAGAAGCTCTAGCTCAGGTATCTATAGATATGGGGCATTCAAGAGTAGAGATAACTAGGCATTACTTGGTTGGGTTATAGTATAGGTGGATTGGTTTGATTATAGGATAGGCATTACTCTTGGCTTGATCATAGGCATTCCTAGTTTTATTATGGGCATTGCTTGGCTTGATTAAAAGCTGCGGTTGTATCCGCTTTGATCTTGCCATTGCTCGTTATAGGCATTCTTGGTTTGATTAAAAGATGGGGTGGATATATAGATGCCTTCGGCATTTAAATGCCTTTTTTAATGCTTAATTATACTAAATATCCTAAATATCTTTGACACCCTTTCAATGCTCAAATTCCTATTAAAGCAAGGCTGTGTATACTTAAAGCAGGGTTTTATATAAAATATCTATAAAGAGATAGATGGAGGTTGCTCTATCTGCTTGTAAGAGCAATGCTTTAGCAAAGAATGCTCCTAAAAGGAATAAAAGAGATAAGTTTAAAATTTAACTAGAAAGACTTTTATAAGAAAATATCTCCGCAATGGATAAAGGGCTGATTTAGTAAAGAAATTTACGCTGCCTATGTATGACAAAATATCCTTAAAAGAGATAAAGGTTGATTCGACGGTGAAATTTACACCGCCCGTGTATTGCAAGAATATCCCTACAAATAGATAAATGGCTATCGATAAGACTATGAGCCATAGATCCATAATCCTTCCAATGGATAAAAGTCTATCCTATCCGCCAGATATAGAAAATTCCATCTATACAATAACATCCCTACAAGGAATAATCGCAACGGCGGTAGCAGACGAGCAAAGCTCCGCTAGCGACGAGCGAATCAGCCCCGTAACCTTTAACGGAGGCGCTACCTCCACGCGGCTTTTCAGATAGTCCCCTTTTAAAATTTAATGCACTTAGGCAATAAATAAAACGAAGAAGAAGGCTATCTAGGGAAAAAACTCTAGGGGCAAAAAGACGTTACATCTTTAGAATTTAGTTAAAACAGAAGCTTTTTAGATTAATGTGCGAAGCTATAACGCACCTCTGCGATTTTTCTTATTACCCCAAACCGCCAGCGGGGAACTAAAGATTAAGAATGCTTGATAAGCGTTTAAGCTTATCAATAAAACATTACCGATAACGTAACCCATCGAAAAACCATAATATATAAACTTTAAAGGCTACTTCAAAAAGCCTAAAGGCTTTTTTAACATATAAAACATTCTCTCTCCTTAGTAAAAACGTTATAAGGTATTTCAAAAAATACCTTATGAAAACAATATAGCTAGAAAAGAAAAAAATGGTATGAGCTGCTTTTTTAAGACAGAGGCTGTTTTTTAGCAAGTCTAAGTATGGAGGCAATGAAGTGATATAGAGCAACCTGAGTAAACCTATGAAGGCAATAAAACAATATGGCAAACCTATGAGGGTAATCAAGCGATCCAGTTAAACGATAAAAGTACTAAAGCAACCTAGCAAGCCGAGTATTACGAGTATTGAAAGGTGGAAAGATATATATGCGTAATATACAAGAAATTCCTAGTAAAAAGCGTAAAACTAAAAAGAATAGAAATGCTTCAGAATTTATATAAGCTATCGCAGCCCTATCCTCGCAAGCACTCGCCTTCAGTATCAAAAGAAAGAAGGCGAGCGCTAAAAAGGAGGCAATGCACTTAAAAATGAGGGCGAGCGCTTAGGAAAGGAGTAGTAATAAAGTAATATACAAAAAGAGGAAGTAAGCGCTTTTTTAAGAGGATAAGGCAGCTCATACGCTAATTACGGTAAGCTGCAGAATGACAAACTGTGGATAGGTGTCGTTCTAACTCCCTATCTCACCGTCTTTCCGCTTATCCGGAAAGTTCTAAAGCACATAGGCATATAGACTTAAAGGCACTATCCATAGTAGGAATAATGCCTTTAGCTCCTCCCTTCCCTTCCTCAAAATTTAAACCCCAACCCCTTTAAATAACCTAGCCACCATGTTAGAACCCTACGCGTATTCTCAATATTCGTAGCTTTGTTATAAATCTTTTGTATCTCTCTTTGTGCATGAAAAAGGGTACGTTCAATGCTATAAGGATCCAGCTTGTTCTCATGGATTTTCTCATATGCAAAGGTTTCTAGTATCTTTCTAAAAGAGTGAAAAACCAGTCTATTCTTAGCTATTACGGGAGCATAGGTTTTAAGCGCTTTAACTAGAGTCATATCGCTTAGTACCTCTCCTTGCGTATTGGCAAAGCATAGCAAGCAGCTACTATTATGAGCGTGTAACCTTTGCAGCCATTGCCCTACTTCTCTAGGAAGCCCCAGATGTTCATCTCCATTGCTTTTTACCTTATTCTCATCTTGCGGGAATAGTAAGTAGTATTCTCCATCATCACCTATTTTTAAATGCTCATGGGTTAAATTTCTTACATTTGAGCTTCTTAGCCCCGTAAGCAGTCCGAATATTAAAGCATTCTTAACTCCTATTTGATGAGGATAGTTCATGATAAATTTAATAAGTACGGTTAAATCCAAGTCATCTTTTATATATGGGTATTCGCTATGGCGAGGTATATTATAAAAGTCCTTAAACACCTCTTCTGCAAATAATGGATTTTTAGAAATATCTCTTATGCGAGCATATCTGAATAGTCTTTTAATAAGTTTGAATAAAATTTCTAAGGAAGCGTACTTCTCATTATCGTAATAATAATCCAGTATCGGCATGATATCCTTTTTGCTTATCTTGTTTATATCTTTGTCGCAAATATCCCTTAAAGCCTTAAAGCTCATATCTCGTCTTTTAGAGGTTGCTAATGCGACATTGCCGTTATGTCTGCGAAACTGTCTATAAACGCTTGCTAGAGTATTTTTAGCAGGGATCAGCTTAGCAGAATCATCTATCATTAAACCTTTAAGAGTTTCTTTGGCTTTGCTTAGGCTTATCTCATCTGCATTACCTAAAGACTTAATCAGCTTACCGCCTATTGAGTAGTGATAGTGTCTATGGATTGTTTGTATTCCCTTTTTAGTAAATGAGCGGTAAAATCTAACTGCTATATGCTCATCTATCATTTCTACCATAGTATTTTTGCGATGAGGCAGGGAGAAATTTCTAATGACTTTATCGGGGTCCGTTTTAAAAGCCGGATCGTCTTTAATTTTAGGAAACACCTTCATAACTACTTATCCTTTAAAATTTAATATAGTTTCATAGGACAAATTATAAAAGTTTCCAAAGAGTTTAACAAGCTTAAGAGCTACTATACATTTTTTAATATATAGTAGTTTCTCTTAAACTACCTGTATAATCTAGCGTTTTTAGTATTTGAAATTTTTTTGAAAAAATTTGAAAAAACCCGTAATGTAGGGCTTTTAAAAAAATCAAAAAACTAAAATTAGGGGGGAAATTTGATAGATGGTGTCCCGTGTAGGATTCGAACCTACGGCCGCCTGATTAAGAGTCAGATGCTCTACCAACTGAGCTAACGAGACAAGAATTATAATTGTAGTGATAAAAATATAAAAAACTGATTAAATTTTATAAAAATTTCGTTAAATTTCATAAAATTTTATTCGGTCTTTATATACCTAATAACTCATAAAAATTAAATAAATACTTTAGTAAAGAACCAATAAATCTTTTTAAAATAACCTATGCGCTTCGATTTCACATCTAGGCGTTCTTGCACAAACTCAACGCAAAGCCAAAACAAGAAGCCCCATAGGCGGGGCTTAACTCGATAATTTATTTTGCTTTTTTAGCCTTTTTGCTTCGCGTAGCCTTAGCATGAGTTCTAGGAGAGCGGTTTGAGATGATCGGTTTACCATCAGGATATTTTTTCTGCACGTGATTTACAGGTATCGCTGCACTGCTGCTAGCGCCGTATTTCTCGCCGTTTGTAAAATACTTCCTCATCACTTCTTTCCATCTTTTTGCGTATTTATTCGCGCGTGGAGAGTCATTTAAGATATCCTCGTAGTCGTAAATTCTCTCATAGAAGTCGTTAGTTAGTTGATCGTCGATAGTGATTCTGCCGTTGTCGATCGATACGCCTAGGTAGACGCCTGTTTGCTCGCCCGGGCTTACCATCCATGCAGAGATATCAGGTAGATCGGTTGCGCGACCTGTTCTTCTACCTACGCCGCCTGCTGCGGCACCTACATTGATCTCAAGGGTGTCTGTGCCGGTAAAAATGTCTTGATATGACTTCGTAGTATGGAAGATCATCACGATGTCGCTCGTCTCGTAGCCTGCTTGCAAGCCCACGCCGTAGCCTTTATATTTGATAAAAATCGGCGAACTCCACTCGCCGTTCTCGCCTTTGACGCTAAAAATTCCATCGCCGTATTGTAGCGATGCGCCCGCAGCTAAACGTTTTACGTCGGTTAGGATTGCGACGGCTTTGGCGCTGGTTAGATAGCGCTCATCGGTGCCGAAGTTATTAGCCGCTACGAAAGATCTAACGACGTTAGTCGCCGCTATAACCTCTTGATTTGCCACGACGTCCGCGTGCAAAAAACCGCAAAGTGCAACAGATGCTAGAAGCAAAAACTTTTTCATCATTTAATCCTTTTAAAATTGAATTTTCGTTATTATAACAGCAATTTCATTTGTTTTAGCTAATTTTTAACAAAAAATTGATGAAAAATAACGAATTTTGGAAAATTTATGAAATTTCTAGCTATTTTTGCACTTTTGGCGATCAAAATTTTCGCTTTAGACATAGTAAACGGTGATGTTGTTATCTTAAAATTAGATAAAAGCACGACCGAGTTGAGCTTTGGCTCAAAGAAAATCCCCCTCATCACGGCGCCAAATTCTAGCGATAAAATCGCCGTTTTGGCGGCGAATTACCGTGCTAAGGGAGATTTCGCGCTGCGGATAGTAGATCAAAGCGGCAGCCACGAGCAGATCGTCGCTTTGAAAAAGGGCGAGTATAAAAAAGAGGCCTTAAGTGTCGCTCCTGGTAAAGTTAAACCGCCCAAAGAAGCCGCCGCACGTATCAAAAAAGAGCTCGACGAAGCCAACGCGATCTATGCGATCACCACGCCACGCTATCTTTTTTCCACGCCGTTTGAGTTGCCTTTAAACTCCAAAATAACCTCTGCGTTCGGCAATGCCCGCACCTTTAATGGCGAGCTTAAAAGCTATCACAGCGGCACCGATTATCGTGCCGCAGTAGGCACTGCGGTGCGCGCAGCCAATGACGGCGTCGTAGTCATCGCCAAAGATCGCTACTACGCCGGCGGTTCGGTCGTGATCGATCACGGCGGCGGCATTTATTCGCAGTACTATCATCTAAGCGAGATCAAAGTGGCGCTTGGCGATTACGTTCGCAAAGGCGATGAAATCGCGCTTTCGGGCGAGAGCGGTAGAGTTAGCGGCCCACATCTGCACTTCGGCATCGCGATCAACGGTGTGAGCGTCAATCCGCTAAGCTTCGTCGCTAAATTTAACGAAGTGGTTTTTGGCGAGCGCTAAAATGCCCTACAATCCGAAGGAGTTGATGAAAAAAATTCTCGCAGGCAGCGATTTTAAGCTAAAAGGCTCGGTCAAAGGTCGCGTGCGCGTCGCGAGTAGGGACGGAGCGATCGTAAATTTTACCGCCGCAGACTTCGGCGTGCAGAGCCTAAACGACAAAATTTCGCTCAGTGGCGAGCAGTTCGAACGCTTTAGAGCTAGAATTTTTGGGATTTTAAACTCTGGCGGACGCGAGCTTGCAGGCAGGCTCACGCTCTCTTCTACGCCCAAAAAGAAAGCCCGCGCAGATCGTCTCCGCGCAGCGGATGGTTATGCGGAGTTTGGCGATGCCTTCGATTTTGGTAGCTTTTGCGGCGGAGATTTGGGCGCGGTTTCGTCCGAGGCTGGTGGCAGCTTGGCGAAGACCTCGTATGCCACAAATGCAAGGCGCGGCGAGCGAGATTTTTCTGTGCGCAGCGCTCAGAGTGCGCGAGATTTTGCTTCACGAGCAGAATTTCAAGATGCTTCGCAAGCAGAATTTTATGGCGCAGCTCGGGCGGAATTTTGCGCAGATACCGCGTGGGATACGACGCGCGAGAATTTAATTTCGCAAAATGATGCTGCGCATGATGACATGAGCGTGGGGCTTGCTGCTAGTTTCGAAGAGAGCGCAAATGCGAGGAGTGAAAATTTTATGCCGCAAAGCTCTGCGTCTGTGAATTCTACCAAAGGGCGAAGCTTCATTCCTGCATCGCGAAATTTTATTTCCGCGCAAAGCTCTGCGCTCGTGAAAGATTCCGCATTTGAGGCGCAAAATTCTAATTTTATGGCGCAAACGGAGAATTTTGCAGCTGAAAATTCGTTTGTAGCAGAGCAGGGCACGGACTTACGAAGTAAAAATTCTACGGCACAAAGCTCTGCATCAAAAAATTCTACTTTCGTAAATTCTGCGCTTGATATAAAGTACGCAAATGATTGTGGGCCTCAAGGCTCCGAGTTTTCCAAGGGGCAAATCGCGAATTCCGCTAGCTGCCGTGCCGCAAATTTTGCCTTAGAAAATGCCTCGGAATTTATGCCTCAAGATGAGAATTTCGTCGGTGAGAATTCAGTGTTTTTGGCAAAAGGGCAAAATTACGCGCTAAAAAATTCCGACGAGCAAAATTTAGCACAGAAAAGCTCCGCACAAGAGTGGCACTCTTTAAATTTGCCGCCGCAAGCGGGAAATAAATTTGCGCCCGAATTTGAGCGATTCGCGCAGCCCGCGTTAACGGGTGGGAATTCCACGTTTACTTCTTCTATGGCGGAGGGGGCGCTTGGTGATGAGCCCGCGTCTGCTGCTTTTGGGAGCGAATCAACTTTTGCGACTAAGCCCGTAAATTTCTATGGCAAGCCTGCGCGCAAAGTGCCTACAAAAGAGCGCGCGCGCCTGCCTGGGCGTCCGCAGGCTCTGCCTATTGCAAGCACTTCGCGTCCTATCTCGCTACCGCAAGCGTCTAAAGCTAGGCTCATCGAGCTTAAGCCGCGTTTCATAGGCATCGCGCATAGGATTAAAATTTCGTTTTTGAAAAAGAGCGCGAGCGAGCCCGGCGAAGGGGTTTTGGCGCGCGTTCGTATTCCGCTTTTGATGGAGAATTTCGGTCTTAATGATATTTTGTCGTCCACGGCGAGCTACCAAATGGCGAAAAAGATGGTGCGCACGATTGCTGATCTTTACATCGCCAAGGACCTGCGCGGCGTGCATATCGATGTGCCGGTGCGCCTTGAAATGGGCTTTAAAAGCGGTATCTCTGACGTCAGTAACCACGCCTTTATCTTTAAGCTCATCGAGGACAGCCTCGTCAAAAACGGCGTCATCGATGACGACAATGCAGATATCGTGCGCGAGATCAAGCTCTTTAAGCAGGACGTTTTCGACGGAGTTTTAGTAAACCTCGTGCGGTTTGAGTAGAGACTTTGCGGCGCTTTGCAGATAAATTTTAAAAAATTCGCGTTACCACATGAAATTCCGTCGTTTTCGAGCTTTAGCTTGCCCGCAACAAGCGCTTTTTAAAATTTTTTGATCAAACCAGTAAAAATTTGAAAGGATTGAGATGCAAAAAGCCTTTTTTAATTCGCCCATTGGAATGCTTGAAATTTGTGATGATGAGATCGGGATCTGCAGTATCGACTGGGTCAAAAGCTCTGCCTGCGGGCCCAATGATGAGATCTTTAAAAAACACGACGCAGAGCCTAAATTAGGCTTTGTGCGTGCCGCGGACGATAAAGGACACGATTTAAAGCTTAGCGATTTAAGAAAGAATTTGACTCTTTGCACCGATGAGCTTAGTGCCTATTTTAGGGGCGAGCTTGAGAGCTTTAGCGTTAAACTGAGCCAAAATGGCACGCAGTTTCAAAAGTCCGTGTGGAGCGCGCTTTTAGAGATCCCTTACGGCGAGGTCATGACATACGGCGAGCTAGCTGCGGCTATCGGCAGACCGCGCGCAAGCCGCGCAGTAGGTAGCGCAAACGGCAAAAACAAAATCCCCATCATCGTGCCATGCCACCGCGTCGTAGCTGCGGGCGGGCTCGGCGGATACAGCGGCGCGGGCGGTGTAGCTACCAAAGCGTGGCTACTAAACTTTGAAAGAGAAAATTTAGCCAAATTTGGCAAGTAAAATTCGATTAAATTCTGCCTTGCAAGCACGGCGCTGATTTTAAAATTTTACCGCGCGATGCTGCGAAATTTCATAAAGCGATTTTGTAAGTTTCTAGTTTTGTGGCGACCAAGGTAGTTAAAATTTTGAAAGAAGCGAAGCCTGCTAAGCCGGTTTGAAGCCTTAATTTGGAATTATCGCGCCGCAGACGCCTGCTATGAGCGGTTGAAATTTTTCGCAGTGATAAAATTTAGCCTCGCGAAATTCCGCTCTGAAATCCTTCGATAAATTTTCATCTTGCGTGCATTTAGTGTAGCAGCACGCGAGGCGGTAAAATTTTGCCGCTCCTTTTTGTGTAGATAGGCAAGGATAGCAAGGTTTTGTTGTGGAGTTTTGCAGAGGCTAAAAATTCTATGCTGCCGCGCTGCAAGGGTAAAATTCAACGCCGCCGTATCAAAGCAAAGTAAAATTTAATTGCGCTTGTCAGGCATGGTTAAAATCCGCGCAGAAGCGGTAAGCGGGGCAGAATTTATCTCAGCGACAACGTGACTAAATAAAATTCTATAAATCCACGAAGCGGGCGGTATCCTGGGGGGGGGCAGAAGCAGCATTGTCTTAGCCAAGCTTCTTGCGTAAGCAGCGGGCGCGTCAAAGATAAAATTTTTCACGAAGACGGCAAAGTACAGCAGTATGCCGCTAGAGTCACCTGACGAAGATGAAATTCTACGCGAAGAGAGCGAGATGAATTTTGCGCAAAGATCGCGCTATTTGCTGAAATTCGCGCAAAAGCAGTATTCTTTTAAAAAATTCCTAGTAGCGATAGCGTTCGTCGGCGAAGCTCGCCTTTGAGGCGGCGATGTTTTGCTAGGGTTTCTTGCGAAAGCGACGTTGCATAGCAAAGTAATTGTAAAAGCGGCGAGCCTGCTGTAGATAAAAATTCTTAGCAAAAGCGGCGTAGAGCGAAATTCCTACGTAAGACGCGAGGCAAAGATAAAATTTGCCAAGCAACTACGAGCGAAAACCCCGGCAAAATCAGCAAAGCTTGGTAGAACGAAGAAAATCTACGCAGCTTTGCCAAATTCTTAAATTAGCCGAAATTTTCTATCAGATCGCTAAAAATTTTAGCTAAATTTTCGACGTCGCTAATCTCTACACGTTCATTGATCTGATGGATAGTGTCGTTTCGCACGCCAAACTCCGCCGTCTCCACGCCGAACTCCGCGAAGTATCTCGCGTCGCTCGTGCCGCCTGCGGTATTTAGCTCGGCTGCTGCGCCGCAGATCTTCTGCACGCTAGCGCTTAGTTTTTGCACGATTTTGGAGTTTCGTTGAGTTAAAAAAGACTTTGAGGAGCTTTTTAGCGCAAGGTGTAGCGACGCGCCTGCTCGCAGCTGCGCGGTGCAGCTCATTTCTAGCTTGCCGCAAGATTCACTTTCGCTGCACAGCGCGTCTTTTGCATCTAGCTCAAATAACCTCAGTACATAGTCTCGCACGTCCTCTAGCCCCAGCCCTACGCCACCGCGGACGTTAAACATCACGTGCACGTCCTTGGGTGTTACGTTTACGACCTGTGAGCCACCGCGAATGTCGGTGATGACTATCTTGGCTGGAGCGAAATCATCGCTACCCGCGTCCAGATCATGCCCCGCAAGACTTGCAAGCACTGGCGCTAAAATGTGGACAGGATTGATGCATTTATCTGGGTAGGCTGCGTGCCCGCCGATACCCGTGAGTGTGAGGACGCCGTTAATCGAGCCGCGACGGCCGATCTTAATGGTATCACCGAAGCGCACTTCGCATGTAGGCTCCGCAACGATTGCGAAGTCGGGTAGGGCACCTTGCTCGCGCAATTTAGAGAGCATTTCGCGCGTACCGTAGATGCCGTCACCCTCCTCATCGCTGGTTAGTAGTAGGCTTAGCGTGCCCTTAAAATCGTGTGCCGCCGCTAGCGCGCAGATTACCGCTGCGATGCCGCTTTTCATATCCTGCGCGCCGCGCCCGTATAAAAAGCCATCCGCTTCCACCGGCATAAACGGATCGCTCGCCCAGCCCTCGCCCGGCGGGACTACGTCGATGTGCCCGGCAAAGCACAGATGCGGACCCTGTCCGAAGCGCTTGGTAAAAATCGCGTTGGTTACGCCGTTTAGCTCGAATCTATCCTCGCTAAAGTCCGCCAGCAGCATCGAGACGTAGTTGAAAGCCCCGTCGTCGCTAGGCGTGAGCGAGCGGAATTTGATGAGCTCTTTTAGAATTTCAATCGGTTTCATAAGCCATCCTTTGGTTTAAATTTTAGCAAAAATTATAGCGTATAGAAGCTTTAGTGCAAAAAATACCAAAATAAACGCCGAGATATATGCAAATGCTCGCACTGCTATGTTTGGAAGCTTGCTACGAGCTAGATATATCGCAAGCGGAAAAAGCGTGATCCAAGCTAAGATTCCGCTTGCAAGCCCCGCAAGGGCAAGCGCGAAATTTGCTCGCGCGGTGCCGGCAGAGACGCTGAGCCAAAACATAATGACGTATGGATTTAGTAAATTTATCAAAAAGCCTTTGCCGTAAAGCGCCGCGCCCGAGCAAGCCTCGACGCTTGTAGGCCGCACCGAGCGAGTCGCACCATGCCAGATCGCGTACGCCGTGTAGAGTAAAAAGCATGCGCCAAATACCGATATGCAGGCAAAAACGATCGGGATTTTGGCTAGCTGCGATATGCCAAACGCCGATAGCGCCAGATACAGCATATCCGCGCTCATGGCGCCTAGGCCCAGGCACAGCGCCTTGGTGTAGCTTCGCAGCGCGTAGGACATTATCAGTACGTTTACCGGGCCGATCGGCACGCTAACGCCCAACCCCATCAAAGCCCCTTGTACGAATGGCTGCATTCCTCTGTTTATATCCCCCAAATCTGTCTAAAATTTCGGCACGCGGCGCTGCGAAAGGATCTATGGGCGCGGCTTTGCGAATAGATCAATCTGAAATCTCGCGCGACTGCCGATCGATTTTTAAATTTAACGCAAACGCTGCCGTAATGCGCCTTGGCTTTAAAATTTTAACGCGCGTAGTCGCATGCACCTCAACTTTGAAATTTTAGCATGCACGGCTCGCGACACACTTGCTTACTGAGCTTTGGCTGGCTCTGAAATTCTAATACCGAGCATTGCGTGCGCCAGGGCATTTAAATTTAACGCGTGCGATTGCCTGCGCTTTGGCTTTGAAATTTTAACGAGCGCTTCGCACGGCACGCCTGCTCGTCTAACTTTAAATTTAGCTTTTAAATTTTAACGCGTAATCGTGGTTTAAATTTACGGCTAGATTTTGCGAGGCAAAATTTGCCGTCTCGCCTGCGCCGCTAAGTTTGTAAGCTAAATTTTGCAGGGAAAAATTTAGCTTACAAAAGATTGGCGACAAACGGTGGCTTGCGCAAGTCGGTAAGTTTTAGTCTCGTAAATTTAAAGATCGCAGCGGTAAAATTTAGCTCGCCGAAATTTTGCTTTGCGTAATTTCGCGTGTCCGCGCTCATAAATAACCCATGATCGCAGATAAAATTTTGCTAAGTAAAATTTTGCACCTTAAAATTCAATCCGCAAATTTTAAAACCTCACCTGAAATTTAATAATGCTTCTACTTTAAATTTAGCCGCGCATTTGAAATTTAACCGCACGCTTATATTTTAAATTTATCGCCCGTCGCAGAACCTTGCCCGCAAAACAGACGCGCCGCAAAACCTGCATGCAGGGCAGACCCTGCCGCGAGGCTAAATGCGCCGTAAATTTTATCGTTTCGCAGCGGAGTAAATTTTACACTGCAAAGCAAGAACTTGCGCGCCGATGGATTAAATTTACGCCGCAGAGCAAATTCCGCGTCGTAACAGGTTTCGCGAAAATCCGTGCCGCAAGAGCTTTAAGCAGTCTGCTTAGTAAAATTCCGCGATCGCAATAGCTAAATTTAAAACGAAAAATCCCCCGTCGCGCCGTGCGACATGCTCTCATAAACCGCCTTGACGTATTTATCGCGCACTGCGCAATCTAGCAGCTTTTCGCACTCCATGCAGCTGGTGAGATTGTGCTCGGCTTGGCACGCTTGCAGCGCGGCTAAGCTTTTATCCAAAATTTCGTCGTAAACGTCGCGCGGCGCGCTGCTCTCGGTATCCGCCATCAGTTTTTCCCGCCGTAAATTTCATACATCTTCGCGATCTCGTACTTCGAGCCGAAAAAGCAAGGGGTGCTTTGGTGAATTTTTTCAATCTTTAGCTGCAAAAGCGAGCCGTTTTCGCCGTCGCTGGTGGCGCCTCCCGCGCGCTCGAAGATGAACGCAAACGGCAGAACCTCGAAGGTTACGCGAAGCTTGCCGCGCGGATGATCGCTGGTGGCGGGGTAGCTGAAAAGTCCGCCGCCTTTTAATAAAATTTGATGCAGGTCGCTCACCATCGCGCCGCTGTAGCGCAGGCGGTAGCCCTCATCAAACAGCGCCCGCACGAGCTTTCGGTGCGGCTCGCTCCAGCCCTTTTGCGTCGCACCGGTGGCGTTTAGTTTGCCCTTTTCGCTTAGGCGTAGATCTTTTACGAAGCTAAATTTGCCCTCGCGATTTAGGCGGTAGAGCTTCGGCGCGTCCTCGCAAACGACCATTTCAAGGCGCGGTCCGTAGATGCAATAGATCGCCGCTTTTAAGTTTGCGGGCGAAATTTCATCCTCGTAGATGCCGAAAATCGAGCCCACGGCAAAATTTACGTCCACCAAGCTCGAGCCGTCGAGTGGATCGTAAGCGACGATTAGGCGCGCATCCTTTCGAAGCTCTAGCGTCTCCTCTTTCTCCTCGCTGATTAGCGCGCGTACGAGCGGGTTTTTGCGAAATTCCGCCTCGATTATGGCGTCGCTTTTTACGTCGAGTTTAAGCTGCGTATCGCCCGTGCTGTTGTGATGATCTGTGTAGCCGAAGTCCGCGTATTTCAGCTCCTCGGCGATTTGTAACGCGATATTTTGGATTGATTTTACGATCTCTTGCATTCCGTTTCCTTTACATTTTTTTGGCGTTTTTTAAGATCCATTCGCTAATGCCCGCAGCGTCGTTGATGTCGAAATTTACGCGGCAAAACTTATCCATCTGCTCGCCGCTTAAATTTGAAGCGATCGCGTCCGAAAAGGGCAGATACGCCGGATCGATCCTGCCGCGAAATAGGCTTATACGCGGCAGCGGCAGCGTCTTTAGCCCCTCTACGAGCAGGATATCAAACTCTCCGAGCATCCGCACGACCTCGTCGATTTGCATACAGCGCTGCGAAAAATAGCTCGTCCGCGTAGGGCTCATCACGACGGTCTCGGCGCCGAGCTCGCTAAATTTGGCGCTGTCCTTGCCCTCTACGTCGAAGCGCGCCTTATCGCCCGGATCGTGCTTTACGATCGCAGTCCGAAGCCCGCTAGCGATAAAAATTTTAGCGATCTTGCAAATTAGCGTCGTTTTGCCGCTGTTGGAGGGGCCTGAAAATGCGATAGCAAGTCTTTTCATTTTAAAATCCGGCTTTTTAAGATGAGCAGATTGTAGCGAATTTAGCCTTTTAAAAAGCAAAATTCGTTAAAATGCGCCTAAAATTTCAAAGGAAGATCGATGAAGAAATTTGATTTTAGCGGCGCGCTAAACGGCCTGCTAAAGGGCGCGCTTCTAGCCGCGCTAGCGCTATTTTTAAACTCCTGCTCCGCAAACGATCCCCGTCACGATCCGCTTAAAAACGAGTTTTTGGCCTACACGCAAAAATTTGAATCGGTGCGCGCGGGCGATCGATATTTGGGAGTGGCGACCTATCTAAATCCCGTCGCGCCCGAGCTTAGAAACGCCGCTGGAGACGAGGTGTTTTTGCTCGCCTCCTATCCTAAAGAGATTCAGATCGGCGCGGTGCAGATCAACGGCGCAAACGCAAACGTAGTGCCGCTGCACGACGGCGATCCGCTTTTGCAAAAAGAGCTTTTTAAGATCGCGTGGGCGAGCCGCTACAAGATCACCGCGCCTAAGAGCGATAAGGACGAGCTGGTGCTTAGCTACCGCACCTCAAACGATCTGGGTGCCACGATGAAATTTCGTAAAGTTTCAAAGTCGCTGTATTGGCAGCCGCAGATCGATCTGAAAGATTAGAAGGGGAGCAAATGGGTTACGACATAAGCTATCACGCGATCGGCAAAGATGAAATTTCGCAGTGGTATTTTGAGCCGCTAAAGCTCGCGCAGAAGGGCGATTTTGAGGCTATCGCCCAAATCGCGCGCGAAGCCCAGGCGGATGAATTTTATGTAGAAAAATACGCGGACGGCTTCCGCTCGGCGCTGCAGTACGGCACGCAGGGGATTTTTAATAAAACGCACGGATTTCACCTCGCCGTGGCGCAGGGCTATTTTAGAGAGTATTTTTACACGCGCGGCACGGCGTTTAGTTTTTTAGCGGAGCAAAGCTCTAAATTTAAATCCTACATAAGCGATTGGCGCGAGGTTTTGCCGGCGGAATTTCTAGCGGAGTTTAGCGGGCAAATTCACAACGAGATCGTCGAAAACTATTGCTGCGGCGCGTATCTTAGCACTGCTAGCGTGCAGAAACTGCTGCGCGATTATGAGGCGGGCGGCGAGGTTAAATCCGCCGTAGATGAATTTTATGCGCAAAATTTGCCCGTGTTTTTAAAGGCGTTAAATTTGGCGCGCGAGCTTGAAGTAGGGCTGCTTGAGGCTACCGAAGTGGTTGAGCCCAATCCGATCGATCTGAATAGGTCCGAGTCGTTTTCAAATCTTTTTAATTGCGATACGCAGGGCGCGCTGATCTATGCGGAAATCGCTGCGCAGCAGATCGGCGAAGCGATAGAGCGAGATAAGGCAGGCGGCGGCGTTAGGATGGTCAGAGAGAATTTTACCTTGCGCGGCGAGAAACGCGACGAAAAAAGCTCCGCCTCGCGCGGCGTCAATGCAGCGGGCGGCAGTGCAATAGAAACGGACGGCGGCAGCACAGTGCAAGCAGACGGCGAGAATTCCGTCCAGTGCAGCGGCGATACGATAGAAGACGGCGGCAAGAATTCCGCCGCAGAAGATCATGAAGACGCAACCACTGCGGGCAACGAAAAGAAGTCGCTTTTCGGTAAGATCAAAGGGCTTTTTAAATAGTAAATTTGATTGCTAAATTTTAAAGCGGCTTGCGGAGTCGCACGATTAAATCACGATTAAATCATCTCGCGCTTGCAGGCTCCGTGCCGTTAAATTTAACTAAAACGGCGCAGGGAGCAAGCGCAAATTTAAAATTTAAAACTTGCCGAAATTTAAACGGCGACTCGCATATCGGAAGTTACGAAATTTTAAATCACCGCAAGCAGGCCGCAAAAGCGTCTAAATTTAAACCTGCCGCAGCCTTTGCGGTGGGATAATCTACGATAATTTATTTGTTTAAATTTTTGATCTTTTGTTGATCCAGCGGCAGGTCGGAGCGGATTTTTATTATGACCGTATCGTCACCGTGGGCGCTTCCGCCTATTAAAACGCCTCCGTCATCCGTGCTTACGGCGCTTTTGAGCCAAAAATCTTGCAATTTCGCTTTGTTTTCGCGCAATATATTGCCGTCCAGATCAAGCTCTAAAAATATCGTCTGATCCTTCGAAGCGTCGTTTGCGCCGATTAGAAGCAGTCCCTCTTTGTAGTTTGCTAATTTATAGGTCGCGTTTAGCGTATCGGGCAGATCGCAGACGCCGCGATCTCTTCCGCAAATCTGCTTTCTCCAAATTTCATTGCCTAAGGCGTCAAATTTTGCGATATTCGCGCCGAATTTTGCCAGCAGAAATATCGATCCGTCCTTTGCTTTTAGCAGCTGCGCTTTTTGATCGATTACAAGCTCGTCTGAGGCGCCGCCTTCTTTCGTGCGAGCGAAATTTACGCTCTTATGCCAAAGCTCGTCGCCCTTAGCGTTAAATTTTAAAAATCCGTCTTTTTCGATGATGAGCAGGATCTCGCTTTCGGATATTTTGGCTATCTTTGTCATGGTGCCGTCAAACGGCCTTTTGCTCTTTGCGATATTTAGCTTTTTCTTCCATAGCAGTTTTTCTCTCTCGTAAAAGCGCAGATCGTCGTTTTCGTCTATCGCGGCAAATTTATCGCCGAAGCTCGCTACTTCTTTAAATTTAAGCGGAAATTCGTAGATTATCTTTTTCGTTTCGGCGTCTAAAATTTGATTATCCAAAAGCGCGTATGAATCCATCGCCGCTACCGGCATATTGGCTGCGGATACCATATTTAATTTTTTGCGCCAGAGCTCAGCTCCCCGCTCGCTTAACGCAACTAGCGAGACTCGGTATTCGTCGCTCGCGCTTGTAAGGAGCAGATATCCTTGCGGAGATTTTATTATGTTATCGACGGTTCTAAAGCCGTTTTTAGCGTAAGGAAGTTCCCAGATCGCGCCTTTTTCTTCGGGGCTTTTTTCGGCTAAATTTTCATTTTGCATCTGCGCAGATTGCGCGGATTTTTCAGCAGAGCTTAACGAAGCGCGATCAAGCCCGCTTATGAACACTCCGTTTCTCGTAAAATAGGAAAAGAAAAGATATTTGCCGCGAGACTCGACGCTTACGCCCTTTAGGCTCTGCGGAAAGAGATATCTTTTTATCGGAGCGGGGTCGATTGTTGCTAAAATTGATCAGATCTACGCTTGGAAATTCCCCCTTTTCGGATATTTTTTTGCCCAAGTAGGCTAAATTTAGATCCTCTATAACTTTAAAATTATTTAAGTGCGCGCCGCTGTAATACGTGCTTGATTGAACCGTGTTATTTTCGCCCAAAGCATATAGCCCAAATTCGTTCCAATTTGATGAAAATACCCGCTTGCCGTCTTTGGATAGCGTCATTTTATCGATTTCTAAATGAGGATGAGCGATATAGCGGATCTGTTTTAAGATATTGGAGTTTTGCGCGGCATTTGCGCGGTACCTATCCATATCCGATATGTCTAAAACATAAAATCCCACCCAGCTTGCCATCAAAAGCTCATTCTCAGAGAGTAGTTTCAGATCGCCGAGCTCTTTTATTTCGGATAGTCTATGCGGCGCGCAAGCGTAATCGTATTCCCGCTTAGTGACTTTGGAAGGGGCGATAAAATAAGCAAGCTGCGTAAATTTATCATCTTTTACGTCATAGGCGGTAAGGGTGCTAAAAAATCCTTCGCAAAAAGGGTGCGCCCGTCGGCTGAAAGCTCTATTTTATTTACAAATCGCGCTTCAAGTCGCGCCGAAATTTTAATATCTCTTCGGTCGCTAAGATCCAGCCTATAAATTCCGAAATTCGGATCGGCGACGAATAGGCTTTTGCCGTCTTTGCTCTGCGCGATATCTATGTAGGCGGGATCAAGCTCATGCTGCGGAAAGGAAAATATGCCCGTAAGCCTTAGACTGTGCGGCTCGGTAACGTCGATCAAGACGATGCCGCCTTTGTCGTCGCCCAAGCCGAAGAGCATATTTTGATCCTCAGAAAGGTGCAGCTCGTAAATTTCAAACGGAAGCTTAAGCGCGTTTTTTGCAAGTTCCCTCTCTTCTAAATTTAGCTCTTGCAGCGCGCCGCCCTGTTTTTTGGCAGCGGCAAGATCGCTTTTAAGGATTAAAATTTCATCCTCCTTAAGCGATTTCGCGGTATCTTTGGTAGGCGAAAAATTTTGAGTCGCCACGCAAATTTCGCAGATAAAAGCCGAAGCGGCTAAAATTTTAACTATAAAATTTCGCTTTGCTTTCATTTTGCCGCCTCGTAAATTTATCTAAAATCGTCGCTTCTGCTCGGTACCAGCAGATCTTGCAGCTCCTGTTGTACCGAGACTTTCGCGCGCGGATCGAGGATCTGCGAGTAGATGATAAAATTTGCGAGTACCTTTTTGCCGTAGTCTCTACTCTCGGCATACGGCACGAGCTCCATGCTAAGCCACGGCTCGAATTTGCCCTTATTAAACATATCGCCGCGCTGAAGCATCTTTTTGACGAGCCCAAGCCCGCCGTTGTAAGCGTATGCGATGAAAACCGGGCTGTAAATTTTGCGCTCCAGCCAGTCGATATGGATGTTAGCAAAGCGGTAAGCGACTTCCGGGCGGAACATATCGTCTTGATCGAAGCCGTCGATTTTGAGTTGCTTTTTGCCGATCTCGTTAGCCAAAAACGGCATAAATTGCATCATCCCAAGCGCATACGACGTAGATACCGATGCGGGCACGAAGCGGCTTTCTTGGCGGGCGAGCGCTAAAATTAGCGCTTTGCGGCGATTATCGCCGTCGCCGATATACTCCATAAACGGCGTCGGATAGAAGTTGTCTTTGCCGCCGCTTGCTTTATTCATGATGTATGAGTACTCGCCGATGCTTTGTTTGGTGTCGAATTTTTTGGCAAATTCCAAAAGCTGCTCGCGCGACATCCTATCGGCGCTATTTTTCGTGCGAACCCAAGCGAAAGGATCGGTGATGTCGTAGCCCTCGATGGAATTTTTAGCGGGGTTTGGGATGATGATGTTTAAATTTTTATTTCCCGAAATCTCTTTAGCATAAAGCGCGTAGAGGCTGTAGTATTCGCTTGCGGCCAGCTCTTTTACGATATTTTGATCTCCGCTTAGCAGATATACCCAAAATTTCGCATTGTGCACGTCGTGAGGCTTCTCAAAGCTAGCAGCCGCGCGGCTAAAAAATGCAAGCGCAGCCCCTTCATCGCCCTGCATGACGGCATTTACGCCCAGCATAAACGCTACGTCCTTCTCCACGGTTAGCGGATCGACGCCCGTGAGCGAGCGGCGCAAGTGCGGGTATTTGCGGTTAATTAGCGCGTCGTTGAGAACTGCTTTGAAGCCTTTTTGCGAAGCCAGTTCGCTTACGAAGGCTGCGTCGGCGTCGATGTCGATCAGAGCGTCTTTGCCCGCGCCTTTTAAGTAGTCATAATATAAAAAGTAGTTTTGCGCGTTGCGACTTTGCATAAAATACTCGCTCGGATTTTCGTCGTTAAATCCGCGCAGTAAATTTACGGCGTTTCTACTTGCCGCATCTTGGTGCTTTTCAAGCTGCGAAGCGAGCGTCTCGCGCACCGACGGGCTTAGCTTGGCGATAAAATTTGGATAGGAGCGCGCCTTTTTGCAGGTTAAATTTGCATCTAAAATATTTGCCGCCGTTACTCCTGCGCAGCGATCCGGACGCTTAGGAGGGCGAATGGCGCCAAAAATTCTATCTAGCTTCTCTTTTAGTTTGCCTTTGTAGCGAAAGATACTTTGTTTTAAAATTTTAATCTCCGCTTTATTGTATTTAGTCTCATCTATTAGGCGATAGATGTAATAGTCCTTGGCTAGGGATTTTGGCTCGTCTTTGATCTGTTCGTAGCTTAAAATTTTACCGCTACTTGCGGCGCACAGCAGTCCTAAAACAAGGCTAAATTTCAGAAATATTTTCAAATGACCGTCCTATTGATGATATAGATTATCGCGCTGTCAAAGAAGTTAAGCACGAGTAGGATAAGAAGCGGCGAAAGATCAAAGCCGCCGAAAGTCGTAGGCAGATAGCGGCGCACCAGCGCAAACGCAGGCTCCGTAAGCGCAGAGATCGCGCGGACGATTTTATAAAATTTACCGAACGGATTTGGGCGGATGAAACTTAAGACGCAGGCGACGAAAATTAGCATCATATAAGCTTGAATCACGTAGTGAATACTCACTAAAATGCCGTAAAATACGCTATTTAGTAGCATCGAGTATCTCCTTTAAATCGGCGCGGATCAGCGGATACAGCTCGCTAAGCTCCGGTCCGTGAGGTGCGCCGGTTAGTAAAAATCTAAGCGGCATAAATAGGCTCTTGCCCTTTAAGCTTGTAGCCTGCGAAAGCGCCGCTTTGAAATCATTAAATTCCATTGGAGCGCCGTTTGAGCTTAATAAATTTAAGATCGCCTCTCGCAGCGCCTGCGCCTGCGCCGCCCACTCCTGCGGGATATCTTTCGCGCCGTAGATCGCGGCGATCTTTTCTTTGATACGCGGGATCAGGCTCGCTTCTTGAGTGTAAAATTTTATCAAAGGCGCGAATTTTGGCTCAAGCTCAAAAAGCTCAGCCAGGCGCTGCTCGCTCGCTCTTTTGATATGCTCGCGGTTTATAAAGGCGAGTTTGTCCTCGTCAAATTTCGCCGGGCTTTTTGAAATTTTAGCGATATCGAAAAACTCCACCGCCTCATCCATGCTAAAGACCTCGCGTGGCGTTTTGTTGCCCAGCAGGATTAGATAATTCGCGATCGCCTCGGGCAGGTAACCGCTTTGAAGCAGCCATTTTACCGAGGAGCTATCCTCGCGCTTGCTCATCTTTTTGCCTTCGGAATTTAATATGATCGGCAGGTGCGCGTATTTGATCTCGCCGTCGTAGCCGAGGCTTTGGCGGATCCAGTTTTGCTTCGGGGTGTTTGATACGTGATCCTCGCCGCGGATTACGAAGCTCACGCCCTGCATCATATCGTCGCAGGCGCAGGCGAAGTTATAAGTTGGCGTCTTGTCCGCGCGCATGATAACGAAGCTGTCGATGTTTTGCGGCTCAAATGCGATACGGCCTTTGATCGCGTCGGTAAATTCCAGCGCGTGATCAGGCTTTTTAAGGCGGATAGTAAAGGGCTTGCCGCAGCCAAGTACCTCTTCGTCGCTTAAATGCTCGCAGTGCCCGTCGTAGCGATACGCCTCGCCAGCGTCTTTGGCGGCTTGCTTTTTCGCTTCCAGCTCCTCCTCGCTGCAAAAACAGCAAAACGCCTTTTTCTCGGCGAGCAGCTTGGCAGCGAACTGCTGATGAAATTTTAAATTTTTGCTTTGATAATACAGGCTCTGCCATTTAATGCCGAAGCGCTTTAAAATTTCGATAATCTCTTGATCTTTGCCTTCGATATTGCGCGCGGTGTCGGTATCCTCGATGCGCAAAATAAAGCCGCTTTTATCTTGCAGCGAGCAGATGTAGTTGAAAATAGCCGCGCGTAAATTTCCGATATGCATATCGCCGGTGGGCGACGGAGCGAAGCGATACAATTTAGGTCCTTTGGGTTTAAATTTAAGCTGGGATTATACTTTTTACTTCCTAATAAAAAGCAAAAACAAAGCAAAAATAGGCTAATATCGGCGCATTTTATTTAAGGAGACAATATGAGTTTCATTCAGGAATTCAAAGAATTTGCGATGAAAGGAAACGTCATCGATATGGCAGTGGGTGTCGTCATCGGCGGGGCTTTTGGCAAGATCGTAACCTCGCTCGTAAGCGACATCATGATGCCGGTTTTAGGACTTCTTACGGGAGGTATGAATTTTACCGATCTTAAGATCGTGCTAAAAGAAGCGGTGGGGCAGACCCCGGCCGTTACGATAAACTACGGCTCGTTTATCCAAGTAACGGTCGATTTTATCATCATCGCGTTTTGTATATTCTGCGCGATCAAGGCGATCAATAAGCTTAAAAAGCCCGCTCCTGCGCCGGAACCTGCCGCACCTGCCGAGCCTAGCGAAGAGATTAAACTTCTTACCGAGATAAGAGACCTGCTTAAAAAATAGGTCGCGGCGATGCTTGAGAGAATCCCTTATTTTAAAGCTCTAAGCGCAGCGCAAATCGATCGTTTGGAGCAGATTAGCATCCATAAAAGCTACAAAAAGGGCGAAATTTTATTTTTCGAGGGCGAGCGCTCGCAGTATCTATTAATCCTGCTAAAAGGAATTTTAAAAATCTATAAAACCTCTGCAAAGGGGCGTGAGATCCATATGCGTGAGATCCGCCCCATCTCGCTCGTGGCGGAGATGGTAAATTTCGAAGAGACGAGCTACCCTGCAAGCGGCGTGTTTTCGACAAATGGCGAGGTGCTAAAGATCGATTATGAAAAATTTAAAAACGAGTTTATGAGCGATCCAAAGATTTGCCTGGAGCTTTTAAAATCGATGTCTGAGAAGATCCGAGCGCTAAATGCGGTCTTTGATAATCAAGTTGTGCTTAACTGCGACGGCAAAATCGCTAAGTTTATCAGCGAGAATTTTGATATTTTTATGAGCACGAAATACACTAGAATAGCCAAAATTCTAAACGTGACTCCCGAAACATTTTCGCGCACCATCACTAAATTTAAAAAGAGCGGCGCGCTAATTTTAGACGATAAGCAAGAAATCACGGGCTTTGATAAAGATAAGCTGGACGAGTATATCCAAGGCTAGAGTTTGAAAAGCGCCTATATTTTCCCGATTGTCGGCACGGTTTTATTCCTGTTTTTTAATCTTTACATCTACAGATCGATCAGCGCGCGCTTTACGCCATATAAAAATTTCGTGATCTTTCGCCCCGCTTTGAGCTTGCTTTGCGTAGCTTTGGCGATTTTAGATGCAATATTTTTTGTGGGTTTTGGGCTTAATGGAAGCTTTAAAAACGAACTGCTTTATAAGCTATGTGTATTTTGCATGGCAGCGTCCTTTTCGCTCTTTTTTATCTGCCTTGCTTACGATGTGCTAAGCGCCGCTGCGCATGTGGTTAAATTTAGCCAAAACAGGCGAAAATTTTTAAAAACCTTTATAGACGTAACCTTTGTAATAATGGCGTTTAGCTATATTTTTAAGGGGCTTTATAATGCACTAAAAATTCCAAAAATCACCGAGCGCGAAATAAAAATCAAAAACTTAGCTCGCGAGCTAAGTTTTGCCGTCATCTCGGACGTGCATCTGGGCGAGTTTTTGAAAAAGGAGTTTTTGCAAGGCGTTGTAGCGCAGATAAACTCGCTAAATTATGACGCGCTGCTGATCGTGGGCGATATGTTTGATCTGCGCTCGGATGAGCTCGGGGATATTTTGCAGCCTCTTGAGGCGATAAAAAAACCCATCTTTTTCGTCACGGGCAACCACGAGTATTACCGCGGCGACGCAAGCGGGCTTATCGCGGCAATGCAAAAAGCGGGCGTGCGGGTGCTGCAAAACGAAAGCGTGGAATTTGAAGGGCTAAATTTAATGGGCGTGCACGATCTTAGCGGCTTTCGCTTCGGATACATGCAGCCTGATCTAAGCGCCGCGCTAGCGCAGGCAGACCCCGATAAGCCAAAAATTTTACTCGCGCATCAGCCCAAATACGTCGTGGACTTCGTGCGCGACGAGGTCGATCTGTGTATCTGCGGGCACACGCACGCGGGGCAAATTTTCCCGTGGACGCTTTTGGTACTGCTTAGCCAGAAGTATCTTTACGGGCTGTATAACGACGGGCTGAAGCAAATTTACGTAAGCAGCGGCGTAGGGTTTTGGGGCCCGCCGATAAGGGTCTTTGCGGATGCCGAGATCGCGCTACTTAAGCTTAGAAAGGCATAGATGAGAAGTTTTATTTCGAGGATTTTCGGGGTTATCGCCGCGGTGAAATTCCCTAAATTTATACAAAATTTTATCAACCGCAAATATGTGGAATTTTTCAAAATCGATATGAGCGAATTCGATCCGCCGCAAAGCTACGCGAGCCTAAACGCTCTTTTTACTCGCCGCTTGCTGCGCCCGCGCGAGATAGCGACAGACGAGACGGCTTTTATAAGCCCTAGCGACGGCATGATCTTTGAGAGCGGATGCTGCGCCGATATGCGGGCTTTTAGCGTGAAGGGCTGCGAATACAGCCTTAGCGAGCTGCTGGGGCGTACATTTACGGCAAGTGAAAGCGGCGGAGCGGCTAAAAATTTATATGACGAGGCCGTTGCTACGAACGGGAGCGGCGAGGTTGGAACCGGATGCGCAAAAGATGCCGGCGCAGGGATGAAATTTCGCGCCGCGCAAGCGAAAATCATAGGCGATAAAAATGGCGCAACTTATTCCGCGAGCGGCGTGCAGGCTGAAATTTATAGCGATAAAAGCGGTGCGAGCCGCGAGACGAGCACAATCGGCGCCCAAGACGGCGAAAATACAAAGGGCGTAAATTTAAGCTACGCAAACATCTATCTAAGCCCGCGCGATTATCATCATTATCACGCGCCGTGCGATCTGAGCGTGACGGAGGCGCTTTGCATACCTGCTGATCTTTACAGCGTGGCGAAGAAATTTTTACTTAAAATTCCAAACCTTTACGCCAAAAATGAGCGCGTGATTTTGAAGTGCAAAATGCGAAATGGCGGGATTTTGTGGATGGTTTTCGTGGGTGCTTTAAACGTAGGTAAGATGAGATTTGATTTCGATGCGCGAATACAAACGAATGCATGCGCAAGTAGAGCTGAGGCGCTTTACGAATATGAAAATTTAAACTTTAAAAAGGGCGATCATTTGGGAAATTTTGAGCTGGGCTCGACGATCGTACTCGTAGCGCAAAGCGAGTTTTTGAAATTTAAAATCCCGGCTGATACGTCCGTAAAATTCGGGCAGAAAATCGCAGAATTTAATGAAATTTCACAAAATTCCATTTAAAATGCAGGATTTTTTCTTTAACTAAAATTAATTTTATTTAAATTTGGCTATAATCATCTCACTTTAAATCAAAGGATTTAACATGAAAAATTTAAAAGCTTTTACGATGATAGAGCTTGTTTTCGTCATCGTCGTTTTAGGTATTTTGGCGGGCATTGCGGTGCCTAGATTAGCCGCTACGCGCGATGATGCTACTATCGCTAAGATGCGCGGAGACATCGCCGCCATTAGAAGCGGACTTTCGCTAGTTAGAAGCGAGAACATGATGAGGGGCGTGACTACGTGGCCTGCTTTGGAGGGTTCAGACAATGCCACTCTTTTTGATGGCGTTTTGCAGCAACCTATCTATCCTATGAGAGATGGCGGTAGGAACGGCTGGACTTTAAAAAAAGACGGTAGTGATAATGCCACATCCGAATATATCGCTAACGTAGCAGGAAAAAAGACTACTTTTTCTTATTATCCAACAAAAGCTAGTATACCCACTTCCGGTGCAAATAAAGATAGAAATGTCGGTTCGTTCGACTGCAATCATCAAGAGCCTCTTTGTCAATCCTTAGCTCAATAGCTAAATGCTCTATTATGAAGTTGCGGTTTTGGGCGCCAGCCTAAAGCCGCTTACTTATAGTTCAAATTTTAAAATCCCATCCTATCAAATCGTATCCGTTCCCGTAAAATCGAGCGTCAAATCCGCCGTGATTCTGCGCAAGGTTGCAAAACCGACCTTCAAAACCAAGGAAATTTTAGAGATTTCGCAGCTTAGATTTAGCCCATTTCAGATCGCACTTGCAAATTTTATCGCGTACTATTATGTCTGCGAAAAGGGCGTTGCATTTGGGATTTTTGAGCCTGCGAGCGATACGGCGCAGGATTTGCGGAATTTGCAGGAGGATCCTACGACCGAGCGGAATTGCGCTTGCAAGCAAATTTCCGTTAGTAAGCCAACCTCCGCTTGTAAGCAAACTTCTACCCACGAACAAAATTTTATTTCCGAGCAGAATTCCATCACCGCACGAAATTCTGCGCTCGACGATGACTTTAGTGCCATACAAGATTCCGCCTCAATCCAGAATTTTGCATTGACGAGAAATTCTACTATCTCAAAAAATTCTGTTACCGTCATAAATTCCGTCATCACACCGAATTCCACGCAAAAGCAAAATTTGAAGCAGGCACTAAATTCTACCTCTGCGCAGAATTCTATCCAAGAGAGGGACTTTGTCGATGAGCAAAATTCCGTTTCAATTCAAAATTCTACATTGGCTCAAAATTCCGCTATGACAATAAATTTTGTTGCCGAACCCGATCCTGCACACAAACAAAATTTAGCTATCGCGCAAAATTCTATCCAAGAGCGGGATTTTGCCAAGGGAGAGAATTCCGTTTCGATTCAAAATTCTACTTCAGCGCAAAATTCCGTCCTAATTCAAAATTTCGACGCTACCGCGCAAAGCCCCATTTCGCAGCCGCTATCTCCGCTTCAAATAGGTAAAATTCCAAACCTCACCCCCGCGCAGGAGCAAGCGCGTAAATTTGCCGAAGCCAATGAGACATCGCTGATTTTCGGCGATACGGGCAGCGGCAAGAGCGAAATTTATATCGCGCTGATCGCGCAGGCGCTCGCTGCGGGCAAGCAGGCGCTGTTTTTGATGCCCGAGATTTCGCTAACGCCGCAGATGACGAAGCGGCTACAGAGCTATTTCGGCGAGCGACTCGGTGTCTGGCACTCCAAAATTTCGCCCAAAAAAAAGCGCGAAATTTTAGAAAAATTTAACGCAGGCGAAATTCGGCTCATCGCGGGCGCCCGCTCGGCGCTGTTTTTGCCCTTTAGCGATCTGGGCCTCATCGTCGTGGATGAGGAGCACGATGATAGCTATAAATCGGCTGCCGCACCGCGTCTAAATGCCCGCGATGCCGCGATTTTCGTCGGCAAAAAGCTTGGCATCCGCGTGGTTTTGGGCTCCGCGACACCCGCGCTTAGCACCTACGCGAAGCAGCCGCATTTCCGCCTGCGCGGCACCTATTTTAGCAGTGCCAAGCGCTTCATTTTCGACGAGAGCGAGACGGGGCTGAGCCCTAAAATTTTAACCGAGATCGGGCGCAGCCTCGAAGCCGGCAAGCAGGCTGTCGTGTTTTTGCCGACGCGCGCGAACTACAAATATATGGTTTGCGAAAACTGCGGGCAGATCGTGCGCTGCCCGTTTTGCGCCGTCGGGATGAGCTACCACGCGGATGCTGCGGCGCTAAAGTGCCATTACTGCGGCTTTAGCACGTTTTACAAGGCGTCTTGCGAAAACTGCGGCGGCGAGGTAATGCAGGCGCGCAAGATCGGCACGGGCGAGCTTGCGGCACAGCTTGCGGCGCGTTTCCCAAGCGCCCGTATCGCAAAATTTGATCGCGACGAGATCACCACGCAGCGCAAGCTCGAGGCGCTGCTAAATAACTTTAACGCCCATAAAATCGACATTTTGGTAGGCACGCAGATGCTTAGTAAGGGGCACGATTACCATGGCGTCGATCTTGCGGTGATAATGGGGATCGACGAGCATCTGAGTTATCCTGATTTTAGGGCGCGCGAAAAGACGCTGGCGCTTGCGATGCAGGTGGCAGGCCGCGCGGGTCGCTCGGGGCAGGGCAGAGTCGTCATACAGACGCGCCAGAGCGGCTTTTTTAGGGATTATATCGAAAACTACGATGATTTTTTGCGCGACGAAGCGGAGTTTCGAGAGGGGCTCTATCCGCCGTATATGCGACTTTTGCGCGTGCTGATCTCGCATAAAAACGAAAAGGCGGCGAGCGAGATAATGAACGTGGCGCTTGAGCTCTTGCGCCGCAAACAGGCGGGAGGCAGCATGCTAGCATCGCATGACGGGCTGGACGCGAGGGGGGCAAATTTAAGCGCTTTAAATTTGCAAAATTCTGCGCAGCAGAGCGGCAAGCAAATATCAAATTTTAAATTTCAAAGCTCAGATTTGCGCGCGGGTGATGTAAATTTAGACTCCCAAAAAAACGCTTCAAATTTAAAAAATACCGCGCAAATTTCAGCTTGCGACAGGGATGTGGGTAGCATAAATTTAAAGCCTGAAAGAAACGGCGCTGCACAAAATTTTATAAATTTAGAAACCGAAAACCCTGCCGAAAATTCCGCGCAGTATTTGAAAGAGAAGGCGAGCAAGAGCTTTGAGATTATCGGCTACGGTAAGGCCGGTATCGCCTATATCGCGTCGAAATTTCGCTTTGAAATTCTGCTGCGCGCCGGCTCGCATGTGCCGCTGATTAATGCCGCGCGCACGCTTGAGCATCTGCCCGTCGAGATCGATATGGATCCCGTAAACTTCGGCTAAGCGGAGCTTTTAAAATTCGAGCGAAATTTTATCCGCCGCGGACGCCTTTTTGCAGCGTTTGTTTGCAGAACGGGCTAAAAAAGAGTGGTAAAATTTAAGGAGACGATTTGAGCGATAATTTATATGAGCTAAGAGAAGCCTTACGCAGAAGTCATGCAAAGGCGCCTCACAGATCGCAGACAGATAGTGATAAGCCTGATGCTTGCGATCTGAATTTAAAACTAGATGGCTCGGAGTTTGCAGATGATAGCGCAGAAACGTATACCGACAAGAATGCGAGCCTTTCGAGCAAGGATCATACCATAATCATAGATTATGACAGAGCCCCATTAATCATCACGGATCATCTATATCGCGATTACGTTAAATATCAATTCCCTGCGATGTGCTGCGTATTTTTAATATTTTTGTTTTTTGCCATCATCGTGGTAGGTCCGCCAGAGCTAGGCGTATTGCGAATGTTTATCCTAGTGCCCTTGCCGCTCATAGAGGTAGCTAGGCGCGAGGGCGAAGCATATTTCGTGATGACGAACTCTACCGTCGCGTATTATAAAAAGGGCGAAATTGTGAAATTTTTTGAGCTACAAAAGATCGGTGCGATGGCGATTAGCTTCGATTGCAGATGGAGTTGGAGGCAGCAAATGCCGTTAGCCCTTAAGATCGTTATCGCCGTTTGGGTTTTACTCGCGCTTAAGTTTGGCGGAGACGACGAAAGCGTGAGTGTTAATATTAGAAATATAGTCTGCATTTTTACTATGGTACTTACCTTGCTTTACGGCTCTAAGATATTTATGCATCTACATAATGGTAGCCTCGGATTTTTCGGCATTCACGATCAGCTTGTGCTATATAAAGAAAACGTCAACGTCGATATAATGAATATTTTGATGGCAAACAAAGATGAATACGTGCAGCTACGGGAGTATTTCTTAGCCGTGCTAAATGTCGATATAGATGAGCTACGGCGCACGATGTCGGTTTTCGATGAAAAGATAGAGTTTAAGAAATTTAAATTCTAAATCGGCGCGCTTGAGGGTTTGTCTGCAGGAACAAATATAGACTCCGTGAGTTTTGGCTAAGCGCGCAGTTGAGTGAATTTTATTCACATAAATTTTGCTCGCGGAATTTACATGATACGACTATAAATTTTACGCCCCGTCATTCTTATATCAGATTAAAATCAAAATATAATATCAAATTGCAGCGTTTTAATCTTAACGGGATATAATAAGTCATCGCTTTTTTTGAAAGAGGCGAAACTATTTGCACCGATATAGAATATAGAAAGGCGACGACTTGAAAAAACTACTTAGAAATTTTATGATTTTCGCAGGTTTTATCTTTATACTATACACCTCTTATTTTCTATATTTTTATTCTAAAAGAGCCGAATATTCGGCTATTTTATTGCAAAAGGCGCTTGGGTATGAAGAGGAATTTTTTAATGAGAAAACACAAAATTTAGACCCGTATAAGCAGATTGAGCTACGACATGAGTTTGAAAAAGAGAAATTAAAGCTAGAAAAATATTGCGGCGATGCTATAATAAACGGCGAAAATAGCCATTGCAAGGTTTATTATAACCTCGATTTCGACTATATTCATTTTTACGACGGGCGAAATCAAGATATCGCGCTGGGCTACGACTTTGATAACGAAAGCATCGAATTTTATAAAAAAATACCCGATCATTATGATTACAAAGGCAAAAATTGCAGGTCGCGCAGGGTGTATAGCGAGCACCATGCGACATTTGCCATTGATAATTTTGAGCATGCGACGTTTTGGTTGGGAGATCATGGCGAATTTACCCTAAAAGATCCATATATTCATGAGTGTGAATAAACTTGATCGGTAATTTTAAACATTGATAGCCTGCCGTATAAATTGGCGGTATATGCATAAATTCATATTTGTGCGGATACGATAATGTATTTTATACTTTGATTAAGTAATTATGTTGTATAAGCTTATACGACCGATAACAAAAAACGCTTTTAGGATTCCAAAATCCCATTTTAAGGAGCAAGGGATGCAAATTCGTGCTTTTATTTTAGCGATCTTGTTTGCCGTATCGTTCGTAAAAGCGGATGATATAAAGCATCCATCGATGCCATGGCAACTGAAATCCATTTTATGGAAAATTCAAGATAAAAAAGTTGTAAGAAAAGCTCTTCACGAACCTATGATTCGGGGCGTAACTACCTTTAACGGCAAGAGTTTTTATTTTTTTAAGATAGAACAAAATGCAACGCTCAAAAAAGAGTATGAAGAGCATTTATCAAAAGAAAGAGACTTCTGCAACGACTTTTACGATGATCTGTTCGAGTGGAAAAATATAAATATAATCAAACCTCTGGTTTTTGATACGACGGATTACAATAACCCAGTTTTAAAGAAAAATATGGGCGATTGCTGGTATATGGATATGAATAAAACGATTAAAGACGGCTTTAGCGGGCGAAGATTTACATTATATAAATTTGATAATAAGCTTTTGTATATTATGATTTATAAAACCACTCCTTATATATATCAGACGGATGATTTCGCAAATCTTGCTTACATTTTAGATCCCAAAGAGTGTAGTAAAATCACAAAAGATCCTCGTAGCAGGGTAAATTTGGAGATTCCAGGCAATATCATATATAAACGGCGTCTGTTTTATGCCGAACCGATACGTTATAAAGATATAGACTATCTACTTTTCATAGATTTTGACAATACGGATAGCGGACAACTATTCAACGTAACAATCAGGAAATTTAAAGACGGTATTTTACAAATGCCTGTTTGTAGTAATTCGTATTTAAACACGAAGCTTTATCAATAGGAGCAGTTATGCGGATTCATATTTTCATCTTAATGATCGCATTCGTACTATTTGCGAATGCAAACGATGTAAGCGATACGGAAATTCCTTTTGATTTAAAAATAGCTTTATGGAAAGCTAATGATAGGAAAGTAGTAAGAAACAATCCTTCCGGTATGGTAGAAGGAGAAACCACTTTCAACGGAAAAACCGTTAGCTTTTGGCAAATAGATAGAAACGCAACGCTCAAAAAAGAGTATGAAGAGCATTTATCAAAAGAAAGAGACTTCTGCAACGACTTTTACGATGATCTATTCGAATGGAAAAATATAAGCGTAATCAAGCCTCTGGTTTTTGATACGACGGATTACAATAACCCCGTTTTAAAGAAAAATATGGGCGATTGCTGGTATATGGATATGAATACAACGATTAGAGACGGCTTTACGGGGAGAGGATTTACGTTATATAAATTTGATAATAAGCTTTTGTATATTATGACGTATAGAGATTTTCGGCAATACGAGATGTCTTTTGCAAATTTTATGTATATTCTAGATCCGCAAGAGTGCAGTAAAATTATAAAAGACCCCTCATACGATTCATATTATAGCAGGGCAGATTTTGAGGATTATCGAAACAAGATCGCAGGAGATACCCTGATTTATTTCGGACCGATAAAATATAAGAGCGAAGATTATCTACTTTTTATCGATTCCGTAAATTTAATAAACGGTCTTAAAGCGATTTTTATTAAAATTAGCAAATTTAAAGACAAAGTTTCGCAAACATCCGTTTGTAGAAATTTGTATTTAAATACAAAAATTTACCATTAAGTAGTTAATCATACAAACGCATTCAGTTGCGATTTATAAATTTTGAGCATGCGAAATTTTGGTTGGGAAATTACGGCGAATTTACCCTAAAATTCTTTTATCGCTGCGGTTTTGGGTCGCTTGTTTTTGCTTTCATATCTGCGTTTTTAAAATTTGATTAGAATTTTACGCCGCCGCACATGCCTTGCTCGCCTTTTTTTGATATACAGCGCTTATTTCTCATTTCCCTCCGTTCGTACGATCAGGCTTTTTGGAAGGCGGAATTTCTTGATGATCTCGCATTCCTTGGCGCGCATCTGCCCGTCGTCGCTCTCGTGATCGTAACCTAGCACGTGCAGCATGCCGTGCGTAAAAAGTAGCGCCGTCTCGTCATCCCTGCCGTGCCCAAGCTGCGCGGCTTTCAGCTCTACGAGGTCTAAATTTATCACGACCGAGCCGAGCAGCGCGGGGGCAAAATTCCCGCCGTCAAAATTCTCATTTTTTAAATTTTCATCGCCAGAACTTTCGCCCTCGGAATTTTCGGAATTCATGGTATTGGAATTTTTACTCGCAGAATTTGCGGCGCCTGTATTTTCACTAGCAGAATTTGCAGCGTTTTGATTTTTATCGTCACTGTTTTTATGCGCGGAATTTTCCTCGTTCAAATTCCCGACAAAGCCCGCAAACGCCGCAGGATCGAGCGGGAAGCTCAGCACGTCGGTCGTCTTATCGATGCCGCGCGTTTGGGCATTTAGCTGCCGCATCTCCTCGCCGCGCACGAAAATTAGCTCGACGCTCCCGCCGCCCAGCTCCGCCGCGATAGCGTCCAAAATTTCGGGATAGGGCTGCTCGCAAAGTATCATTTTTACCCCTCTTTTATAAAATTTTCGTATAATTTTAGCAAAAAAAGGACGAAAATGAGAGCTTTATGCGTGATCAGCGGCGGCATGGACAGCGCGACCTGCGCCTATATCGCGAAGCGCGAAGGTTACGAGATCGTGGCACTGCATTTTGACTACGATCAGCGCACGATGGGCAAGGAGCGCGAGTGCTTCGGTAAAATTTGTGACGATTTGGGGGTTGCAAAGAGGTTCGTTTTAGACGCTCGCTTCATCGCGCAAATTGGCGGCAGCGCCCTTACGGACGGTACATTGCCGATCAGAAAGGGCGCGGCGGAGCTTTGCGGCGCAGCAAATTCCGCTAGCGCCGAGATTGACAGCGCGGCAAATTCCAAGAGTGCCGAGCTTGGAGAGTTAAATTTTACCGAGACAAATTCTGCCGCCGAACTAAACGGGCAAAATTCTATTGCGGTAAATTCTATTAATGCCGAGATTGGCGGGCAAAATTTTACCGCGTCAAATTTCTCGACGAGCCCCGCGGGCGCTACGCTCGGCGCAGATTTGGCGCGAAATAGCGGCGGTTGCGTGCAGAGCGGTGAAATTTTAACCCAAGGCGGTGAAGCTTCACTCGGGGACAATGAAATTTCACCGCAAGGCAGTAAAATTCCGGCTCAAAGCGGCAAAATTTTAGTCCGCGACGACAAAATTTCACTGCAAGACGGCGAAATTCTATCTCAAAGCGGAGCCGAGCCGCAGCAAGGTGATAAAATTTCATCGAAGCGTGCAGAGGGTGAAATTTCATCGCAAAGCCAAAGCGATAAAATTTCACCGCCAAGCCGAAGCGATAAAATTTCACCGCAAAGCGGCGAGAGCGTGTTTTCGGATCTGCCGAGCACCTACGTGCCCTTTCGCAACGGCATGTTTTTGAGCATCGCCGCCGCGCTCGCCGAGAAGGAGCGCTGCGACGCGATTTTCATCGGCGTGGTGCAGGAGGACAGCAGTGGCTATCCCGACTGCGGCGCGAGCTTCATCGGCGCGTTCGAGCGAGCGCTTGAGCTGGGTACGAGCCGCGACTTTCATCCGCGTATCAAAACCCCGCTCGTGCACCTCAGCAAGGTACAGATCGTCTCGCTGGCGCTTAAAATAGGCGTGCCGCTAGAGCTTACGTGGAGCTGCTACGAGCGCGAGGACGCTGCGTGCGGGCTTTGCGACAGCTGCCTGCTGCGGCTTAAAGGCTTTGCGGGCGCCGGCGCGAAAGATAAAATCCCCTACGCGATAGAAGCCTAGGCATGCCGCGGCGGAATTTACCGAGCCCGCGTAGCTCGGCGTGTCATCGCAGCGCCTGATATGCGCGGGTTTTGAATACGTAGCGTCGCACGATTTGTGGCGGGATTTCAAACATACGGTGGCGGCTTGAACTTTGGCGTGCGCCGAGCCGCGGCTGTAAAATTTAAACTACGCTTTGAAATTTTAAAAAATTTAACGAGAGCGTTGCGCACGGTTCAAAGCAAAAATCAATTATAAAATTTACCTCCTGCGCTATATTTATGATCGTATAGGCGGATATAAACATATCGCGGTATAATCCGAGAATTAAATTTTAAGGAGTAGAGAATGGCATTTGAAAATGCGATCATCACCAAAGAGGATGATGAAAAGTATGGACTTACTAAGATGTTTCTCAAGTATAATCGGCACGATAGGGGTTTGCCGGATCAATGGTATTGGGTCATAGACAGAGAGCGCGACTGCTGGCTTATGGAGAGTGGATTTTTTCCGGATCCGGAGCTAGACCACGCTTACCTCTCAAAAAGTTTATGGGTGCTTTATTATAAAGGCGAGATGTTCGAAATTATACTAGATACCGAGCTTTATAATAAAATTATAGATCAAATATCATATGATAAAGTATGGCTTCTATTGGATATAAGACCGATTACTTATAGTAGATTAACTAATAAAGAAATTTTTATACTTTTGAAAGAAATTCTTGATGTTTATGGATTGGGTGGTGCATGGAGACAGGCTAAATCACCAAACTATAAAGTAACACTAATAAATCAGCTGAAAGGATAAGATTATGTAAAATTTAACACTTGAACAAGCAAATGAGTTGCTAAAAACAGCTAACACCAAACAAGATATAATAAATGTATTAAATAAGCTGGACTTGTCTGCACATAGATCAAAAACCATATTATATTCTGGCATAGAAGATATGGATGGTTTTAAAGACTATATAAGAAAAACTAATCAATATAATGATGTTAGGATGATAGATAAAACGTCAGTCGGTGAATTCTTAAATATCTGGGAAAATAAAAATTTACAAAATGCTTTAACGAGAGCATTTGGTAATGGTGATCCAGAATTTGACGTAATTGAAGAATATAAGAAACGCGGTAGTGCTGATGGCAAAGTGCCGCCATCTGAACTCAACAAATTCTTTCACGATGTTGATAAGAAAGACAGCGGCTTATGGGATATAGCCTCTAGGCGCTTTGTCTCCAAAATTAAAGGTGAAGTAGTGACTGTAATAGGAAAAGACGCTAAAGTCGAGAGAACATTCTATCAAACCGAACTCCCCGAACTTCTCAAAAACAAAAATATCACTAAAATCAACGGTATGGATAAAGCGGAATTTGCCTCTAAGCTAAATTCTATTAAGCCTGATTGGGAAACGAGTATAATAAATTCTACTTGCTACGATATATTTATGAGCACATAGGCGGATATAAACATATCGCAGTATAATCCTAGAATTAAATTTTAAGGAGTAGGAAATGGCGTTTGAAAATGCAATCATCACCAAAGAGGATGATGAGAAGTACGGATTGAGCAAATTGTTTTATCAATTTAACCCTGTTTATAAAACCTTACCCGATGGAAAATCGTGGGTCGTCGATAGAAATGCAGATTACTGGCTTATGGAAACTAAATTTTTTCCAGATCCAGAATACGATCATACATATCTTAAGAAATCGGTTTGGACTTTATATTATAAAGGAGAGATAATAGAGGTTAAGCTTGATCACGAAAACAATATATCAGATACAGAAAAATTTCATAGAATTTGGAAGCTTTTAGAATTAAAGCCAAAAGAAACTAAATCCCTTTCAAAAAATCAAATACTTATGCTTTTAAATAAAATTTTGAATGTATATGGATATGATGGCGCTTGGGGGCAGATTGAAAATTTCACTATGGAATTACAAGATTTAGTTGATGGGGGAGAAAAATAAAATGGCGTTTGAAAATGCAATCATCACAAAAGAGGATGATGAAAAGTACGGGTTGAGTAAAATTTTTTATCAATATAGTCCGTATCATGAAGAACTACCTAGAAATTTTGTTGTTGATAGACAAAAAGATATTTGGTTTCTTTTAATTGAAAGACTACCAAATGAAGGGTATGATTATGGTTATGGGAGCAAAAAGCTATGGAGGCTTTATATTCAAGGAAATAATTTAGATATTCTTTTGGACTACGAATATGATCAAGAAGTGAATGGACGCAAATTTCAAAGGGTGTGGAAAATTATCGAGGTAAATGCTATAAATTCTATTATTCCAGATAATGAAGTTATTAAAATATTGAGAGATGTTTTGATTGATTTTAAATTTAGACCAGGCTGGGAGGATAAGGATGATTTTAGTGTAGCATTAATAGATGTAAGAAAGGGAAAATAAAATGGCATTTGTAGCGGAATATATTTCTAAAGAGGATATTAAGAAATATGATATTATAAATCGTGTAGATCAGTGCTTGGCAAAATATCATTATGATCCACAGGAGCCTGATGAAATAAAGTGGTTGGACTGGGTCATCGACAGGCAAAGAGATATTTGGCTTATCTTTGTTTGTAGCCCGCATCTGCCTGATCCAAGAGACGGATATACCGGAGAGATGATTTGGTTGCTTTATTATAAAGGTAGAGAAATCGAGCTTGACATTAGACGGGTCTATGACGAAACCACAAGTAAAATGCTAGTCGATAATCCGTTTTTTATTAAATATAAGCTGGAAAATATAAATTCTAGTATTGACGGAATTTCGATAGATGAACTTTATGACGTCTTGAATGAGGCTTTAAAAGAATATGGCAATCGCGGTATTGACGGTAGAGAAAATTTACCAAAAGAGCATGAAGTCGTAACTTTTCTGCACGATTAAATATAAAGGATAAAAAATGACGAGTAAACAAGCCGATCAAATTTTAGCAGATATTGCAAGCAGCGAGGATGTGCAAGGGTAGCCGCACCGATGGCGGCGCGAGCCCGAAACGCGATGTGTAAATTCAAAGCGAAATTTA
Source organism: uncultured Campylobacter sp. (assembly GCA_963515585.1). Classification (GTDB taxonomy): domain Bacteria; phylum Campylobacterota; class Campylobacteria; order Campylobacterales; family Campylobacteraceae; genus Campylobacter_B. The sequence continues at coordinate 37,899 of CAUPXM010000014.1, forward strand.
TCCGAAACCTAACCGTGAGCGAGCGCGAGATAAAATTTTACTCAAATGTCCAGCGCGTGAGAATCCGCTAGCGGACGCAGATTATTTGTAAATTTTAAAATTTCACTCAAACGCCGAGCGTAGATTTAGATGCGGAATGATCTCAAGCTCTGTAGGTGCGACGAAATCCTTTTTACGCAGCTTTTCTATCGCTGCGCGCGCGATCATAGCGGCGTTATCGGAGCAAAATTTCATCGGCGCGAAAAGTATCTCGCAGCCCGCCCGTTCGCACATATCCGTTAGAAGTCCGCGCAGATGCAGGTTCGCGCTCGCTCCGCCCACGACGCCGAATCGCGCAAAGCGGCGCAGCTCAAAGATCCGCTGCAATTTATCCAGTATGTGCGCGCACGCCGCGTCCTCAAAGCAGCGCGCCAGATCGCGCATCGCCCGCTCATCCAGCTCGCCCGCCTCTTTTAGCTTTTCGATCTGCACGCGCACGGCGTTTTTAAGCCCCGAAAAGCTATACTCCAGCCGCCTGTCGCCCTTTAGCGGCACGGGCAGCTCAAATCTCGGCTCGCCGTCTTTGGCAAGCTCCTCGATGAGTGCGCCGCCGGGGTAGCCAAGGCCTAGCATCTTTGCGATTTTATCGAAGCTCTCGCCGAAGCTGTCGTCGCCGGTGGTCGCTAAAATTTCGATACCCCCCGCCGCGTCGATATCCAAAACCATCGTATGCCCGCCGCTAACGAGCAAAACGCCCATCGGGAATCGCGCCTCACCGTCCAAAAACAGCGAGTAAACGTGGCCTATGAGATGATTTACGCCGATGAGCGGCAGATTTAGCGCGAGCGCGAGCGCTTTTGCCATATTCACGCCGCCGATCAGGCTCACGCTGAGCCCCGGGGTATTGGTCGCTGCGACGGCGCCAAGCTCGCTAAAATAGGGTTTTGCGCGCTGTAAAATCCGCGGCAGCGCCTCAGTATGCAGCCTCGCGGCAAGCTCGGGCACGACGCCGCCGTATTTGGCGTGATCAGCCTCCTGACTTATTTTTTCGTAAAATTTCAGCTCGAAACTCCGCTCATCCATCACTGCGACCGAGCTGTCGTCGCAACTGCTCTCAATAGCAAGTATCACACAAAATCCTTAAAATTTTTCGCTCATTATACTCAAAAATCGGCTCTGCGGCGCGGATGAAATTTTAAAATTTAAAACGGCGCGCTTTAAATTTTGTCTTTGTCGCGGCATGTTCGCGCTCGCGGGGCTAAATTTAAAGCGTACTGTTCGGCTCGGTGCGCTAACGGAATTAATTTAAAACGCGCCGCCACCGCACCATGTTTGCCGCTACGATGCGCTCCGTATCTGCCGCGGCAGGTAAAATTTTAGATAGATGAAATTTTGGCAGTTGAAATTTAGCGAGCAAATTTAAAATGGCCTTTGGATTTTAAAGTTCCAAAGGCCATTGCGATTAAATTTAGCGGTAAATTTAAAGGCTAAATTTCGGGCTCTTGCTCTTGTTTTTTCTCGCCGCTTGGGATCGCGGTATCGTACCAATCGAGCTTGCGAGTAAAATACATAACGAGCGAAATCACCGCGAATATCATCAAGCTTCCCATTAATAGGGCGTAGTCCTCGGAATTTAAGATGACGTAGAGGATCGCATATGAAACGAGCTGAACGCAAGTTATGAAAATGCCCCAGCGCGCGCCTTTAAAAATCGCGCTCGCGTAGAAAAATACTATCGCGCTGACTGCGATCGCCGAGATAGCGTAGCTGATCGCAAAGCCGATGTGTTCGGAGAGCGAAAGCACTAGCAGGTAGAAAACGACGTCCTCAAGCCCTATTAATAGGTATTGGATCGGATGGATGCGCTCGTGAGTATAAACCTCGCACAAAAAGATCGCCAAAAACGGCACCGCTAAGAATAAAAGCGCATAATCCGTGCAGCGCTTAATCAGCGAGTAGTTGTTCACGGGCTCGATGAAACCGATACTTACGGCATCATTTCTATCGTCGTTGCTGCGCCAGTTCGTCATAGCGACGCGGTCATCTTGATCTGCAAGCCACGCAGGAGCAATGCCCGCGGCTAAGCCTGTAACTTCCCACGAAGCTTTAAAACCGCTAGCGCTTACCTCGCGCGATTTGGCGATAAAACCGCCGCCAAAGCTAGGCGATGCCCAAGTAGAGCTAATTTCAAAACGGCTATTTTGCGCGATCGGAGCTAGATGAAGCGCCTCGCCGCCTTGAATTTTAAGCGTGCCGCTGATGCTAAAATCAGACGATAACGCGGAAGCGGGGAGCTTGTAGATTAAACTCCGATCGAAAATTTTAGCCTCGGTGTTGCCGTGATATTGCTTAAGCTCCTTGCCGTTTAGGCTTAAAGTGGGGGAAGCGGTGAAGGATTTTTGATTGCCTACGCCGAGCACTAGCACGGCTTCGTCGAAATTTAGCCGCGCAGGATCGACGCCGAGCTCGGTATAGTTTATCGCCTCAAAGTCCGCCTTAAGCGCAAAATCGCCGTTATATATAGGAACGCGAAAAATTCCGCGCTTTAGATAAGTGGGGTCGATCTCCGCCGCGAGGGAGTAGTTTTTAGGCACGATGATGAAATTTTTCTCTACGCGCCTTTTTACGAGCTCGTTGTTGCTTTTGTCTATCGCTTCGATTATCTCTGTGTAGGGCACTACGATCGCAAGGCCCTGGATTTGCAGCTCACCACCTACCGGCGTGAGGATCGAATCCTGCGCGAGCTGCTTGGTTTCGGAGCGGGAGTAGGTAAGATTATCGATAAAGCTTAGCGGGATTAGCAGCAGCAAAAGCAGCACTAAAACTATGAACGGTTTCGTCCAAAACGCACCACGAATGGCGTTTTTAGTAGAATTTAACAAAGGCTCTCCTTTTAAGTAGAATTTAAAACGGAATTTTAACGATGAAGAGTAAACGGACGGCGCTTGAAGCGGGAGGAATTTTATAAATTCTAAACGAACTTCGGATGTGAAGCGCTGCGGATATCGCTTTGAATTTTTGGAATTCCGCCGCAAGCTAGAATTCCATTTTGAATGAGAATTTTGCTATTTGCAAAAATTTTATGAGAAAATTTCTGTTAGTAGAATTTAAAAATTTAAAAGCTTGAAATTCTAAGTCTAAGAATTTCAAATTTATAAAACCCTTAGAATTTTGAAATTCCAAGGGTTTTGAATTTTTAAAATTTCGCCGCTTTAGCGTGCAAAATTTCGTACCGTCATCTCGCGTAAGCTTTAAAATTTATACGCCACGCTTAGCTTGAAATTTCGTCCCGGCTCCCAGTCGATAGCGTTTGAATCACCGGTGAAATCGGCGCTGCGCTGCGAGTGCGACGCGTAGGCTTTATCAAAGAGATTGTAAACACCCGCGTTGATCTCAAGCCCTTTAAATCGCCCGCTATCCGGAGCGTAGGTCGCATATAGATCGTGAACCGCGTAGCTAGGCACTTTTGTTTTTTCGTCGCTAGCTGCGGAGGCTACGTTTTTGGAGTTGAAAAAGAGCAAGTTATAGCCCAGCAGTAGATCCGCCGCAGAGATTGCGTATTCGGCATTGAAGGTGTATTTATCGCCGTAGTCGCGGTAGCCGATGATGTTTGAGCTTAGATAGCCCGAGCCGCTGCGCACGCGGTCTTTATATTCTACGTGCTGGTGGGTATAGCCCGCAGCAAGGCTCAAATCATCTAATATCAATCTTGCGAAAAGCTCGACGCCGTCGATATCTGCACCGCCTGCATTAGCCCTGCATAAGGTGCCCTGCGCGCCTCCCGGGCAGCCGACGATTCCGCCCGCCGCATTGTTATCTACGATGAGATTTTTATACTCCGTCCTGAAATATTTTGCGGTTAAGCTTACCGAGGAGTTCTCCCCCAGATCGCTTTTGTAACGACCGCCTATTTCGTAGGCGTTACCCGTAGTGGCTTTTAAATTTTCGTTAGCCATCCAGCTTAGCGGTCTGCCGCGACTAGTACCCGCAGCCATCATACTCTCCATTACATCAGGTCCTCTAAATACTCGCGCATAGCTCGCAAACGCTCCAAATCCCGCGCCGATCTCGTAATCAAGCGCCAAGGCGGGGCTTACTTCGTCGAATTTATATTTGTAGCTAGAGATATTAGCGCCTCTGCCGTTGTAAGTCTTTAGCTCGTGCCTTTCGTAGCGCACGCCAGGAGTTATCGTAAGCCCGCCGTATCGCATAGCATCCTCTAAATAGACGCTGTAGTTATCAACCCTTTCCGGACGTAAATTCCCAGGCTTGACGTAGTTTTCGGAGCGGTAGTAATCAAAGCCGTAGCGCAGCGTATGAGCCAAATCGCCCGTTTCAAATTTACTCTTAGCGCCGATTTTGCCGCCCTTGGTCTCGACGCCCCATTTTACATTTGTCGAGGTTGATCCGATGCGCTGATGCTTGGTGTAATATCCCGTGATGTCGAGCTCTAGCAGGTCGCTTGGATTATATGTGTATTTGATCGTGTGTGTATCGCGCTCGTATTTGCGGTTATCCAGCTGTCCGTTTAGCCATGAGCCGAATTCCGCCCGCAGCGGATAGAGACCTTTATACTGCATATGCTCGGTAGAGAGCGAAATTTTATGAAAATCCAAAAAGCTATAGCCCGCTTTTAATAAATAATTTATATCGTTGCCGTCGCCGCCCGTAGGCTTGCCGTTGCCCGATTCGCCGAAGCCGTATCCGTAGTGCTTAAACGCAGCAAGCATATCTAGGCTATCAAACGCTCTGCCGTAGAGCATCGCACTTTGCGAATAGCCTTCGTTATTGCTCGTATAGCCCACTTTGAGCTTGGCGCCGATATCCTGACCGTCCTCAAGCATGTCAGAAGCGTCTACCGTCCTGAAGGCAACTGAGCCGCCCAAAGCGCCCGAGCCGTTCACGACTGAGCGCGCGCCTACATCGACCTCTACGGCTTTGATAAGATCAGGATCGATTAGTAAATCGGCGTTGTGATGAAAGGTATTGCCGTTTTGCTTCGCGCCGTCAATCGTGATATTTAGACCGCGATCGCTCACGCCGCGCATATAAATTTTTTGATTCATGCCGTTGGTGCCGCCCACATAAACGCCTGGGATGTCGCGAAATACATCTTTGATGAGCGTAGCGTTGCGAGTATTGATTTTGATATCATCCACGGTGCTAGGCGTGCTAGAATCGCTAGTAACTTCGATTACGCCTAGGCTTTGCGTATTTGAATCCTTGCTTTTGGATGCGTCCGTAGCGCTTGATTTCTCGTCTGCTTGTGCGCTTAAGCAAAGAACCGCGCACAAAGACAAAGCCAGATGAAATTTTTTCATACGAAACTCCTAAATGATAATGAGATTAAAAAATGGCGAATAATATAAAATTAATCATTTATTTTATATTAATTATCAAGACATTTTAAAATTATTAGAATTTTAGCTCTGAATGCTTTGTTATCATTAAATAAAGCTAAATGATAAAATATAATTTAAATATCGCTCATCAAAATTTTAGTAAAAATTAAATCTACTTTTGATAAAATCGCTCATTTTTTAGCAAATCGATCTGCTAAATTTATAAAATTTTAAAATTCTTAAGGAGAGCTTATGGGCATTATGGAATTTTTGGCGCATTACGTGGATTACATTATCTTTGCGATCCTCGGATTTATGAGCTTTTTAGTCGTGTGGTTTACTATCGAAAGGCTGCTTTTTTATTCGAAGGTTAAGGCGAGCGATTACAAAAGCAAGGCGCTATATGAAGAGGCTCTGACAAAAAATTTAACGACGCTTTATATTGTTTATTCAAATGCTCCGTACATCGGTCTTTTAGGTACTGTCATCGGCATTATGATCACATTTTTTGATATGAGTACTGCAAGCGGTATCGATACCAAGGCTATCATGCAAGGTCTCTCGCTTGCCCTTAAAGCTACGGCTACCGGTCTAGTCGTCGCCGTACCTACTCTTATCATCTACAATGGTTTCGTCCGCAAGGTAGATGTGCTTCTAAACCGCTACGATGAGGTAGAAAGATGAGTATCCCTAGACGAGACGGGCTAAATATCGTTCCGTTCATCGACATTATGCTGGTGCTGTTAGCGATCGTGCTTAGTGTCTCGACTTTCATTGCGCAGGGGCATATCAAGGTAAATCTTCCATCTTCTTCAAGCTCGCAAAATCCGCAAGAGGATAAAAAAGTTACCATCAAAGTGGATAGCGAATCTAAAATTTATCTAGACGATGTCGCAATAAGCGAGGATGAGCTTGAGAAAAAAATTGCCGCACTCGATAAAAACGATCTTGTCGTGCTAAAAAACGATAAAGACTCGAAATTTTCCTCTTTCATTTCGATCATGGATGTCCTAAAAAAGGCAGGCCATGAAAAATTTGCGATCGTGACCGAAAAAGAGCAATGAATAAAGATAGCGCAGTAGGTTTTATCGTATCTTTGGTGCTGCATTGCATCATCGCTGTGGGTGTTTTCGTATTTATATCCTCGGCGCCGAAGCCGCCTAGCATGCCCGATATGATAGCCTTTTCCATCGATAGTATAACGGACGAGGCTAGGCAGGGCGATATCTCGGATGAGCCGAATATCCCGCCTCCTTCCGATCAGTCCGAGTCTGAACCGGAGCCCGAGCCCACTCCGCCGGAGCCCGAGCCCGAACCGGAACCAACTCCGCCTGAGCCGGAACCGATACCGGAGCCTGAGCCGATTCCTGAACCCGAGCCGATACCGGAGCCCGTAGTCGAAAAACCCAAACCGGTCGAAAAGCCCAAGCCAAAGCCAGTAGAAAAACCAAAACCGATCGAAAAACCTAAGCCGAAAAAAGAGCATAAAGTTCAAAGCAGCGATAGGAATTTAACGGCGAAGTTTGACCCCACAAAGCCTATTTCGCTAGGTAGCGGCGGGGGCGGGGGCTCCAGTAGCGCAGGCGGCGGTAGCGACGCTATAACAAGCCGCGGCGATCCTAGCAATAGCGATGTCGGCAAGAAAATTTTCGCCATCATTTCGCGCTACGCGCAGTCGCACTACCCTAAAAATGCGCAACGTATGCGTAAAATCGGCGTCGTAGGCGTGCACTTTACATATACGGCAAGCGGTGATGTTAAGGGCCTTCGCGTTACGTCTTCTTCGAATGTCGATTCGCTTGATGAGGGCGCGTTAAGCGCGGTCGAGCGCACAAAAGGTAGCTTTCCAAAGGTCGAGAAAGATATGGAATTTAACTTTAGCATAAAATATACGCTAAATTTCAACTAGCTTTAAAGATTCTACTAAAAACCCTTGCCTGGGCGGTAAAATTTTAAAATTTCACCGCTCTTGCCGCTTTATTTTAGCTCGCAAAATTCTATCTTGGCGAAGTAAAATTTTAAATTCGCCGCTTCTGCAGCTTCTGCCGCGCTAGTTTTTACAAACGGATTGGCGTCTTGGAATTTAAAATTTAAACGGAGAAAATTATGTCTTTTCAAATTTAGCCAAGCAAGCATCTTAAAGCGTTAAAATTTTAAATTTAAGCTGCGAAATTGCTAGGAAATTCCACTGATTTTAATGGAATTTTTACTATAATTTCGTATGAAATTTAAAAGATTAAAGGAAATTTATGATAGACGTTTACGACTTGGCGGTGATCGGCGGCGGTCCTTGCGGCATCGCTTCCGTAGTAGAAGCCAAAAGAAACGGGCTTGCGCACGTGCTTCTGCTTGAAAAAGGCGACAACCACTCTCAAACGATTAGGCAGTTTTACAAAGATAAAAAGCGCGTCGATAAAGAATATAAGGGCTTTGACAGCGAGACGCGCGGCTCTATTTCGTTTGAAACCGGCACAAAAGAGAGCGTGCTAAATTATTTCGACGAGCTCTTAGATAGCGACGAAATCGATACGAATTTCAAAAGTGAGGTCGAAAAGATCGAAAAGCACGCAGATGAGTTTTATATCACGACTAGCTCGGCTGGATACCGCGCGCGCAACGTCATCGTCGCAATTGGCAGGATGGGCAAGCCCAATAAGCCCGCTTATAAAATTCCGCCTTCGATCACGCAACGCGTAAATTTCAATCTAGATAAATGCACGATTAATGAAAAAATTCTAGTCGTCGGAGGCGGTAACTCAGCTGCGGAATACGCTATAGCGCTATGTAAGACCAATGTCGTGACGCTTTGCTATCGCAAGGCTAAATTTACCCGCCTAAACGAGACGAATGAAAGCGACGTAATGCGCGAGACCAAATACGGCAACATCATCTTGCGCTTAGGTATCGATATAGAGGCTCTTGAGAATGAAAACGGCAAGGTGCTGGTAAAATTTGATAATGGCACCGAGCTCGTATTTGACCGCGTGATATACGCGATCGGCGGCACGAGCCCGATCGATTTTCTTAAAAAATGCGGCATCGCTTACGATGAAAACGGCGTGCCGATCGTGGATGAAAATCTCCAGACTGCCACTAGCGGGCTTTACGTCGGCGGAGATCTCATCAGCAGAAGTGGTGGATCGATCGTGGTGGCGATAAATCACGCTCATACCATCATCAAAAATATCCGCAGATGAGGCTTTATCAGCCGAAAAAGGGCTATCGTTACACAAGCGATACGATTTTTTTGTGGAATTTTATAAGAAGCTCAGGCGTGCGTAAAGCTGACGCAGCATCGCAAGATGGCTCTTGGGCGCTGAGCTGCGGTGCGGAATTTAAAGACGCGACAGATGGAGGCTTTAATGCGCAGTTTTGCGCTTCGGATTTCGCAGGCGGTGAGGCGGAATTTTGCGCCGAGGATTGCGCTTTTAGCAAAGAAGAGTCGTATGCCGCTAACCATAGCGTGGGGAATGATCGCGATTTTGGAAGTAAGGGCTGCGCTGAACTTAAGGCGGAATTTAAAATGAAATTTCAAGCGGAATTTCAGGAGAAATTTCAAAGCGAGCGCTGCAAAAATTCCGATTTCCAAAGCGACGAAGCCTGGCATACTTTAAAGCCTGATATCGCAAGCGGTGAAAATTTTAAATTTTGTGACGAGCAAATCGCGCAGTCTTTAGAATCTCAAAAGACGCACGATAAAGATTTCGCGAGCAAATTTGAAGACGCCAAGGTGCGCGAGGATTTTGCTGCGGAGTGCTTGCGTGACGACTGGTTTGCAGTTTGCGATGAGCGTAGTTTAAAAAGCGCGCTAAATCCGCGAGCGATATACGGCGACGTGCTGGATGTGGGCGCAGGATGTGGAATTTTAGGGCTTTTACTAAAGCGCGATTTTGAGAGCATTAATCTAAGCTTGCTAGAAATTCAAGAGCGAAATTTAGAAATCTTAAGGCTAAATTCTTTGCAAAACGATCTGCCTGCCGAGATTTTGCACGCGGATTTCGCGGAGTTTAAAAGCAAAAAGCGTTTTGACTTTATCGTCTCAAATCCGCCCTTTTATCGAGAGCGCATTTCGCTTAGCAAAGAGCCTCATATGGCGCTTAGTAAGAGCGCAGTAAGCCTTAGCCTACGGGATTTCGTGCGATCTGCGAATGCTCATCTTAAGCCTGGCGGTACGCTTATTTTTTGCTACGAGGCGGGCAAGCTAGCTAAAATTTGCGAGCTTTTAGGCGAGTTTAGGCTAAATTTGACGAGGCTTGGTTTTGTCTATCCTGACATTTCAAAGCCCGCTAAACTCGCGCTTTTACAAGCTCGTAAGAACTCGCGCTCGCCCTGTGAGATCACCATTCCGATCTATGCTAGTGCGCACGGAAAGCGCACCGCACAAGCCCACGCGATCTACAAAAGCGCGAATTTAACGAGCGTGGATTATGAGTGAGTTCGGCTTCAGCTTCGATGCAAGCGCGTGCGAGCGCTGCGGCGGTAAGTGCTGCACGGGAGAGAGCGGCTACATCTGGATAGATGAGAGTGAGATCGCGGCACTTGCGGTAAAATTTGAAATTTCGCCCGCGGAGCTTAAAAGGACGTATTTGGACAAGATAGGCGCTAGATTTAGCGTAAAAGAAAAGCCCTTTGAAGGCGGTTTGGCGTGCGTATTTTTTGACGAGGCGCAGCGCAACTGCGGGATTTACGAGCTGCGCCCGAAGCAGTGCCGCAGCTTCCCGTTTTGGGAATATTTTAAAACGCATACTAAAGAATTGGAGGAAGAATGTATCGGGGTAAGGTTTTAAGCGGAATTTTAATCGCGGCGATGATTTTAGCGCCACAGTATCTAAGTGCGGAGAGTGGGACGAATGCTGCAGCGGCGAAGCAGTCCGTTACGGATAAAAAGGCGTCTGATCGGAATTCCAGCATTGGCACAAAAAACGGTGCAAAAGATGCAATTAAAAAGAGCTTGATAAATCGCGGCGTAAGCGCTAAAAGCATAACCAAAGAAAAGCTAAATCACGCGATGCGAGCGCAAGAAGACGCCGAGTTAAATTTCGATTTGCTTACAGCTTTGGAGCTACTGCATAAAGATCCCGTCGCATCGATGTTTTTATACGAAAAGGCATACAATAAAACGAGCTCGTCCGTTTATCTGCTAGAGGCGCTAAAGACTGCTTTTGCGATCAAAGATCGTAAAAATACGGCGCGCTATTTAAAGCTCGGCGAAAAGAGCCTAAGCTCAGACTCTGAGTATCTGCGAGTAAAGATCGGCTACTACTTAGGCATTAAAGATAATCTAAATGCTAATACCGCTGCTCTTAAGCTAGTCACCGTAGATCCCGTTTCGCGTAGTTATGCGATCTTAGCGGCGACATATTATGCGATGGAGAATTTTACTTTAGCCAAAACCTATTTCGAAAAAGCCTATGAGCTAGACAAAACTGACGAAAATCTCATCAGATTATGCGACGTGCTGCTAAATAAACTCGATGATTCGGACGGAGCTATCCGCATTATAGAGACGCACAGGCGCATCTACGGCTGCGCCCAGGGTATGGCGTGCGAGCTGCTAGCTGATGTGTATCGCGCGAATAAGCGCTATTTAGATGTCGCTAAGATCGATGAAGCGTTGTATGAAGCCAAGGGGGATAATAAATTCTTAGACGATATGATAGCGATTTATTACTACTCAAACGACTTTGATAAAATAATCGAGCTTTTGAAGAAATACGACTACAAGCGCGAGCTTCTAATCGATGCCTACGCGCATAAAAAAGACTATAAAACCGCGATTAAAATGGCACGCGATGAGTTTATGAAGACCAAAAATTACGACTTTTTGGCGATCGAGGCGATCTACGAATATGAAAGTGCGGGCAAAAGCGTGGACGCTAAAACCCTGTCTAGCGTAGTGGCAAAATTTGAAAATATCGCGCCGCAACTTAAAGACCCCGTGCACCTAAACTACTACGGCTACATCTTAATAGATCACGATTTGGACGTTCGCAAGGGCATCGAGCTTGTCCGCCGCGCCCTGCAAAAAGCCCCCGACTCGCCGTATTATCTGGACTCGCTTGCTTGGGGATACTACAAGCTTGGCGAGTGCGACAAGGCTAAAAATGAAATGGCTAAGATCAAAGACTCAGAATTTTTTAATTCCCCCGAAGGCAAAGAGCATTTAGAGGCGATCGATGCGTGCGCCGCAGGCACAGGCGTAGCGCCGCAGAATTCCATATCGCAAAATCCCGCTACGATGAAAGGCTCTAAAGGTCCCGCGCCGAAAGATCAGGCGCCGCAAAGCCCGGCAACAAAAACTCCTTCGCCTAATTCCATAAAATCTACGGCGCCCGAAAGCTCTGCGTTAGATTCCGCGCGTCCGAGCTCCGCTGCAACGCGTGATTTAACGCCAAAAGACTCCGCTTCGCAAAATTCTGCCGGGTCTGCAAATTCCGCGATTCAAAACCAGACACCAAATTCCGCGGCTTCTGAAAATTTTGCGACGCCTATAAATTCCGCCGTGCAGAATTCTGCCTCGTCAAGACAAAATTCCGTATCGAGGCAGGATTTTATGCCAGAGCAAAATTCTACGTCGAAAGAGCCCACCGGCTCTAAAATCCAGACACCAAAGCAGTAGCGATGATTTTGGATGAAATTTTAAAACGCACTCGCGAGGATCTGGCGCTTCGTAAAGAAAGACTGCCCGAGGATCTGCTCGGCCGCTCGCTAAGCGCCAATCCCTACGAGCCGCGCGACGTCATAAGCGCGCTTAGAAGCGATGAGAAGGATCCGCTTCGCATCATTGCCGAGATCAAAAAGGCAAGCCCGAGCAAGGGGATCATCCGCGAGGATTTTGAGCCGCTAAGCCTTGCAGTGGAGTACGAAAATGCAGGTGCGAGCGCCTTTTCGGTGCTTACCGAGCCGCATTATTTCAGAGGCAATTTGGAGTTTATCCCGCAGATACGCCGCTACACTCGCACGCCCATCTTGCGCAAGGATTTCATCATAGATCGCTATCAGATCCTCGAGGCGCTGGTTTACGGCGCGGATTTTATCCTGCTGATCGCCAAAGCTCTGGAAGGCAAACAGCTAAGAGAGCTGCTCGAATTTGCCCACAGGCTGGGGCTTCGGGCGCTGTGCGAGATCCACGATAAGGACGATCTGAAAAAGGCGGTCTTCGCAGGTGCGGGTATTATCGGCATCAACCATCGAAATTTAGAGACTTTCGAGGTCGATACGAGCTTGAGCGAGCGGCTAATCCCGCTGATTCCAAACGGCAAGATCATCGTCGCAGAAAGCGGTCTGCACTCTCACGAACAGCTTAAAAGCTTGCACGAGGCGGGCGTCGATGCGTTTTTGATCGGCGAGCATTTTATGCGCCAAAATGACGTCGGCGCGGCACTGCGCGAGATAAAACTCGGCGCGGGCGGTAAATTTAAACCCGTTTGTTTGATCGCACGAGAATGGATCGGAACGAGAAGTTAAATTTAGCGAAGGGAGTGAAATTTTAAGGCGGTAAATTTTAAAATTCGTAAAATTCAGTGGACTTTAAAATTTAACGGCTCTTTAAATTTAGCGCCGCGGCGCAATTTAATATCGCACATCGCGCGAGAATTCACGCTGCGCTTTGGCATCGTGAGTTCATTATCACGCGCTGCGCGAGCGGTTGCGGAGCGAGGTTTAAATTTACGCCTTTCGTTTGTATAGCTTTCCGTCGTATCACGAGCTAGTGCAAAAAGCGCGGGTTTAAATTTAGCTTTACGTTTGTGAAGCTTCGCGCGTGGGGTTGTGCTTGTAGCATTGAGCGCCGAGAATTGCGCGTCTATCGTAGCTCCTTGTATGCCTAGCGCTTCGGTATTGGCGATTAAATGGCGCTGTAAATTTAATCACAGCTCGCGACCTAAGTCGCCCAGAGGAGCTTACGCGTACGATAACTGCGCAAAGCGAGCTACCACAAAAGCGGACGGCGTAGGGGCTTAGCAGGGCTGCGATACCCTGTGATACGCCGCGATTAAGCCGCAGCTGCAATACAGCTGCGCCGTGACCGCGCCGCGTTAAATTTTATCGCGTGTCGCGACGGTGATTGCGGCGCAGGTTTGGCATCGCGCACCGTGCCTGTGAGTGCGTCAAAGTTTTGTTATAATGCGCCGCGCAAACGACCGTGTAGATTCGATATTGCAGTCGTGTAGGCGTACGTGCGCTTTGGCATCGCGAGCTTGTTATGGCACGCCGCGCAAACTGCCGCGGATTTAATATCGCCCGCCGTGCGCTTTGATCCGCGGAGTGTATGTCGCACCGAAGCGCCTTGCGCAGCCCGAGATTTGTAAAGAGCGCGTACCCCGCGCGCGCAACTTTGCGCCGTGCGAGCAAGCGCGGGCCGCATAAATTTAAAATTCTATGAAATTTAGAAGTTTTAAATTCCAAATTTCATAGAATTTTGCGAAATGCAAATTTTAAAATTCCATAGAATTTTGGAATTTCGGAAAGGAAAAAGAGATGGATTATCTTTGCGCCCCTTGGCGAAGCGAATATTTTACCGAAAAAAGAAGCGGCTGTCCCTTTTGCGACGCGGCGGCGGATGCGGCGTTCGACGATCGCAACGGCGTTCTTTTTCGCGCGCGGCACTGCTTTGGGGTGATGAACCTCTACCCCTACAGCCCGGGCGCGTTTATGGTCATACCTTACGAGCATGTCGATAATATCGAGTGTCTTAGCGATGATACGTGGGCGGAGATGAGCCGCTACGTGCGCGCCGGAGTGGGGATCTTAAAGCGCACGCTGGGCGCAAACGGCGTAAATATCGGCATGAACCTCGGCGCCGCCGCGGGTGCGGGCATAGCCGAGCACGTGCACTATCATCTCGTGCCGCGGTGGCAGCGCGATACGAATTTCATCACGACGATCGCAAACGTCCGCGTAAACGGCGTTTCGTTCGCCCCGCTTTTTCAGAAGCTAAAAGCTGCTTACGCGGAAATCAAATTTTAAAACTAAGGATTGAGATGATTTTAGTTGCAGTAAAAAAAGATGGAAAATGGGGCTTTATAGACCAAGCTGGTAAAGAAGTTGCCCCTTGTATCTATGATATTATTTGGAGCTTCCGTGAAGGTTTAGATTGGGTGGTCGAAATATATGGTGGATTGCAATTGAAGGATAAAACTGGCAAATATATTGCTCCTTATATTGATGATGACGCTTTATACTTTTTCGAAGGCTTAGCTTTAGTCAAAAAAGATGAAAGATGGGGATATATAGATAAAACTGGCAAAGAAGTTATTCCTTGTATTTATGATGGAGCTTGGGATTTTAGCGAAGGATTAGCTTCAGTCAAAAAAGATAAGAAATTTGGCTTCATAGATAAAACTGGCAAAGAAGTTATTCCTTGTATTTATGATGGAACTTGGGATTTTAAAGAAGGCTTAGGCATTGTCAAAAAAGATAAGAAATTTGGCTTCATAGATAAAACCGGCAAAGAAGTTATTTCTTGTATTTATGATGGAGTTAGGTATTTTAAAGAAGGCTTAGCTTGGGTCGGAAAAGATAAGAAATTTGGCTTCATAGATAAAACCGGCAAAGGAGTTATTCCTTGTATTTATGATGGAGCTTGTGATTTTAAAGAAGGCTTAGCTTCAGTCAAAAAAGATGAGAAATCCGGCTTCATAGACAAAACAGGAAAAGAAGTTATTCCTTGTATTTATG